>JAUQWL010000008.1 GCA_030835185.1 Solirubrobacterales bacterium | reverse complement strand
GCGGGAGTTACGGCTGGGGGGTGTCGAGATCGCGGAACGGTCGAACCGGGCGGCTCGCCGGCGGCGGTCCTTCCTCCATCGCGTCGAGTCCGCGATCGAGATCGGCCCCGATCACCGATCCGGGAACCGGGACCGCCCGGTAGGCCGGGACCGGCAACCACATCCGGAAGGCGAGTTCGTCCCCGGATCCGAAACCCGAGATCGCCGTGTTGTTGCCCCAGGCGACCAGCCAGCCGTCCCCGAAACGACGGGCGCTGCCGCAGCAGTGGCTGGTCGGTGCGACTTCGGGGTCCTGGATGTCGGAAAGGAAGGTCGCCGTCCTGTTCTTCAGGTCGAGCCGGTATCGGACCAGCCGCGGCGGGCGCTTCCTGTCCTCCAGATTGGTGCCGTTGTCGTGCACCGTGAGTACGTCGCCATCGACGATGCGGGCGTCGTGATTGCCGCCGAGGGGATAGGACGCGTAGGGATCGTCGCCGACCAGCTCCAGTGACTTCGGACCCCTGATGCCACCGAACTTCCATAGGACCTCGCCGGACCGGCGCGAGATCCCGACGACGCTGTCGGTATGGCGGCTGGAGACCACCAGCTGCCTGCCCCACGGCTCGATCGAGTTGAGATGGAAGATGTCGTATCGGTCCCTGCCGAGACCGTCGGGGTGCGGGTTGCCGCGCAGCTTCCTCCACCACCGCTCCGGCGTCTCCGTCAGGTCGAAATGATCGCTCGAGTTCCACTTCCAGACGACTTCGCCGTCGGCCCTGACCTCCTGGATCTCACCGTCGAGCACGCCGTCGTCGGCCCCGAGCCCGACTGAGGTCAGGTCGACGCCCAGCCGCGGGCTGTAGCTAATCAGCAGGGAGTTCCCGTTGGCCAGACGGACGAACTCGTGTCCGTCAGTCGGCGTGCCGCGGGTTCTCAGGGTGCGGATCACCCGACCGTCGAGACCCTCGATCTCCTGCGATGTGCGAACGTCCTGGCCGAAGCCGTCACCGAAGCCCCGGGCGAGCTGAACGGTGCCGCCCGGCAGGACCTGACCGCCGAGGGTGTTATAGACCGAGCTGTCCCACCAGCGCGGTGTGCCGGCCTGGTCGAAGACGATCGCCCAGCTCCGAGAGGTAGGGATCGGTTCCGGTCGAAACGACACCAGGAACATTCCACGTGGTGCCTTGCCGTACAGCCGGTAGCTCCACTCCGGGAAGTCGGCCGGCAGACACCTCACTTCGTACTGCATGGTGTCGCCTCCGGTTTCGATCTCGACGGTGAAGTCCTGTCCCGGGAGCGGGCGGGCCTCGGCGACGAAGTTGCCCGAGCGGGCCGGGTAGGGGCCGACTGTGACGCTGCTTCCTTCGGCCGCGCGCACCTTCACATCGACCTTGCCCGGGACGCACCTCGTTACGTAGTAGCGACGTGCCGGATTGAATCGGGGATACATCGTGTCGGTCGAGAACTGTGCCGGATAACGGTCTCCGGGGTCGCCCTCGAACCGGGCCGGGTACTCCCCGAACGGGCTGGAGGGAGTCCTGCCGCTGAGCGGTCCCGAGCCGGCATGATCGGGACCGGTGCCTCCAGGACCCGCACCGCCGGCGGGTGCGGCTACCGCAGGCTCGTCGGGTGCTCCGCCACGATCTCCGAAAGCGAAGAAACCGGCCACGACGCCGACCAGTATCGCGGCGACGGCCATGGCGGCAGCCGTCCTGCGGTTCAGTACCAGCGTCTTTTCGGGCCCGTCCGGAGGGGTGGCTTGCATCATCGGAATTGAAGGGGCAAAGCTATAGGCTGCGGACCCGTGACGCCCGCCCCAAACCTATCGCTCGACGGTGTGCTCACAGAGATGAAAGAACGGTCGCTCGCCAACCGTCCCCTGTTGATCAGACTGACTCTGTTGCTGGCTTTCGTATCGGTCCTGATCTCGCTGGCCCAGAGTTCGGGAGCTTTCGGTCAGGCGATCGGCTTCGGTGTTTCGCTTTTCGCCGGCGTCGCCTACGCAGGAATGGTGATCCAGCTTCTCTGCGTCGGCGGCGACTCCGGCGACGTCGCGGCCACATGGTCGGCACTCAGCCCGGCTCTGGCGAAACTGATCTGGGTCAGCCTGATCGTCGCCGTCGGGGTCGCCGCCGGACTCATCCTGCTGATCGTGCCCGGGCTGATCCTGGTGACGATCTGGATCGTCGCCCCCCCGGTGGCCGTCGTCGAGCGGCCCGGCGTTTTCGAGAGCCTCGCTCGCAGCCGTGAACTGGTCCGGGGGAACGGGCTCAGGGTGTTCCTCTTCCTGCTGCTGCTCGCGATCCTGATCTTCTTCGCGGCGATGTTCGCCTCGCTGTTCGCACTTCCGTTCGGTACCGGCATGGCCGGGATAGCGGTGGCCACTTTTCTTCTCTCGGTCGCGGTCAACCCGCTCACCGCGATCGGTCCGGCTGCGCTCTACAACTGCCTGGTGGCCAGCGAGAAGGCGATACCGGACGAAGACGAAAAGACCGTCGGGCCGGCCGATTCACCCGATCCGGCCGGGCAGGCCCCCGACCCACCCGAAACGCAGGACTGAAGACGCACGAGTGAAGATCCCGGTCGGCCGGCCCCGGATCGAGGGCGTGGGGCTACTCTGTCGCTGATGGAAACCTTCAGAACTCCGGACGAAAGATTCCAGAACCTTCCCGACTTCCCCTGGGAGCCCGTGTATCGGGAGTGGCAGGGAATGCGGCTGGCCCACCTCGACGAAGGCGAGGGGCCCCCGGTCCTGATGCTTCACGGCGAGCCGACCTGGGGGTTCCTGTACCGCAAGTTGATGGGACCACTCCTGGCCGCCGGCTACCGCTGCGTCGTACCGGACCTGCCGGGATTCGGCCGCTCCGACAAGCCGGTTGACGACGACTGGTACTCGATGGATCGCCACACCGACGCAGTGGTCAGCCTGATCGACGAACTCGACCTCACCGACATCACCCTGGTCGGTCAGGACTGGGGCGGGCCGATCGGTCTGCGAACGGCAACGATCGAGCGACCGGAGCGCTTCTCCCGGATCGTTGCGATGGATACCGGGGTCTTCAACGGACGTCAGGAGATGACAGACAACTGGCTCCACTTCCGCGACTTCGTCGCCGGCCACCGCGACGTCAGGGTGGAGATGCTGGTTCAGGGCGGCACGGTGGGCGAGCTCGACCCCGAGGTCCTTGCCGCTTATACGGCGCCATTCCCGAACGTCGAGTCGAAGGCCGGGGTGCGTACCTTCCCGCCCCTGATCCCGCTGACGCCCGACGCGCCCGGGGCCGCCGAGGGACAGGCTACGATCGACTGTCTGCGCAGCGACACCCGCCCATCCCTGCTGCTCTGGGCCGACTCGGATCCGGCACTGCCGCTCGACCCGGTCGGCCACCAGGTCCAGACGTTGTTTCCGACCGCCGAACCGCTGACGGTGATCGAAGGCGCAGGCCACTTCCTCCAGGAAGACCAGGGCGGACTGATCGGCCACACGATCGTCGACTGGCTCGCCTCGCAGGCCTGATCGCCGGTCCTCGGACCGGGCCGGACGGTACGATCGTCGTCATGGGGGTGAGCTGGTTCTGAGCGAAGCATCAGCACCGAAGAGGCAGGGGCTGGTCCTCGCCACGCTGATTCTGGTCGCCGCGGTGGCCAACCTCAACCTGGCCGTCGCCAACGTCGCCCTGCCCGATATCGGCAAGGCTTTCGACGCCAGCCAGACCGGGCTGAACCTGGTCGCAGTCGGTTACTCGCTCGGTCTCGCCACCTCGGTTCTGTACATGGGAGCGGTCGGCGACCGCTACGGGCGCAAGACGATGCTCATCCTCGGTACGGCGCTGGCGATCCCGGCCTCGATCCTGGCGGGCTTCTCGCCGAGCACCGAAGTCCTGTTCGTCGCCAGAGTGTTCGGCGGTCTCGCCGCCGGCATGGCCTTCCCGACCACGCTCGCGCTGATCACAGCACTTTGGTCCGGCCCGGGGCGGACGAGGTCGATCGCCCTCTGGTCGGGCCTCGGAGGTGCGATCTCGGCTCTGGGGCCGCTGATCTCGGGGGCGCTGCTGACGCAATTCGCATGGGGCTCGGTTTTCCTCGTGACCATCCCGCTCGCGATTCTGGCGCTTGTGCTCGCGGTGAAACTGATCCCGTCCCACGTCAACGAAACCACGGACCCGGTCGATCACCTGGGTGGCATGCTCTCGATCCTGATGATCGCCGGCGTGGTACTGGCGATCAATTTCGTTCCGCCGACCTACGCCGTGACCACGATGCTCGGGCTGCTCGCAATCGGCATCGCCGCCGGTGTCGGGTTCTTCATCCGACAGCGCCGCACCGAGTTCCCCCTGTTCGAGCTCGAGATCGCAGCGCGGCGGATTTTCTGGGTCGCGGCGGTCGCCGGGATCATCGTCTTCGGCACGCTGATGGCCGCGATGTTCATCGGGCAGCAGTACCTCCAGAACGTTCTCGGTTACTCGACCCTCGACTCGGGCCTGGCGATCCTGCCGGCGGCCCTCTTCCTGGTGCTGATCGCCCCGCGCTCGGCAATGATGGTCGAGCGCTACGGCGCCCGGGTGACGCTGCTGGTCGGCTACCTGTTCTGCTTCCTCGGCTTCGCCGCCATGCTGGCCCTCTGGGACGAAGGTGCCGCATACTGGAGGATCGCCCTCGGCTACGCCCTGGTCGGGGCCGGCGTCGGCTTCGCCGGCACCCCGGCTTCGCATTCACTGACCTGCTCGGTACCGGTGCGGAGAGCCGGCATGGCTTCCGCCACCTCGGACCTGCAGCGCGACCTCGGCGGAGCGATCATGCAGTCGATGCTGGGTTCGGTCCTCACCGCCGGCTATACCGCCAAGTTCGCTTCCCTGATCGCCTCGTCCCCCGACGCAGACAAGGTCTCGAGCAAGACCGAGGCCGAACTGGAGAACTCCTTCTCGAGCGCCGCCAATACTGCCGAGCAGTACCCCCAGTACGCCAAGCAGATCATCGCCGCCGCCCGGGAATCGTTCCTGCAGGGGGACCAGTGGGCCTATGTCGCGGGCATGGCCGCGATCGCCCTGGGGGCAGCCGTGGTCTTCTTCCTATTCCCGAAGCGCAAGGACGAGATCCGGCTTCTGGAAGAGTACGCCGCCGAAGACGGTTCC
>JAUQWL010000114.1 GCA_030835185.1 Solirubrobacterales bacterium | reverse complement strand
GGAGACATCGCCAGCCTGTTCCTCGTGCTCGGCCTCACCCGTTCGATCCTTCAGCCGGTTCTCGCCATCCCGTTCTTCGGTCGCCTCCAGGTGCTGGCCAACCCGTTCGTCGCCTTTCCCCTCTGGGTGGTCAACCTGTTCGTATGGCACCTGCCCGTGCTCTACGACGCAGCCTACGGCGGTGCTGCGGTGCACGGTCTGGAGCACGGCATGTTCCTCGCTTTCGGGATGCTGATGTGGATGCCCGTCTTCGGCCCCCTGCCGATGCCCGCGTTCTTCAATACGGGGTGGAAGGTCGTATACACCGCGGCGGTGCGCTTCGCAGCGGCGATCCTCGGCAACGTGCTGATGTGGAGCCAGATCACCCTCTACCAGAACTACGCCGAAGGCCAGGAGAAATGGGGGCTTTCCGCGATCGCCGACCAGAGTACGGCCGGCGTGATCATGATGATCGAGGGCACCTTCCTCCTGATCGGCGTGATCGCCTACAGCTACTTCCAGTCGGCCGGTCAGAGCATCCGCAAGCAGGAGCTGCTCGATCTCGCCTATCTGGAGGGCTACAGCCTCGACGAGGAACGGGCCGAGCGCGCGGTCCGGGCCGGTCATGGCGACCTGCTTGAAAAGCGCATCAGGGATGCCGCCGATTCCGCCTCCCGGGTAGCCTCGGGCCCCGCATCGAGGACCGGTCCGGCGCCCGCCACCTCCTCGACCCCGACGTCCGGTTCCGAACCCGCAGCCTCGCCTGCGCCGACCGTGAGCCCGACGCCACCGGCATGAGACGGCCCGTCGCCGGCTGCGGCCGGGATACGGATCGGCAGCAGTGGATCTCGGGTCCTCCGACATGATCCGTTCAAACCGTGGCTCCGGTCCGATCCGGCGAGCGCCGTTCAGGGCCTGGCTGGTGACCGGGCCGATCGGTCGCCTGACCGGCTTTCTGATCGAGTTCGTGGTGGCTGTGTGGGCACTTGCCGCAGAGTGGCGCAGGCGCTGATCCAGCGCCCGAATCGCTAGGGTCAGTGACCTTGAAGACCACCGTCACAGAACTTGACAATTCCCGTGCCCGGGTCGAGGTCGACGTTTCGGCCGAAGACGTGGGCATCCAGATCCAGCGCGCCGCGCGAGGCCTCGCCCGTGAGATGCGCCTGCCCGGTTTCCGCAAAGGAAAGGCGCCGCCGTCGCTGGTCGTTCAGCGGCTGGGCTTCGCTTCCGTCTTCGAGCAGGCGCTTCAGGACGCCCTGCCCGACTGGTATCAGCAGGCAGTGTTCGAATCCGGCGTGGTTCCGGTCGGAGACCCCGAGGTAGAGGTGACATCGGCCCCGTCGACGGAGGGCGAGCCGCTGGAATTCAAATTCGAGGTCGGCGTTCGTCCGGTCGCCGTACTCGGCGAGTACCTCGGTCTCGAGGTACAGAAGCCAGGCAGCGATGTTCCCGGCGAAGCGATCGACCAGGAGGTCGAACGGCTGCGCGAGGGAATGGCCAGCCTCGACGCCGTGGAGCGGCCGGCAGAGAACGGTGACCATGTGCTGGTCGATTTTGTTGGCAGCCTCGATGGGGTCGAGTTCGAGGGTGGCAGCGCCGCCGACCACATGATCGAGATCGGCTCCGGCCAGTTGATCGACGATTTCGAAGAGCAGATCATCGGCTCCTCTGCCGGTGACGAGGTCGAGGTGAAGGTGACTTTCCCCGAGGAGTACGGCGCAGCCGAGCTGGCCGGCCAGGATGCGGAATTCGCAGTCACGGTCAAGGAAGTGCGCGAAAAGCAGCTACCGGATCTCGACGACGACTTCGCCGTCGAAGCCTCCGAGTTCGACACGCTCGAGGAGCTCCGCTCCGACATCGCCGGCAAGCTTGCCGAATCGGCTGAAGAGCGGATCGAGCAGGAATTCCGCGTAGCTGCGGTCGACGTCGCGGTCGAGAATGCGACCGTCGAGATTCCGGAAGAGATCGTCAAGGCCCGCGCCGTGGAGCGCTGGGAGCGGGTTGAGCGCCAGATGGCCGGTCAGGGGATGAACCCCGACACCTACCTTCAGATGCAGGGCAAGACGCGCGATGAGATCGTCGAGGAGTCGCTGCCGGACGCCGAACAGGAGATCCGCCGCGAGGCCGTCCTGGTCGCGATCGGCGAGGCCGAGGGGATCGAGGTCTCGGACGAGGAGATGGAATCCGAGCTCGAGCACATGGCCAGCCACGAGCGCACCACGGCGGCGAAGCTGCTCGAGCGGCTGAGGCGGGACGGTCGTGGCGAGATGATCGCTGCCGACATCCGGGTGCGCAAGGCGATCGACCGCATCGCCGAGACTGCCACGCCGGTAGAGATGGCCGACGAGGACACCAGGGAAAAGCTCTGGACCCCGGGCGATCCGCGCTGAGCGGTGCCCGCCGGAGTCTCTCTATAAACTCGCCGCCATGAGCCCACTAGTCCCAATGGTCGTCGAACAGACCTCGCGTGGCGAGCGTTCTTTCGACATCTACTCCCGCCTCCTCAACGAGCGCATCGTCTTTCTAGGTACCGGTGTCAGCGAGGACATCGCCAACCTGATCGTGGCGCAGCTGCTCCATCTCGAATCCGACGATCCGGAAAAGGACATCAGCCTTTACATCAATTCCCCCGGCGGATCGGTCTATGCCGGGCTGGCGATCTACGACACGATGCAGTTCATCAAGCCCGACGTGCAGACGATCTGCGTCGGAATCGCGATGAGCATGGGTGCGCTGCTGCTCGCCGGCGGGGCAGAGGGCAAGCGCATGTCGCTACCGAATTCGAAGATCCTGATCCATCAGGTCTCCTCGGGCTTCCAGGGCCAGGCGACCGACATCGAAATCCACGCCAACGAGATCATCGACACCCGCGGCCGGCTGGACAAGATCCTCGCCAGGCACACCAAGCAGGATCTCGAGAAGATCACCCACGACACCGAGCGCGACTACTTCATGAGCGCTGACGAAGCCAAGGATTACGGCATCGTCGACCGCGTCATCGAGCATCACTGAACGCCGCGTCCGGTCCCGGAGCGGCAGGCGGTCGTTGTCACGAATCCATTCATCGGTGACCGGCCCGGGCCGGTTCGGATCGCTCGTCCTGGCCGCCGTACCGTTCGTAGCGGCGCTGTCCCTGGCTACGCCGGGCCTTTCGCCGGCCTCCGCGAAGCCGGTCGCGGCCGGATCAGCCCCGGGCCCGGATGCGGCCGCGTTTCGTGACCTCGAGGGAGCTGTGGCACCAAGACAGGCGATCCCGTACTCCACTGCCTCCCAGCGGATCATCTTTCGTTTCAGGGCCCGCCGGGCGCTGGAGGTAGAGGTACGGATCAGCCGGGCTGGGAACGGCATCCGACCCGGTCGTACCGTCAGGCGGTTCGTCACCGGGCCTCTCCGCCCCGGTCGCTGGCATCGGCGGGACTGGAACGGCCTGGATCGCCAGAGCCGCCTGGTCGGTGCCGGGAGGTACGTGGTCAGAGTCGGCCCGGCCGGAGGCAGGCTGCGGATACTCGGTCGAAGCAGGCTCCACGGACACACTTTCCCGATCGACGGCACGCACGGTACCCGTGGCTACATCGGCGAGTTCGGGGCTCCGAGGTCGGGCGGCAGGATCCACGAGGGCTTCGACGCCACCGCCGCCTGCGGTACCCCACTGGTCGCCGTCCGGTCCGGGACGATCCTCAAGACCGCTTACGACCCGGCCCTCAAGGGCTACTACGTCGTTCTCAAGGGCCGCTCCGAGCGACGCACCTACCTGTACGCCCACCTGGCCCGCCCCGCCCCGGTGCGCTCCGGCCAGAAGGTCAGGGCGGGGAGGAGGCTTGGAGCGGTCGGTCAGACGGGCAACGCCGCCGGTACGCCGTGCCACCTTCATATCGAGGTCCGGTCGCGCGGTGCCCTGCTGGACCCGG
This sequence comes from Solirubrobacterales bacterium, assembly GCA_030835185.1. Lineage (GTDB taxonomy): Bacteria > Actinomycetota > Thermoleophilia > Solirubrobacterales > 70-9 > 67-14. The sequence goes on along the minus strand of JAUQWL010000114.1, from coordinate 109 downwards.
CACCGCTGCTCTCTTCCTGGGACTGGTGACGCGTTCCGGTTTCTCTGTCGTTCACCAAGAAGGCACTATCCCTGTCACCGGAATGAGTATGGTCGTTTGGTGGGAATCA
>JAUQWL010000113.1 GCA_030835185.1 Solirubrobacterales bacterium | reverse complement strand
TGGTCCCGGTCAGGGTCATCGGTCCGGGGTTGTCGGCCAGCAGGCGGAGGATCTCGGAGTGCCCTGGCGCCTGCTCCAGCGGCTTCATGGCGACGGGGCGCTCAGGCGGCGAGTTCGCGGCCGATGGCTTCACGGGCCTCGGGGGGATCGAGCACGACCAGGTCTCCCGCACCGCGAAGGATCTCGCGGACCAGCCAGGAGGTGCCGGCATATGGCAGCTCGACGACCACGGATCCGTCGCTCAGTTCTTCGACCACGTTGCGCTCTTCGCGGAGCCAGCGGGAGCGCTCGGGCGAGACCCAGACCCTGGCTACGGATGCCTCCGGGACCTTGCCGTCGCTCATCCAGCCCTCGACCCCGGCCAGCTCGGTGGCTTCGGGGCGGGGCTCGAAGACCTTGTCGGTGATAGTCGCCTCCTTGATCCGGTCGAGTTTGAAGTGGCGCATCGCGTCGCGTCCGAGGTCGTAACACTCGGCGTACCAGCCCTCATGGCCGTTCTCGAGCCGATACGGCTCGACCGTGCGCTCCGAGAAAGTGTCTTCGTTCTCCTTGTAATAGGTGAGCTTGAGCACCCTGCGGGAGGCGATCGCCTCGTTGACCGTGCGGGCAGCTTCGACTCCCCCGGGCTCCACCGCGATCGCCAGGCCCTCACGGGCCGGGTCGTGGCCGAGCGCGTCGATGATCTTGTCGCGGGCCGTGTCCAGACGGGTCTGCGGCATGTGGTTGCCGACCAGGTCGATCGCCGCGACCAGCGCCTTGGCCTCGAGCGGCAGCAGCCGCGCCGGACGGGCGAAAGAGTCGCCGTAGGGCTCGGAATCGACCTCGATGACGTCACCCTTGATCTCGGCGTAGAGCACATAGGTGCCGCCACCGAAGTTGACCACGTTGAGCACGTCGATGTCGTCGCGAAGCTCCTCTTCGGAGAGTTCGAGAACGGAGCAGAGCTCTTTGACCGAGAGATCGACCTCGTCCTTGGCGGCACCGATCAGCATGCCGGCGAGCGTGACCAGCCGGCCGAAGCGCTCGGGACGGATCGCCGCCGAAGCGCGGTCCTTGCCGCGCTGGCGCCGCTCTTTCGTCCGCTGCGGTGCGGGTTCGGCGGACTCGGCGATCTCGAAGCCGTTCACGTGACGGTCGCGCAGCAGGGCGATCCGCTCCTCGGCCACCTTTCGCAGCTCGGGCGGAGCGAGCACTTCGGCGTTCTGCCGCCACCTCAGCACCCAGGCCAGCAGCTCGCGCTCGCTGGCGTAGGTGGTCTCGAGGACGATCCCGTCACCGTCGACGCCGTCTTCCGGTGTGGCCGGACGGACCGTGCCGTGCCGTCCGAAGTCCCGTTCGATCAGCCAGGCGATGCGCTCGCGGAAGAAGATGGTCGCGCTGCCGGCCTGCCGGCCGAGCTGCCAGTCGGCCAGCTCGGCGTAGTTCCGCCGCTCGAACTCCTCCGGAGGGGTGAAGTCGTGTTCGGACTTGGTCGCATAGCCGACCTTGCCCTGGATCCTGGAGAGCCGGAAGACCCGGACCGCATCCCGTTCGTGGGAGTGGCCGATCAGGTAGAACTGGCCGCGACGGAATACCAGGTGGTACGGATCTACCCTGCGGGAGTTGATCTGGTCGCTTTCCATCGTGTGGTACTCGAAGGTGATCGTCTTGTGCCGCGAGATCGCGGTCTCGATCCGCGCCAGGCGCTGGGTCAGATCCCGGGAAGAGGTCGAGGCGAACTTGGCCATCGAAACGGGTGTGTTGTCGGGATCCGACAGCGGGTTCGGATGCCCCCAGGCGACCTGCTGGAGGGCCAGCCTCAGCGGCTCGGCGTAGGCGAACTCGCTCTCCGTCAGAAGGCTCAGCGATGTGCGAAGCGCAGCCAGCTCATCGTCGGTGAACTCGATCTCCGGCAGGTAGAAGTTCTCCGGCGGCAGCGAGTAGAGCTCCGCCTCGAAGAAGCCGTCACCCGGCCGGTCGACCTGAAGCTCGATGCCGAGGCTGTCCAGCTCGGCCCGGTCGGCGTAGAACCGGCGGGCGAAGGCATCCTCGTTCATGACGCTGTAACCCTCGACTTCCCGCTTGATCTCGAGAGCCGAAACAGGACGGCCCTGAGCCATCAGAAAGGAGATCAGCGAAAGCTGCCTTATGAGCTTCTCTGTGTCCTTGGCCATAACGATTGACAATACCCGCGCTCGAGCGTCCGGACGAGTGGGAGACGCTGCAATTTCCGCCATTTGTGCGCAATTTGGGCCGCGATTTGATGCTCGTCACCCTTCCGTCAACCTCCCGTGAATCCCGGAGCGGTCCCGTCCGCTGGTGCGAGCCGGGGAGTCGGTCGATCCGACCGCGGAACAGTGGGAGCGGTCCGGTCTGATCGCCGGCGGGTGGCTCAGCGTGCGGCGATGCGCCGGGCGTAACGTTCGGAGCGGTCGATGGCCTCTTCGCGGTCCATGTACGGGACCAGCAACGAGTAGACGATGTCGGGACCGACCCCGGGCAGGTCCTCGGTCCGCTCGGCCACGATCTCGGCCCGGATCACCACGGCGGCGCCGTTGACGGCCATCGTCGCAATCGATTGAGGCACGTCTTCACGGTCAGGCATCCTGGTCCGTCCACCGTCCACGAATGCCGCGATAAGGCGCACCGCCGAAAGGTAACGCTCCAGTGCCGAAGGCCCGGCGGAGAACATGTCGACGATGCACATCCGGGCGAAGGCGGGCTCGGCGGCGAGGAAATCGAGGCTCACCTCGATCCCGCGTTCGAGTTGCTCGGGCCAGGCCAGATCGGGCTCGGTGCAGGCCTTGATCACTTCGGTCACGAACCGTCCGAGGATGGCGTCGTAAGCAGCCAGGAAACATGACTCCTTGTCGGGGAAGATCTCGTAGAAGGTCGACCGGGAGACCCTTGCCGACGAGACGACGTCAGCCACACTCACCTCGGCGTAACGTTTCTCGGCGCAGGACCGGGCCATCGCGTCGAGCAGGCGGTCGCGCTGCGACGTGATCACGAACTCACGCGGCAGGTTGTGCCGTCCGGACGGAAGGGGAGTGCTGGTCGGCCCGCTCACGCGGTCACCTCTGTTTCTTCCATCGCGACCATCGCTCCTTCGTGGCCCACATAGGGGACGACTGCCAGGTAGACCATTTCGGGAAGCAGGTTGAGGAGGTTCCCGGCGCGGCCCGCAGAGGCTTCGTTGAAGATCGTCGCGGAGATCCCGCCGACGACCACCCTGGCGGCCTCCCCGGGCACCCGGTCGCCGTCGTCGATCAGTTCGCGTCCGGCGTCAAGGAAAGGAAAGAAGGCACCGACCGCTTCCTGATAGTGGTCGCGTGCCCGGGCACCGGCACCGAAGCCCTCGACGATGCCGACTCTGACCGCGACCGGATTCTGTGCGAGGTAGGTGAGCAGGCTGCGGGCTCCCCCCCGGACGCTGTCGATCCAGTCGCGGTCGCCTTCGGCGGCGAACCCCTCGGCGACGAAGGTCAGCATGCTCCCCATGACGTCCGCGTAGGCGGCGATGAAGCAGTCCTCTTTGTCGGCGAACTGCTCGTAGAAGGTGGCCCTCGAAACCCCGGCCCGGGAGATGATGTCGGCGACCGTGGTCTCGGAGAAGCCCTTCCCGGCGACGGCCGAGATCATCGCCTCGATCATGCGGTCGCGCTGGGACCGCACCACCACATCCCTCGAGAGCCCGTGGCGGCCGCTCGGCAGTTTGCCATTTCCGTCGTGTCCTGCCTGCTTCGCCCGCTGCTTGTTCAAGAACGTTCCTGGAATCGGGTAGGGGACGTCGGTACGGTCCGGTACATGATAACCGGAGACGGCCGGACGCCGGAGTCCCCGCCTAGACTGCAGGGGGTGCCAGCCAATCCGGACAAGCAGGCCTGTCGATGAGCGTCGCCATAGTCGGCCTCGGCTACGTCGGCCTGCCGCTGGCGGTGGCCTTCGCCGAAAGCGGCGAAGAGGTGGTCGGCTTCGATCTCGATCCGCTCAAGGTCGAGGCGATCAACCGCGGCGAGAGCTACATCGAGGACGTGCCGTCAACCACCCTCGACGGCCTGAAGGGCTCGATCGTCGCCACCGGTGATGCCGCGAAGCTGGCCCGGACGGAGGCGGTGATCATCTGCGTCCCCACCCCGCTCACCGGATCGCGCGAGCCGGATCTGTCCTACCTGGAGGCCGCCGGGGAGATGCTGGCCGAAGTACTGCGGGAAGGCCAGCTCGTTGTGCTCGAGTCGACCACTTACCCCGGAACCACGCGCGACCTGCTGGCCACGGCGCTGGAGAAGTCCGGGCTGAAGGCCGGCAGCGACTTCCACCTGGCCTACTCGCCAGAGCGGATCGACCCCGGCAGGACCGACTTCACCGTGAGGACGACACCGAAGCTGGTCGGTGGGCTGACCCCGGAATCGACCGAACTGGCGAAAAAGCTGTACGAGAGGATCTGCGACCGGGTGATTCCGCTCTCCGGACCGGAGGCGGCCGAGCTCTCGAAGCTGCTCGAGAACATCTTCCGCTCGGTGAACATCGCTCTGGTCAACGAGCTGGCCCAGCTCTGCGACCGGCTCGGGGTCGACGTCTGGGAGGTGGTCGATGCCGCCGCGACCAAGCCGTTCGGCTTCATGCGCTTCGAGCCCGGCCCCGGGATGGGTGGCCACTGCCTGCCGGTCGATCCGTTCTACCTCGCGTTCAAGGCCCGCGAGCACGGCTTCTACCCGGAATTCATCGAGCTGGCCGGCAAGATCAACCAGTCCCAGCCACTGTTCTGCGTGAACCGCATCGAGCGGGTGCTG
>JAUQWL010000112.1 GCA_030835185.1 Solirubrobacterales bacterium | reverse complement strand
AGGCGACCGCCCCCTTCGAGGGCGGCGCGACCTTCGGCGGTTATGCGGTTCAGGGTCTCAACCCTGGGCCTCGTGCGCCGTCCGGCCGTTCCCGTTCCCGGGGGCAGGGCCAGACTGATTCCCCGGGCCGGGGTCGAGCAGTATTCACGGGCGATCCAGCGGCCGATGCCGACCAGCTCCCCGGTGGTATCGCCGAGCACCCGTACGGGCTCGGCCAGTCGCTCCAGCGGGAGGTCGGAGCTTTCGGCGACCTCGACGACGACAGCGGTGATCCGCCGGTGGCCGAAAGGGACCTCGAGCACCGTCCCGACCCGGACCTCCCCCAGCCGGTCCGGTATCAGGTAGTCGAACGGGCCCCGCAGTGCGCGGGCCGTCGTCAGCGGCTCGACCCTGGCGATGGACACCGGCCAACGGTACGACGAACGGCGGACGCGCTGCCCGGCGGATCGCTCGGCTTCCCGGGAGGTCGAATATGCTGATCGTCATGTCATTCACCGTACGACCGGGCGAGCAGATCATCTTCCAGGGCCATCCTTCGTGGCGCTCGATTCTCGCTTTCTACCTGAAGGGACTGCTGATCTCGGTGGTCATAGCGCTCGTGGCGAAGCTGTTCGGCGAAGGATTCTTCACGGTTTTCGTGATCCTTCTCGTTGCGCTCGGCATCACCGTCGTGATCGGCTTCGTAAGACGCGTCGCGACCGTTTACACGATCACCAACCGGCGCCTGAACATCAAGCGGGGCATCGTCGCCCGCGATATCCAGGAGACCCGCCTCGAGCGTGTCCAGAACGTGAGCTACAACCAGACCGCCTTTCAGCGGATGCTCCGGGTCGGCGACGTCGACTTCGATACCGCCTCCGACATCGAGAACACCTTCGTCTTCAACGGGGTGAGCGATCCGCAGGAAGTCATAAACCAGGTCGATCTGGCGACCGCAGCCACTTCCGCCGGGTCTCATGGGCTCGGCGAGCCGGCACCTGACAGGTAACCGGCTCATTGCCCCGCGGTCGGTGCCGTCGCCTTGCCCCGATGCAGGTTAGGATGGCGCGCGTGAGCGACTCCATCGATTCCCAGAGCCCCGACCAGCTGAGCATAAATACGATCCGCACGCTTTCGATAGATGCGATCGACAAAGCGAATTCCGGGCACCCCGGCACCGCGATGGCGCTCGCCCCCCTGACTCTGAAGATCTGGCAGGACTTCCTCAGGTACGACCCGGCCGATCCGCGCTGGCCCAACCGCGACCGCTTCGTGCTCTCACCCGGGCACGCATCGATGCTGCTCTATTCGATGATCCACCTCGCCGGCGTGAGAAGGGTCGATCACGACGGTGTGGTCACCGACGAGCCATCGGTCAGCCTCGAGGACATCAAGAACTTCCGGCAACTCGGCTCGCCCACCCCCGGCCACCCCGAATCCCACCTCACCACCGGAGTGGAAACCACCACCGGACCACTCGGTCAGGGCGTGGCCACCTCGGTCGGCCTGGCCATCGCCGGCCTCTGGAAAAGAGCCCATTTCGGCGAGGAACTCTTCGACTACGACGTTTACACGATCTGCAGCGACGGCGACCTGATGGAGGGGGTTTCCCAGGAGGCCGCCTCCCTTGCCGGTCATCAGCAGCTTCACAACCTCTGCTGGATCTACGACAGCAACCGGATCACCATCGACGGCAGCACCGACCTTGCTTTCACCGAGGACGTAGAGAAACGCTTCGACGCCGCCGGCTGGGCGGTCCACCGGGTCGACGACGCCAACGATCTCGACGGGATCGGCGCGGCCCTGGACCGGTTCAAGGCCGAAACGGAACGCCCGACGATGATCGTCCTCCGCAGCCGCATCGGCTACGGATCCCCGAACAAGGTTGACACCGCCGATGTCCACGGCAGCCCGCTGGGCAGCGACGAGACGAAACTGACCAAGAAGGCATATGGCTGGCCGGAGGATGCCCACTTCCTCGTACCCGACGGCGTCTACGAGAACTTCAACAACGGCATCGGTGCGCGAGGCGCCGAACTGAGCGCCGCCTGGAGGCGGAGGTTCGAGTCCGCCTCCGAAGCCGATCGCAAAGAGGTCGGCCAGATGATTGCCGGCGATCTGCCGGACGGCTGGGATGTGGACATCCCGTCATTCGACGCCGGCGAGCAGATCGCGACGCGAAAGGCCTCCCAGAAGGTCATCAACGCGATCGCGCCCAGAGTCCCCTGGATGACGAGCGGATCGGCCGACCTGACCGGCTCCGCGTCGAGCGGACTCTCCCCCGAGGTATCCGGCGTTTTCGAGCCAGGCTCGCGGGACGGACACGGTATCCACCTCGGGATCCGCGAGCACGAATCGGCCGCGATGTCGAACGGCCTGGCGCTGAGCGGAATGCGGCCGGTCTGGTCGACGTACCTGATCTTCTCCGACTACGCGCGGCCGGCGATCCGCCTTTCGGCGTTGATGGAGCAGCCGGTAGTCCACTGGCTCACCCACGACTCGATCGGACTCGGCGAGGACGGTCCCACCCACCAGCCGGTCGAGCAACTCGCTTCGCTGCGGGCGATTCCCCAGCTCGACGTGATCCGTCCGGCCGACGCCAACGAGGTCGCGGAAGCGTGGAAGGTGATCATGCCGCGCCGGGATCACCCGACCGCCCTGGTGCTGACCCGGCAGAACGTACCGGTGCTCGACCGGGAGAAGTACGCGTCCGCCGGCGGCCTGGCACGGGGCGGATACGTGCTCGCCGACTGCGACGGCGAGCCCGAAGTGATCCTGATCGCCACAGGCAGCGAGGTCCACATCGCGGTCGAGGCCCATGAGACACTCATGGTCGAGGGCATCCGCTCACGCGTGGTCAGCCTCCCGTCCTGGCAACTCTTCGACTCCCAGAGCGAGGAGTACCGCGATTCGGTCCTGCCGCCCCCGGTGACGGCGAGGGTGGCGATCGAACAGGCGTCGACTATGGGCTGGGAGCGCTACGTCGGCGAAACCGGAACGATGATCGGCATGACCACGTTCGGCGCCTCGGCGCCTTTCAAGGACCTTCAGAAGTTCTTCGGCTTCACCCCCGACAAGGTCGTCGAAGCCGCCAGGGATCAGATCGCCGGGGCCGGCTGAACCGATGACCCGGCTGAGTGAGACTTCCGCCTGGAAGAGCCTCGCAAGCCACCATGAGCAGATCGCGAGGATCCACCTGCGCGAACTCTTCGCCGGGCAACCGGGGCGCGGCGAATCGAACGATGGGAGTCCGGCCTCACCGGCGAACCTCGTCGCCGAGGGTGCGGGCCTCTACCTCGATTACTCGAAGCACCGGATCAACACCGAGACCATGCCGCTGCTGGCCGCGCTTGCCGAAGAATGCGGCATGCCGGCAAGACGGGAAGCGATGTTCACCGGCGAGAGGATCAACGTCTCCGAAGATCGCCCGGTGCTTCATGTGGCCCTTCGCATGCCGGCCAACCGCTCGCTGGTGGTCGACGGGACGGATGTCGTCCGTGAGGTTCACGGCGTCCTCAGCCGGATGTCCGCCTTCTGCGAAGAGATTCGCTCCGGCCGCCGGACCGGCCACACCGGCCGGCCGATCCGCAATGTGATCAACGTCGGTATCGGCGGATCCGACCTCGGTCCGGTGATGGCATACGAGGCACTGAAGGAGTACTCGCGCCGCGACCTGACTTTCCGCTTCGTCTCGAACGTGGACGACACCGGCTTCTACGAGGCCACCCGCGACCTCGACCCCGAAGAAACCCTCTTCGTGATCAGCTCGAAGACCTTCACCACGCTGGAGACGATGACCAACGCGCGAACCGCCCGGGAATGGAGCCTTGCCGCCTTCGGCGGCGACACGGCGGCCGTGGCGAAGCACTTCGTCGCCGTTTCGACCAATGCCGAGGGCGTATCCGACTTCGGCATCGACACCGCGGACATGTTCGGCTTCTGGGACTGGGTCGGCGGCCGCTACTCGATGGACTCGGCGATCGGCCTCTCGACCATGCTGGCAATCGGCCCCGACCGTTTCCAGGACCTGCTCGACGGCTTCCACGAAATCGACGAGCACTTCCGCGAAACCCCGCTGGACCGGAACCTGCCGGCCATCCATGGCCTGCTGGCGATCTGGTACCGGAACTTCTTCGGTACCCAGACCCAGGCCGTCCTGCCCTACAGCGAGTACCTGCACCGCTTCCCGGCATACCTCCAGCAGCTCACGATGGAGTCGAACGGCAAGTCGGTCACGCTCGACGGTGAAGCTGTTTCAACGGCTACCGGAGCCGTTTTCTGGGGCGAGCCCGGCACCAACGGCCAGCATTCCTTCTACCAGTTGATCCATCAGGGGACCGAACTGATCCCATGCGATTTCATCGGTTTCAACCATTCGCTGAACCCGATCGGAAATCATCAGGACCTGCTGGTATCGAACGTCTTCGCCCAGACAGAGTCACTCGCATTCGGCAAGACCCCGGAAGAGCTCAGGGACGAGGGTGTGGACGCCGCGCTGGTCCCCCACAGGACCTTTGAAGGGAACCGGCCCACCAGCACGCTGATGGTCGACCGGCTGACCCCCCGCACGCTCGGGAATCTGGTCGCTTTCTACGAACACTCGGTCTTCACCCAGGGTGCGATCTGGGGCATCGACTCCTTCGATCAATGGGGCGTGGAGCTCGGCAAGGCCCTCGCCCGGAAGATCGTTCCCGAACTCGAGTCCGAGAACGAGCCCGGGCTCGACCACGACAGCTCGACCTCCAGTCTGATCCGTCGCTACCGACGAGCCCGGGGCAGAGCTTGAGCGACGGAGGCGAGGATCGTCCTGCGTCCTCGTCTGCGGGGAAAGGAGACAGGGGCGGAGCGCGGCCTCAGCCAGCCCGGGCACCGCTCGATCGGGCAATCCGGGCGATCCTGTTCGACGTGGACGGCACCCTGCTGACCACGGGCGGCGCCGGAGCTTCGGCCTGGAGCCAGGCCTGCGTCACTCTCCACGGGAGCCCGGTCGACATCGAGCGGATCACCGAGTCGGGCATGACCGACAGCGCCGTCGCCCGGGCGGCTTTACGTGACGTGCTCGGCCGGGATCCGGTTCCGATCGAACTCGACGCGCTCACCGAGGCTTATCTCGAGCATCTGCCGGAAGCGGTTGCGGCTTCGGACAACTACCGTCTCTCCCCGGGCATCGTGCCGCTGTTGGAGCGGTTGAGCGCAGAGGGAATCACCCTGGGCCTGACAACCGGAAACATCGAACCGGCGGCCAAGATCAAGCTCGAGCGCGGGGGGCTCAATCGCTTCTTCGGCTTCGGTGGATTCGGCTCCGACTCCAACCTGCGCCCGGAGCTGACCCGGCGCGGTATGGAGCGGGGCATCGCGCTCTCCGGGGGAACCCTGGTCAAGGACGACTTCATCGCCGTCGGGGACACCCCGCTCGACGTTCTCGCCGCTCACGGGATCGGGATCCGCATCGTCGGCGTCGCGACCGGGCTCTACGAAGTCGAGGACCTCACCCGGGCCGAGTGGGCACTGGCGACGGTCAAAGCCGGCTTCCCGGTCTGAAACCGTCCGCGCGGCCGCTCACCGGGGTCGATTGCGGGTCTGACGGGTCCCCGTCCATCCCGGTACCCGGGCGACGCCGTTCAGTCGGGGCCGGAGGCCTGCCGCCGTTCAGTCGAGGCCGGCGGCCTGCCTGAGGGCGTCGGCGCGGTCGGTCCGCTCCCAGGTGAAGTTCTCGCTGCTGCGACCGAAGTGGCCGTAAGCCGACGTTTCGCTGTAGATCGGCCGGTGGAGGTCGAGATAGTTGCGGAAGGCGCCCGGACGAAGATCGAACTGGTCGGTGACCAGGCGTGACAGCTGCCAGTCGGAGAGTTTTCCGGTGCCGAAGGTCTCGACCATGATCGAAACCGGGTGGGCGACGCCGATGGCATAGGCAACCTGGACCTCGCAGCGACCGGCCAGGCCGGCGGCGACCACGTTCTTGGCCGCGTAACGGGCGGCGTAGGCCGCCGAGCGGTCGACCTTGGACGGATCCTTGCCGGAAAACGCCCCGCCGCCGTGACGAGCGGCTCCTCCGTAGGTGTCGACGATGATCTTGCGGCCGGTCAGGCCGGCGTCGCCGACCGGGCCCCCGATCACGAACTTGCCGGTCGGGTTGATCAGAAGGCTTTCGTAGAGGGCGTTCTCGTCGAGCAGGTCGGAATACTGCTCGCTCAGCACCGGCAGGATCACGTTCTCCCACAGGTCCGGCCTGAGCGTCTCCTGCTCTTCGATGCCCTCGTCGTGCTGGGTCGAGATCAGCACCCGCTCGATCGCGACCGGACGTCCATCGGCATACCTGACCGTGACCTGGGTCTTGCCGTCGGGCCGGAGGTAGCCGAGGATGTCGTTCTTTCGCACGAGAGTCAGACGCTCGGAAAGCCGGTGGGCGATCTGAATCGGCATCGGCATCAGCGCTTCGGTTTCCCGTGTGGCGTAGCCGAACATCATTCCCTGGTCACCGGCGCCCTCGAGGTCGTATCGGTCGGAGGATCCGCCGACCCGGGCCTCGATCCCCTCGTCGACGCCCCGGGCGATGTCGGGAGACTGCTTGTCCATCGCGACCAGCACGGCGATCGAGTTGCCGTCGTATCCGCATTCACCGTTGTCGTAGCCGATGTCGCAAATCGCCTCACGCACGAGATCGGTCACGTCGATGCTCGCCTTGGTCGAGAGCTCGCCCGAGACCACTGCCATGCCGGTATTGACGAGGGTTTCGCAAGCGACCCTGGAATCCGGATCCTGCGCGAGACAGGCATCCAGGACCGTGTCGGAGACCCGGTCTGCGACCTTGTCCGGATGACCTTCAGTGACCGATTCAGAGGTGAAAAGGTGCTCGCCTTCGGCCAGCTTGAGGGGATCGGTCATGTTCGGTTCTGTCTCCTTGGTTTCGTATCGTCGGAAATCGCGACGGCTCGTGCCGGACACCTCTGTAGAGGCCAGAGCCTATTCACCTATTCAGAGGAACGGCTGCTGCTCCGGGGCACGTAATCGATGATCAGTGGCACCCCTTCGAGCGCGTACGCCTCGCGCAGCCTGTTCTCGAGGTGGTAGGCCCAGTCGCGAACGATCAGACGGCGATCGTTCACCTGTATCGAGAAGCGCGGCGGACTGACTTCGATCTGGGCGGCGTAAAGCAGCTTGAGGCGCCGTCCCCGGCGGGATGGCGGTGGTGTGGTCGTGACCACGTCCGAGACGAAGCGGTTGAGGGCCGGCGTCGGGATGCGCTGGGAGGCGCGGTCGGCCAGTTCAGCCGCACGAGCGAGCAGCCCGGCTACGTTCCGGCCGGTCTTGGCCGAGGCAGTCACCACGTCCGGGCGGAGGCGCATCTTTCTGGCCACGCGGGCACGCGTATCGTCGATGTCGGCCTCGGTGACGTCCCACTTGTTCAGCACCATCAGCGTCGCGCAACCCGCCTTCATCGCGGCCTCACCCACCTTGAGATCCTCCGAGCGCACCCCTTCGGAGGCATCGCAGACGACAATGGCGACGTCGGCCCGCTCGATGGCCCGCTCGGAACGAAGCTGGGCGTAATGGTCGACCGTACCGGCGACCTTTGACTTGCGGCGCAGGCCGGCAGTGTCGACGAGGATCATCCGGCGACCGTCGACCTCGACCTCGGTATCGATCGCGTCCCGGGTCGTCCCGGCGACGTCCGAGACGATCACCCGGTCGTCGCCGAGCATGCGGTTGACCAGTGAGGACTTGCCGACGTTCGGGCGTCCGATCACCGCGATGCGGACGCTGCCGTCGTCTTCGGTACGGGGAGGGCGGTCACCGAGCGCTTCGACGACGGCATCGAGCAGGTCGCCCGTGCCCATTCCGTGAGTCGCCGACACCGGATACGGGGTGCCGAGACCGAGACCGTGGAACTCGGCCGCCTGGTACTGGTCGTCGGCCCGGTCCGACTTGTTCACCGCGACGATCACCGGCACGGAAGAGTCCCGCAGCCGGCGGGCCATATCCTGGTCGCCCGAGCGTAGTCCGGCCTTGCCGTCGGTCACCAGCAGGATCGCGTCGGCCTCTTCCATTCCGAGGCGGGCCTGGCGCTGGATGTCGGCTGCCATCTCGGACTCGTCTTCAAGGTCGATACCACCGGTGTCGAGCAGGTCGAACTCCCGGCCGTTCCACTCGCAACGAACCCGCTTGCGGTCGCGGGTCACGCCGGCTTCGCTGTGGACGACCGCCTCGCGTCCCCCGGCCAGCCGGTTGACGAGCGTGCTCTTGCCGACGTTGGGAAAGCCGACCACGGCCACCGTCGCCACAGAAGCCACGATCAGACCAGCCCGCGCTTGGCCGCCAGGGCTGCGACCCGGTCGACCACCCGATCGAGGCCGAGGTCGGACGTGTCGATCTCGACCGCGTCGTCGGCTGTTTTCAGGGCACCGTGTTCGCGTTCGGTGTCACGGCGGTCACGCTCGAGCTGGGCTACCAGGATCTCGCGGGGGTCTCCCCCGGTCTCCTCTGCGCGGCGTTCTGCCCGGACTTCGGGGCGCGCCGTCAGGAATACCTTCAGCGGGGAGTCCGGGCTGACCACGGTGCCGATGTCGCGACCCTCGGCTACATATCGCCCGGTTGCGATCATGCGGCGCTGTTCGATCACCATCGCTTCCCTGACGCCCGGATGGACGGCGACCTTCGAGGCCGCCTCCGTCACCTCCGGGCTGCGGATCTCCTCGCTGACGTCGACACCGTCGATCAGCACATCCCCGTCCTCGAAGGAGATCCCGATCGACTCGGCGGTCGAAGTCGCTTCGCCCGACTGTTCCGGATCGGCACCCCACTCGAGGCAGGTCAAGGCGACGCAGCGATACATAGCGCCGGAGTCGAGGTAGGTGAAGCCGAGGCGCGCTGCCAGTTTGCGGGCGACGCTCGACTTGCCGGCTCCGGCCGGCCCGTCGATCGCGATTACCAATTTCCAGGGCGGTCGTTCATCGGGAATCGCATGGTACGGGGAATCGCCCGTCCGACCGGACTCCCGTCTCCGGACCGCGCGAATACCATCGATGGATGCGAGTCCAGACCCCCGGCCCCGGTCCGCTGTTTCCCGATGAAGGGCCCCTCATGCCCCGGATCGCGCGGCGGGTGCTGGGCATCACGCTGGAAGTTCTCGCCTTTGTCCTGATGACCGTGCTCTCACCGCTGATCATGCTCGTGGCGGCCGCGGTCGACCTGAGCATGTGGATCAGCAAGCGCAAGCCCTGGGTGTATGTGCGGCTGCTGCCCGGACTCTGGATCTTCCTCTTCGGTGAGATTGAAGCCCTGGTCAAGCTGCCCTTCATCTTCGTCTTCACCGGTGGGCCGTTCAACGGGGGCTCCATCCGGAGGCGTCGGTGGATCTACGTACTGCGGATCCGCTGGGCGCGGAATCACCTGGGAGCCGTGCGCATCCTTTTCGGAATGAAGTTCGACGTCGAGAACCTCGAACTCACGGAGAAAGGACCGTTCATCCTGATGCTTCGCCATGCCAGCATCCTCGACAACCTGATCGGCGACGTCTTCATCGGCCACACCTTCGGGATCGGCGTGCGATACGTGATCAAACAGGAGATCCGTGCCCTGCCCGCGATCGACATCGGCGGCCGCTGGATCCCGACCGTCTTCATCAAGCGCGGATCGCCCGACCCCGAGACCGAGATCAAGGCGGTCCGGCGGCTCACCCACGACATGAGCCCCGGCGAGATCCTCGCCATGTATCCGGAAGGAACCCGGCCGACCCCCAGGAAGATCGCCCGTGCCCAGGAGGTGATCGCAGAGCGCCAGCCGGAAATCGCACCGCTGGCGGACCGGCTCAACCACCTGCTGCCCCCGCGCCTCGGCGGCCCTTTGGCGCTGATCGACGAAGCCGCCGCCGGCACCGACATCGTTCTTTGTGGCCACTACGGTTTCGACGGGGTGCGCACCGTCGCCGACATCCGGGCCGGAATACTCGTCGGCAAGACGATCAGGATCCGCTTCTGGCGCTACCCGGCCGCCGAGTTGCCCTCAGGCGAGAGAGCCCGCACCGAGTGGCTTTACGACCGCTGGCAGATGCTCGACGACTGGGTCGGCGAGCAGATCGCCGCCGAATCGCCTGACTGAAGCGGCCGGGCTGCTTCTGCAGGTTCCGGCACGGGTCGCCGCCCGTGCCCGAAACGGCCGTCGATCCACAGTCCTGCCCGTCAGGTGAGGCGATTCAGGTCCGCGGCGAAACCGGGGTAGCTGACCGAAGCGGCTTTCATGTCGATCACCTCGACGCCGTGGCGGCTGGCGATACCGGCGATCGCCCCGAGCATGGCGATGCGGTGGTCGCCGTGGGAGTTGACCGTTCCTCCGCGCAAGGCTCTGGTGCCGTTGACGATCATGCCGTCTGCGGTCGCTTCGATCCCGGCGCCGAGATCGCGCAGGGCGTCGACCACGACGGCGATCCGGTCCGACTCCTTGCGTCGGAGTTCCCCGGCATCGGCGATCACGGTCTCCCCCTCGGCAAAGCAGGCAGCGAGGGCGACGAGCGGCAGTTCGTCGATCGCCAGGGGTACTTCTTCGCCCGCGATGCGGGTGGCGCGGAGTTTCGACGAACGAACCGTGACCCTGCCTATCGGCTCTCCCCCGCCCCCGGCGTGGCCGGATCCGGTGTCCTGCGGCTCGACCTCGATCTCGGCCCCCATGCGCCTGAGGATGCTCAGGATGCCGGTACGGGTCGGATTGATCCCGATCCTCTCGAGCACGATCTCCGACCCGGGAACGATCGCGCCGGCGACCAGGAAAAAGGCAGCCGAAGAGATATCCGCGGGGATCTCGACCTCGTCCAGCTTCAGGTTCGAGCTCGGCCAGACGGTCACCCGGCCGGGGGAGCGTTCGATCCTCGCCCCGGCAGCCTCGAGCATGACCTCGGTGTGGTCGCGGGTTGCCAACGGTTCGACCACCGTGGTCGGTCCCTCGGCCCTCAATCCCGCGATCAGCAGGCAGGACTTGACCTGGGCGCTCGCCACCGGCAGTTCGTACTCGATGCCGGTCAACCTGCGGCCATCGATCCGGATCGGCGGAAAGCGGCCGTCGGTGACCTCGATCTCGGCTCCCATCAGTCGCAGCGGGTCGGCGATCCGGTCGACCGGACGCCTCCGGATCGAGGCGTCGCCGTTCATCCGCCAGAGTCCGCCTTCGTAGCCGGCGATCCAGCCGGGGAGCAGTCGCATCAGCGTGCCGGCGTTACCGACATCGATCCGCCCGAGGCTTCGCGGACCCCCGGGCCCTACGCCTTCGATCGTGAACTCTTCCGGCATGTAAGTGGCCGGCTCGGGATTGAGCAACGCACCGAGGTCGGCGACCGCCGCCAGCGAGGAGCGGGTGTCGTCCGAATCAAGGAAGTTGATGACCCGGGTCGGACCGTCAGCGATCGCACCGATGATCGCCGCCCGATGCGAGATGGATTTGTCAGCCGGCGGAGTGAGCGTTCCCGTCAGGGGCCCCGACGGCTCGAACCGGTCGCGCTCTCCGGAGCCGTTGGAGCTGCCGTGGTCCATTCAGGCCTCGCTCACCGGGCTGAACGAGTGGCCGAGAGCCGCGATGCAGCTCTCCGCCTTGGCCGCTTCCTCCTCGCCCGCGACCCAGATGGAGATCGCGCCGGAACTCATGTCCGGGGCAGGATCGAGCGACATATCGCTGATATTCACGCCTGCCCTGCCCAGCGCCAGAGCGAGTTCGGCCAGGATGCCGGGACGGTTCGGCACCAGCACCCTGAGTTCATGGGTGGCGCCCACGTCGGATTCGGCCCCGGAGAGTCCCGCGCGCGCGGCGGCCGCAGCGGTCTGCCACTCGGTGATCCGGCCCGCGTCGGCGGTCGAGATCACCTCACGCGCTTCGCGCAGACCCTCGATCGCCGTATCGATCGCTTCGACGACCGCAACGTGGTTGGTGCTGAAGATCTCACCCCAGATCGCCGGGTTGGCCCCGGCCACGCGGGTCGCATCCCGCAGACTCGGTGCCAGCGCACCGAGCAGATCTGATCCGGACCGGCCCTGAATCGCCAGCTGGTTTGCGAAGACGTGCGGCAGGTGGCTCACCACGGCCATCGCCCGGTCGTGCTCGGCCGCGTCGATCGCTCTCGGCCGGGCACCCATGCCGGCGATCAGCTTCTGGATCCGGTCGTAGAGCAGGCCGGAGGAGTTCTCGGTCGGAGTCAGGTACCACCGGGCGCCCTCGAAAAGATCGGCCCGGGCGTTGGCGACGCCGGCCGTCTCGGCGCCGGCCAGCGGATGCCCGCCGATGAAGCGCTGGTCATCTCCGAGGGCCGCTACCAGCTCCTCCTTGGTCGAACCGACGTCGGTGACCACGCAGTCCTCACCTGCCGCCCCGAGCGCCTCGCCGGCCATCTCGGCCATCGAGGCGACCGAGCCGCAACATACGACCACATCGGCTTCCGCCACCGCCTCCTCGATCGATCCCGCGATGCGGTCGACCGCGCCGAGTTCGACGCATTCGGCGGCGCGCTCCGGCTTGCGCACATAGCCGACGACCTCGGCCAGCCCGCGGTCGCGGGCGGCCATGCCGATCGAGCCGCCGATCAGACCCACGCCAAGGATGGCGAGGCGCATCGGATCAGGCCCGCGAGACCGTCTTGCCGACCACGGCGGCGATCGACTCGACCTTGGAGGACAGCGCCCGGAAATCCGAAGTCGGGACCTGCTGGGCGGCATCGCAGATCGCCTTGTCGGGATCGTTGTGGACCTCGACGATGATCCCGTCGGCACCCGCGGCGACCGCGGCCAGCGACATCGACTCGACCCAGTCGCGCCTGCCCGGTGCGTGGCTCGGGTCGACGATCACCGGCAGGTGGGTCTGTTCCTTCAGGGCCGGTACGGCCAGCAGGTCGAGCGTGAAGCGGTAGGCGGTTTCGTACGTGCGGATGCCGCGCTCACACAGCATCACGTTTTCGTTGCCCTCCTTGAGGATGTACTCCGACGCCATCAGGAGCTCCTCGACCGTGGCCGAGAGGCCGCGTTTGAGCAGGGCCGGCCGACCGGACTTGCCGATCTCGGCCAGCAGTGAGTAGTTCTGCATGTTGCGGGCACCGATCTGGATCACGTCAGCCACATCGAGCACGTCATCGAGGTCGCGCAGGTCGAGCAGCTCGGTAACGATCGGCAGGCCGGTTTCCTCCTTGGCCTCGGCCAGCAGACGAAGACCTTCGCGGCCGAGCCCCTGGAAGCTGTAGGGGGAGGTCCGCGGCTTGTAGGCACCGCCGCGCAGCATGGTCGCACCGGCCTCGGCGACCGACTTGGCCGAAGCCAGCATCTGGTCACGGTTCTCGACCGTGCAGGGCCCGGCCATCAGGGCGAAGTTCGCACCGCCCACCTTGCGACCGCCGATCTCGAGCACCGAATCGGCACCGTCCTTGAACTGGCGGGAGGCCAGCTTGTACGGCTTGGCGATAGGAACGATGTGATCCACGCCCGGAGTGCCTTCCAGCGAAAGTTGCTGGTCCTTGTCGCGGTCGCCGATCGCGCCGATCACGGTCAGGAGCTCGCCCTTCGAGACATGCGCCGAACAGCCGACCTGTTCGACTCTCTCGATTACATGGGCGATCTCCTCCTCAGTCGCCCCTTCTTTCATCACGATCATCATCTTTTTTGAATGCCTTTCTTAAGTTGCGAAGACTCTACTTTCCGCACACCCTCTGGGACCGTGCGGTGGACCCACGGAGGGGTCCCGGGAAGCGGCGCCCGGCGGCTTGTTACGAATTGGCACCGACCCGAGGCCGGCGATACCGGACGCCTATGTAAATCGCGGATATGACCAGGAAGCGGCAGGGAGAAGGGCGTCCGCGCCGGGGATGGCGCGGCCGGCGGCCGTGCGAAGGGTCTCCTGCTTCGACTGAATCACTCCGGGGTTTGTATCAGTTGGCATCGCCGGCGTCAGGAATTGCGCCGCATCGAATCGCGAAGCGCGTCCAGGAGCCGGTCGTTTTGCTCGCGTGTGCCGTAGGAGATACGCAGCTTTCCCGGTCCGCCCAGCAGGCGTCCGGGCCGGACCACTATCCCGGCGGCGGCGAGATCGGCGACCACCGCCTGCTCGATCTCCGGACCGCGCTCGCCGAGCGAGACCCACGAGAAGTTTGCGGCGGTTTCGGCAGTGTCGAGGCCGATCCCGGCAAAGCCCGCTTCGACCCGTTCCCGCTCGGCGATCGAAGCCTCGAGCTCCAGCGCTATCTCATCGCCGTGGGCAAGTGCTTCGGTGGCCGCCGCCTGGGCCAGAGCGTTGACACTGAAAGGCTGGCGGACTGCATCCACCGCGGCACGGAACTCCGGTGAAGAAAGCGAGTAGCCGACCCTGAGGCCGGCGAGCGAGTGGGACTTGCTGAAGGTGCGGAGGACGACCAGGTTTTCGTGCATCCCGAGAAGGCGAACCGACGCGGCGGGCTCGTCGAGTTGCTGGAACTCGATGTACGCCTCGTCGAGGATCACAGTGACATCGTCCGGCACCCGTTCCACGAAACGGGCGACCTCATCGGCTCGCACGTAGGTACCGGTCGGGTTGTTCGGGTTGCAGACCAGGACCAGTCGCGTTTCGGGCGTGATCGCCTCGAGCATCGCGTCAAGGTTGTGGACGTCATCCCCGGTCAGCGGCACCCTGATCTCATCGGCCCCCGACATCGCCGCCAGGTTCGGATAGATGGAGAAGGCAGGCCACGAGTAGAGCACGGTTGAACCGGGTTCCAGAATCGCGTCACCGGCAGCCAGCAGGATCTCGCAGGAGCCGTTCGAGACGGCGATCCGCCCCGCATCGACCTCGTGGACCTCAGCCAGGCGGCCCCTGAGCCGGGTCGCGTCCGGGTCCGGGTAACGGTTCATCGAAGCCGCGGCCTCGCTGATCGCCCGTACCACCTGCGGCAGCGGCGGGTGAGGCGACTCGTTCGATGCGAGCTGGGCCAGGTCCGATCCGGCGACGTCCTGGGCGGTCTGCCCCTTCGGGACTCCAGGGGTGTAGCCGGGGATCGAGGCCAGCCGACTGTTGAATTTCGTGCTCATCTGGCTGCCCGGTCCTGTGTCTACTGAGCTGCGTTGAGGTCGACACGGAGGCTGCGGGTCTCGCCCAGGTAGACGTGGCGGACGTGCCGATCGACCGGCAGGTTGCAGTGGACCATCACCCGGATCACCCTCGGCATCGCACCGGGGACCGGGATTTCCCGCGCGCACATCAGGGGAACCTCGGAGAGCCCGATGCCGCGTGCGGCGACAGCGGGAAACTCGGCATCCAGATCGGGTGTGGTGGTGAAGATGGCGCTGATCATCCCCCCGGGAGAAAGCTCGTTCATCTCCATCAGTTCACGGACCAGTTTGCCGGTGGCGGTAAGGATCGCCCCGGACGAGTTTTCATCGGCCTGGACGGCCCCCCTCACCGCGACAACTTTCGTCTGATCAGCCATCGGCTGCATCTTCCCAGAGCCGGGCCACCTCGGCGTCGTCGAGCAGGCGCGCCTTTCCGTTGCCGAGGCGACCGAGACGCAGCGACCCGAAGGAGATCCGGTGAAGGGCCGTCACCTGGTTTCCGACCGCCTCGACCATCCGCCGGACCTGGCGGTTGCGCCCCTCACCGATCGTGATGTCGAAGCCATCTGCGGCCAGACGGTGGATCCCGGCCGGTGAAGTCCTGCCGTCGTCGAGGTTGACACCGCCACCCAGACGGTCGAGGTCCTCATCGGATATCCGGTTCCTGGTCTTCACCCGGTACGTCTTTTTCACCCCGTAGCGGGGGTGGGTCAGACGGTTGGCCAGTTCGCCGTCGTTACTGAGCAGCATCAGGCCGGTCGAGTCGGCGTCGAGCCGCCCCACCGGATAGAGCCGGGCCGGACTCTCGACCAGGTCGACCACCGCCATCCTCTTTCCGGGTTCGTCCGCAGTCGAAATGACGTCGATCGGCTTGTTGACCATCCAGACCTCCCTGCCCTCCGGCACCACCGGATGACCGTCAACCCGGATGTCCTGGCCTACCTCCACCCCGCGCGCCGGATCGGTCACGACCTGGCCATCGATCCGGACCCGGCCGGCCGCGATGATCGTCTCAGCCTTGCGCCGCGAGGCGACGCCCGAGTGGGCCAGGTACTTGGCAAGCCGCATCCGTGCAGCCTACGGTGTAGACCCGGCTGCGCTCACGACCACTGCGTCTAGGGTTCGGTGCGCTGTTCGCCGGCGGCGAGCAGTCGTTCACGGAGGTCCCGTTCGTCCTCCGGAGTTGGATCGAAGCGGGTCGGATCGGGCAGGGCGTCGAGGCCGTCGAGGCCGAAGACCTTCTCGAAGAGCGGCGACGTGCGATAGATCGTCGCGCCGAAACGGGAGCGGCCGGACTCTTCGATCAGGCCGCGCTCGCTGAGGCTGGAGACGGCCGATTCCGAAGAGACTCCCCGAATGCGGGCGATCTCGGGTCGGGAGACGGGCTGAAGGTAGGCGACGATCGCCAGGGTCTCCGCCTGGGCCTGGGTGAGTGGCGGGGTCCGTGGCTTGGCCAGAAGGCGCCGGGCAGCAGCTTCGGTCGCCGGATCGGTGGCGAGCGTCAGACCTCCGGCAACCCGGCGCAGCCGGATTCCACGCCTGCCGGGTACGAGGTCACTTTCGAGGCGTCCGACCGCGTCGGCGATCCGGCCGACGTCCACCTGGCAGGCCTCGGCCAGATCGATCTCCGAAACCGGTTGCGTGGAAAGGAAAAGCAGGGCTTCGACCTCGCGCACCGTGGCCGCGAGATCCGACTCGGCAGACTCTGTTGCGCCGGCTTCCGGTGCCACCGTTCCTAGACCGCCCTGGCGACGGTCGGAGCCCGGCGCGGATCGCCACCGGTTTCGATTGTCGTGCCGGTTCCGTTGCTCATGCGCCTGACTGTGATCGGACCGCAGTCCTCCTTCTGATCCCAGACGGCTTCGCCGGCGCTGTAGAGCTCGAGCAGGGCGAAGATCGTCACCGCCTGAGTCAGGCGGTCTTCCTCGCCGAACTGGTCGTCAAAGTCGAAACGGGCAAGTTTCGTCAGGGCCGAGCGCAGGATCGACATCCGGCGCCGCAGTGACACCGTGGTCTTGATGTGGGAAACGTCGGGTCTCTCCGGCGGCTGGAGCAGGTCGCCGAGCGCGGCGGCGAGCTGGTCGGGTTCGTAGACCTGCTCGGCGACCTCCACGGCCAGGCGCCGAAAGCCGGCCGGCAGCGGTGCCGAACGGTACATGTATCCACGCTGGCTTTCGAAGTGAGCGGCGAGTTCACGGCCTGCGTCGCGGTAGCGCCGGTACTCGAGCATCCGGCTGACCAGCTCCTCGACCGCCTCGGCCGGTTCCATCTCGGAGAGATCCTCCTCTACGCCCGGCAGCATCAGCCGTGACTTCAGCTCCAGGAGCGCGGCGACGAGCACCAGGAACTCGGTCGCCACCTCGAGCTCGATCTCGCCCTGTTCCTCCAGCCGCGTCACGTAGGCGGCCACCACCTCGCCGAGCTCGACCTCGAGCAGGCTGACCTCCTCCCGCAGGACGATGGTCAGAAGCAGGTCGAAGGGCCCGACGAAGACGTCGAGGTCCAGATCGAGGTCCAGATCAAGCCGGGAAGCCACGCCCACAGCCTAGACCGGGACCCGGTCGCCTTGCGATCAGTTGCCGGGCGGGACCCCGACACCCATGGCAGCGCGTACGTCAGCCAGCGTCGCCGAAGCGATGGTCCGGGCCCGTTCGGCTCCCTCTCCGAGAATCTCCTCGAGCCCGGCTTCGTCGGCGCGGATTTCCGGGTAAGCCTCGCGGACCGGAGAGAGGAACTCGACCACCGCGTCGGCGACGGCCTTCTTGAAGTCGCCATAGCCCTTGCCTTCGAACTCCGCCTCGACCTGGTCTTCGGAGATGCCGCGCGCGACCGAATAGATGCCGATCAGGTTGGTGACGCCGGCCTTGTCCCCGCCGCGGCGGATCTCCCGCCCGGAGTCGGTCACGGCGGAACCGAACTTCTTGCGGATCGCCTTCTCTTCGTCGAGTACGTAGACCCGGCCACTGTCGGCGCCGACCGTCGTCGACATCTTGCGCTCCGGTTCCTGGAGGTCCATCACTTTGGCGCCGATCTCGGGGATGCGGTGCTCGGGCACGGTCAGGGTGTCCCCGAAGCGCTCGTTGAAGCGGCGGGCGATCTCCCTCATCAACTCGATGTGCTGGCGCTGGTCTTCGCCGACCGGCACCTCGTCGGCCCGGTAGGCGAGTACGTCGGCAGCCTGGAGGACCGGATAGGAGAAGAGGCCGGCCGAGACCAGCTCGCGCTGGGAGGCCGACTTGTCCTTGAACTGATGCATGCGGTTGAGGTCACCGTGGGCGCAGACCGCGCCGAGCAGCCAGGCGAGTTCGCTGTGCTCGTGCACGTCGGACTGGCGGAACAGGATGCAGCGACCCGGATCGAGGCCGGCGGCGAGCAGGATCGCGGTGGTGTCGTAGAGCCGCTCGCGCAGCTCCTTCGGGTCGTAGTTGACCGTGATCGCATGGAGGTCGACGATGCAGTAGACCGCCGGATCCCCGCGATCCTGACCTTCGACGTACTGGCGGATCGCACCGATGTAGTTGCCGAGGTGCTTTCGCCCGGTGGGCTGGATTCCGGAGAAGATCCTCACTGAAGCGTCCTGGCGATCACGACCCGCTGGATCTCGTTGGTGCCTTCGTAGATCTGAGTCAGCTTGGCGTCTCGCATCATGCGCTCGACCGGGTACTCCTTGACGTATCCGTAGCCACCGAGCACCTGAACCGCTTCGACAGTGACTTCCATTGCGGTGTCAGATGCGAACAGCTTGGCCATCGCCGAGTACTTGCCGAGGCCGGGTTCGTCTCCCTCCGACATCGAGGCCGCGCGGTACAGCAGTTCCCGGGCCGCGGCCGTCTTCGTTTCCATGTCCGCCAGCTTGAACTGGATGCCCTGCAGCTGGTTGATCGGCTTGCCGAATGCGATGCGGTCCCTCGCGTAGTCGGCGGCAAAATCTGTCGCTCCCTGCGCGATACCGACCGCCTGGGCGGCGATACCGAGCCGCGAGCGGTCGAGGGTGCCCATCGCCACAGCGAAGCCTTTGCCGGGCTCGCCGATCACGTCTTCGTCCGGGACGAAGACGTCCTCGTAGACCGGCTGGCCGGTCGGCGAGCCCTTCATGCCCATCTTGTGCTCCAGGGTGTCGATGCGAAAGCCCTCAGCGTCGGCTTTTACGACGAAGGCAGTGATGCCGCGGGAGAACTTGACGTCGGGATCGGTGACGGCGAAGGTGACGTACATGCCGGCCACGCCGGAGTTGGTGATCCAGTTCTTGGCCCCGTTCAGCAGCCAACCGCCGTCGGTCTTCGTGGCGCGGGTCCGCATCGCGCCCGGATCGGAGCCGGCATCCGGTTCCGACAGCGCGAAAGCGCCGAGGATCTCGCCGCTGGCCATCTTCGGCAGCCAGCGGTCCTTGAGGTCGTCCGAGCCGAACAGCCGGATCGGCAGCGAAGAGAGGTCCTGGGCCGCGATCATCAGAGCCGACGAGGCGCAGAACTTCGAAACCTCCTCGATCGCGGCACAGAGCATCAGCTCACCGGTGCCGGTCCCTCCGTACCGTTCCTCGAAAGGAAGGCCGAAGAGGTCATGCCCGGCGAAGAGCTCCCGGATGTCCTCGGGAAACTCGCCCGACTCGTCGATTTCAGCCGCGCGCGGAGCGACTTTCTCCACCGACATCTGACGGATTACTTCGAGGAAGTCGAGCTGCTCGCGGGTGAGACCGTACTGCGAAGCGGATTCAGAGGTGTTGCTCATGGGAACTCCTTGGACGATCTGGACTTGAGAGGAAAGGTGCCGGCCGGCCAGGCGGGACGGCGTCGGACCGGGGTGACGACAGGTCAATCTACCGAGCCACCGCGCGGCGGACGCTACGCCGGTTGGCGGATAACGGGCCGGCGGGTGGCACCGACCTCATCGAGACGGCGAACCGGCGTCGAGTATGGGGCCTCAGCGGCGATCGAAGGATCGGCCTCCGCCTCCTCGAGAATCTGCTCGATCGCGTCGGCGAAAGAGTCGAGTACTTCCCGGCTCTCGGTTTCAACCGGCTCGATCATCAGGGCCTCGTCGACAAGCAGCGGGAAGTAGACGGTCGGCGGGTGAAAGCCGAAATCGAGCAGTCGCTTGGCCAGGTCGAGAGTCTTGATGCCGAGCTGCTTCTTCATCGGGGCACCGGAGAGTACGAACTCGTGCATGCAGTGGCGATCGTAGGCCACCGGCAGGTACCTGCCGGCCCTGCCCCGCGAAAGCCTGTGCTTGAGGTAGTTGGCGTTCAGCACGGCGAGCCGGGA
>JAUQWL010000111.1 GCA_030835185.1 Solirubrobacterales bacterium | reverse complement strand
GCTGATGTCATTCGACTCGGGGTAGCCGACCCAGGTGGCGGCGGCGAGGTTCGGCTGATAGCCGACGAACCAGGCATCCACCTGATTGTCGGTGGTGCCGGTCTTGCCGGCCTGGCCGGAACAGCCCGTGTAGGCCCCGGTGCCGGTGCCGCCGGTGATGTTGCCGTGGAGGATCCTGGTGACCTCATAGGCCTCGGCTTCGGAGAGCACCCGCACCGGCTTCGAGCGCCCCGGACGGTCGACGTCCCCGTTCGGGAAGACGACCTTCTCGATTGCGGTCGGGTCGTGCCGGACGCCACCGTTGGCGATGGTCGAGTAGGCACCGGTCATTTCCAGCGGCGACACACCGATGGTCAGGCCGCCGAGCGTCTCGGCCGGGTAGCCGTCGAGCTGGGTCTTGATGCCGAGTTCGCGAGCCATGTCGGCAACGTTGTCCGGTCCGACGTCGAGCGCCAGCTGGGCGAAAACAGTGTTGTCCGAGGCCAGAGTCGCGGCCGCAACGCTGATCGATCCTGAATACGAGTCACCGTAGGTGGCTACCTTCCACGGCCCGTACACCGGATCGTTGATGTCGAGGGGCTTCGACTCGTAGTAAGTGGTGTTGGGATCAATGCCCTGAGCGATCGCGGTGGCGAGCGTAAAGACCTTGAAGGTCGAGCCGGGCTGGCGCTTGCCCTGGGCGGCAAGGTTGAACTGGCTGTCGGTGTAGGAGGCCGAGGAGACCATGGCCTTGATCTCGCCGTTTCCCGGGTCGACGGCGACCAGGGCCGCCGCCGGGCCGCCCGTGTAGAGGTTGGAGGCGATCGCATTCAGCCCGGCATCCTGGAGCGCCGGTTCGATCGTCGTGTAGACCCGCAGGCCACCGCGCCGGACCGTATTCACCCCGTACTTCTTGATCAGTTCGGTCTCGACGTAGTCGAAGAAGAACGGTTCTTCGCGGTCGAAGAGGCCGCCGGCCGGATCGAGCTGAAGTCCGGAATCCTTAGCGGCCGTGGCGCGCTCGTCGGTGATCATGCCGAGGTCGGCCATCGAGTCGATCACTTCGTTCCTGCGGGCCTTGGCCCCCTGTGGGTTCTGGATCGGGTTGTAGTCGGAGGGTGCCTGGGGGAGTCCGGCCAGGAGGGCTGACTGGGGAAGATTCAGATCCTCGACCGGCTGCGAAAAGTAGACGCGGCTCGCCGCCTCGGCCCCGATCGCCGTCCGGCCTTCGTTGGTGCCGTAGGGCGCCGTGTTGAGGTACTGCTGCAGGATTTTCTGCTTGCTGTTCGCCTCTTCGTAGTCGAGCGCCATCCTGGCTTCGATGATCTTGCGCTCGAAGTCCCGCTTGGGATTGGTGATGAAGAGGTTGCGCATCAGCTGCATCGTGATCGTCGAGGCGCCCTCGCTGATCTCGCCGGCCTGGAGGTTGCGGACCAGTGCTCGCAGTCCGCCCTCGTAGTCGATGCCGTTGTGACTGTAGAAGCGCTCGTCTTCGATTGCGATCGTCGCCTGCTGAAGGCTCTCCGGGATCTGGTCCAGCGAAACCGGCGTGCGGACCTCGTCCGAATCGATCAGGCCGAGGCGACTGCCGTCGCCGGCGAAAACAATCGAGTTCTGGCCCTTGTCGATCGGCTTCAGGCCGGCGACGTCGGGGGCCTCGCCGGCGATGCTGAGCACCCAGCCGCCGGCCGCCATCACGACCGTGAGGATCAATCCACCGACGACAGCGGTCACCGCGACAATCTTCTTGCGCGGCCCGCCGTCACGCCGGCGCACACGTTTCTGGCGCCTGGTCATCCCCTACAGAGTAGCGTCGCGACCCTTTCGGGCTCCTGAAGCGGTGGGCGGTGAACCGCTCCCGTTCAGGCGGGTGGCGTCCGTCGGTCGAACCGCCCGCGCCCCGCAGGTGTGAGAATGCGCCGGCAGATGGAATCCCAGGAGCCGCTCGACCCGGCCGGAGACCCCGGCAAGACGACCTACCCCCTCGCCAAGTGGCCGCCCTGGCTTGCAGTCGGCGGTGCGGTCACCGCGCTGTTCGCCGGACTGATCCTCAGCCTCCCGTTCATTCTGGTCGAAGACCCAGGCAACGGGGGGGACCTCAGCCTTTTCGGCAACGTCGCGATTCAGATCTGCACCGGCATCGGCTTGATCCTCGTGCCGATCGCCCTGGCGAGCCACTACGGCGGCGGCCCGAAGCAGATCATGGCAAGACTCGGCTTCGTTTCGTTCCGGTCCGGCGAGGCCGCCCGTTGGATCGGGATCGGCATCCTCTCCTACTTCGTCTTCTCGCTTGTCTACGCGGCCGCCTTCGGTACCCCCGAACAGGAGGACATCGCCGGCGACTTCGGCCCGATCGGAGTCCAGTTCCTGCTGATCGTGCTGATCGCCCCGTTCGCAGAGGAGATCTGTTTCCGGGGAATGCTCTTCGGGGGGCTGAGGACGAGGCTGCCGTTCTGGGCGGCGGCCCTCGGGGCAGGCCTCTTTTTCGGCCTGCTCCATTACTCGACCGGCCCGTCGGCCGTCCCGAGCCTGGTGGTTCTGGGCATGATCTTCGCCCTGGTCTACGAGAGAACCGGCTCGCTCTGGCCGGCGATCATCATGCATGTGATGAACAATGCCTTCGCGCTCGCCGTGCTCAACGCCACCTGAGGGGCACCCGGCAGCGACGCGTCCGAGCAGTGCCGGCACGCCGATCGCCTTCGGTACCACCTGCGCGGCACCCGGCAGCGACGCGTCCGAGCAGTGCCGGTGCGCCGATCGCCTTCGATACCACCTGCGCGGCAGCGGTCAGGCGGCGGGCCGTAGGATCAGCCCCATGAACGACTCGGCCTCCTCCGACGCAGCCCCGATTGCGAACCCCTCCCGCGACCGGCTCATCCGGATCCTGCGGGATCACTCGCTCGTGCTGGGAGAGATAACGCTCTCCAGCGGCAAGAAGAGCACTTATTACATCGACGCGAGGCGGACCGTCATGCGGCCGGACGGTCAGCGGGCGGCTGGAGAGCTGATCGCCCGCCATGCCACGGGTCTGGGTGCGACGGCGGTCGGCGGTCCGGTGATGGCGGCGATACCGCTGGCCTGTGCCGCTATCTCGGTACCGGAAGGCGAGGACCTGGTCGCTTTCTTCGTGCGCAAGGAGCGCAAGGAGCACGGCCTTCAGCGATGGGTCGAAGGTGGAGCCGAAGCCGGCGACCGGGTGCTGGTGGTGGAGGACACGGTGACCACCGGCGGCTCGACCGTCTCGGCGATCGAGCGCATCCGCGACGAAGGCTTCGAGATAGCCGGCGTGCTCGCCCTGGTCGATCGGCTGGCCGGCGGAGGCGAGGCGATCGCCGCCGCGGCCGGAGCCCCTTACGAGGCCCTGACCACGGTCGACGACATCTACCCGGACCGCCCCGACCGCTGAGGTTCAGCCGCGCGGTTCGTGCCCCTGGCAGCGCCGGGAGGTCCGCTCCCCGGTGTCTTCGAACCGCCGGATGTAACCGCGCCGGTCCTTGCGCAGGGCCGCCCGGCAGGACCGCTTCAGTTGTCTCTCGTCGAATCGGGGCGGGTTCTGGTCACGGCCATCTTGCCGACGCCCCCGCCGAGCACGCGACGGGCCAGACCGGGCGTCAGGACCCTGAACACGGCAGCGAGCGCGTACGGCCGCGGAACGTAACGCTCTGCCTTACCGCCCGGACCGGCCTCGAAAATCGCTTCGGCCGCCTTTTGCGGTTCAGCGACCATCCAGCGGGTGAAGAT
>JAUQWL010000110.1 GCA_030835185.1 Solirubrobacterales bacterium | reverse complement strand
TGTCGGCGCCGCCTGAAAACTGTGCCACATCTGCCGGTCTAAAAGTGTTCCACCCGGCAGCTGACCAGGGCAACCTGGCCGGAGCGTAGATCCTGTTTCGATCGGAGGCGATCGGGACGGAGGAAGGCAGTGCTCGAAGTGGAAAGATGGGCCGAGGTCAGACGCATGAGCCGGGTCGAGGGTCTCTCGCAAAGAGAGATCAGCAAACGCACCGGGCTGCACCGAAACACGATCAGCAGGGCGCTTTCTTCAGACGCTCCACCGAGCTACACGCCACGGCCGAAGCCGGCCTCCAAGCTCGACCCCTACCGCGAAGAGATCGAAGCGCTCCTTGGCGAGAACCCGACCCTCTCCGGGGTCCGCATACTCGAAGAAATCCGCGCCCTCGGCTACAGCGGCGGCAAGACGATCCTCAACGACCACCTGGCCGATATCCGGCCTCGCTTCCAGCCACCGCCAAGGACCTACCAGCGCACCACCTACCGCCCCGGGGAGCTCGCCCAGATCGACCTGATGGAACTCAAGGAGCCGGTTCCGGTCGGCTACGGCCAGATGCGCAAGGGCTATCTGCTGAACCTGGAGCTTCCCTTCTCCAAGAAGCTCACCTCCGAGCTGATCTTCTCCAAGCACTTCGAAGACATCGCCTTCGCGATCAGCTCATGCCTGACCCAGCTCGGAGCCCTGCCGAAGAAGCTCGTGCTCGACCGAGAAGGTGCCCTCCACAAAGGTGCCGGCCGCCCCACAGACCCCTTCGCCGCCTATCTCGGGCAGCTGATCCTCGGCTGGATCATCCTCGGCCCCGGAGACGCCGAGGCCAAGGGTGCCCTCGAGCGAAACCACGCCTTCATCCACGGCAACTTCGAGGCCGGCCGGCACTTCGCAGGACCCAACGACCTGCGCCACCGGCTCGATCTCTGGCTGGTGAAGGCAAACAGCCGAAAACACCGCACCACCAAACGCATCGTCGACGAGCACTTCGCCGAAGAGAAGGCCTCGATGAGACCGCTACCCAAACTCCTCCCCGACACCGCCCACCGCCAGGTGATCAGGGTCCCGGCTCAGCCTTACTTTCGTTTTGACCGAAACGACTACTCGCTCGACCCGAGGATGGTCGGCCGAAGGGTCGAGATCCGAGCCACCCAAAGCCAGATCACCGCCACCGAGCTCGATACCGGCCGCAGAGCCTGCCGCCATGAGCGGGTCTTTGCCGGCGGGCTGACCTTCACCGACCCGGCCCACCAGGCCGCGCTGGAGCAGATGAGGGGCGGGAGGCTCGGACGCAGGCCAAGGCCCAAGAACACCGAGGTTCAGATCAGATCCCTTGACCGCTACGACCAGCTGATCGGCGCATGAGCGCCACCGCTGAACTCAGCCACCTCTTTCGCCAGATGAAGGCACCTGCCGCAGCTGCGGCGATGCCGGCTCTTGCCGAGCGGGCCCGGGAAGAAGACTGGAGCTATGAGCGCTTCGCCGAAGCGCTGCTTTCAACCGAAGTCTCGGCCCGTGAATCCCACGGCGGTGAGGCACGGATTCGCGCGGCGAAGTTTCCGGCAAGGAAGTCACTGGAGGAGTTCGACTTCAAGTTTCAGTCCTCGATCAAGCGCCAGGTCGCCGAGCACCTCGGCCAGCTCGACTTCCTCGCCGGCAAGGAGAACGTGGTCCTGCTCGGGCCTCCGGGGACCGGCAAGACCCATCTCGCGACAGCGATCGGGATCAGGGCCTGCCTGGCCGGCCAGCGCACGATCTTTGCCTCGGCGACCGAGTGGGTGGCGAGGCTGCTCGAGGCCAAACGCGAGGGAAGGCTCGAGGGGGAGATCACCCGGCTTGGCCGGGTTCCACTCCTGATCGTCGACGAGGTCGGATACATCCCGTTTGACCCCGAAGCCGCGAACCTGATGTTTGCGCTGATCAGCGCCCGCTACGAGCGGGCGTCTTTGATCATCACCTCGAACAAGGCGTTTTCTTCCTGGGGCGAGATCTTCGGAGACGAGGTGGTCGCCGCGGCGATGATCGACCGGTTGGTTCACCACGCCGAGATCCTGAGCCTGAAGGGTGACTCCTACCGGCTAAAAGACCGGGACCTGGGTCGGGTCAAGCCGAGCCCCGCCTGAAGCACCTCGCCTACGGCTCGCTGCCTCAGGCGGGGCTGAGAAACACCGGGTGGCGCACTTTTCAACCGGCCGTTACGACCGCTGGGTGGTACACATTTCAAC
>JAUQWL010000109.1 GCA_030835185.1 Solirubrobacterales bacterium | reverse complement strand
ACCCGCTGGACTTGACCGTCACGGAATTGCGGGTCCTCGCCACAGCGGCTATCGGCTTCGCGGGATCCCACACGAACAGAGGGTCGCCGGTGCTGCCTCAGGACTGGGTCAAGGAGTTGACGATTCGTCGAAAACGGTGTCCAGGACGCCACAACCCAAGAACCTTCGACGAGCCCCGCAATTGGGCCAGGAGATCAAACGGGCGAACGTGCGGCCCGTCTGTGCGTAGTGGCACGAGTCAGCACGCCCATGACGTGCTGATCTGGTCCAGTTCGGTTCCCGTTGACAGGGGGAAGCACCGAGGGAGCGGGTGTCGTGGACTCAGTTGCCACTCGCCCGGGTGCCACTGCGACCGAGTTGCCATTCACCAGTTACCACTCATCCAGTTGCCCCTGTGCCACTCACCGAGTTGCCACTACGACCCAAGCCCGGTCCGAACTCAGGCGTCGTCGTATCCAACCGGTGTCGGGATCGGTGAGGAGGCCAGGGCGGGTCGCGGTCAGGCGTTGGAGACCGAAAGGAGGAAGAGGCCGAAGCAGGTGAAGGCAACCATTACGGCGAGCATCCAGTACTGGGAGCGGGCGGCCTTGCGGTAATCGCCCCAGTAGGCGATCGCCCGGTCGTGGGCGAGAACGAGGCCGGCGACGTGGCCGGCCAGCAGGGTCACGACCTGGACGTACCAGACGAGTTCGCTGTTGATCGCCCCGTAGTTGATGCCATAGGAAGCAGTCCCGAAGAGGTCGGTACTGCCTGTGCCGAGCGGATCGGAGAGCAGAAAGGTGAACTGGGCTTGCTCCTGGTAGACGAACAGGCTGAAGTAGTGGGCCGCAAGGTAGGCGAAGGCAATCGGGATAAGTGCGTGGCCGAAGCCGCGCCAGAGCTTCCAGCGATCAGGGGCGCCGGGGACCGTGTTCATGCCGCGCACGCCGATCAGGTAGACGAGGGCGACGAGACCGATACTGATCAACATGAAAGTAGTGCTGGCGAGGCGGGTCGAGGCGACCGCGCCGAGGCCGAGGTCATCCAGCAACTCGACCAGCCGGTCTATACCTCCCTTGAAAACGCCTTCCTGTGCCCCGTCGAAGGTGGTGGTCCCAATCGACGTGATAACCACCGCGACGGATCCCGAGCCGACCACCCAGCGAGTCGATCCGGCCAGAAAGCGGCGGATGCCGAGCTCTCCATCGCGGAACTCGAGCTTTCCCAGCGAACCGAACATGCCGAAATAGACGGAAAAGACTTCGCCGTTGGCGAACCACTTCTCACGGCCGAAGACGGCGACCATGACCAGGGTGTAGGCCGTGTAGATGCCGGCGGCCCGGGCCACCGCCGCGGGCTCGACCCCGACCGAGACGGCTCCTCCGGTTCCGTAGACCAGTTCCAGCCAGACGAAGGCGGCAAGGCCGACGGCGGCCGGCCAGCGGCCGAAGCGCTCCGGGTAGGCCAGGTGCGGAGGGGCGTTTCCGGTGACTGCGCGCCAGGCGAGCCCGATCGGGGCGGCGACGGCATTCCATGGGTTGAAGGCGGGAAACACGTTCCCCAGGAGCACACCGAGCAGAGGGAAGCCGAGCCAGGCCGTAACGAACAGCAGGGTCAGCGCGATGTTCCGGTCCGGGGCACTGGTGCCCTCGAAGCCGGCATAGATCGCGAGGCCGAGCAGAAAAAGACCGAGAGCCCCGCAGAACATCCGGGCAGGCAGTGACGCGAGGACCGTGCCCAGCCGCGGTGCAGCCGGGCGCCAGGTGTCCCCTTCGTAACGCGACTTCCGCCAACCCGCCGAGAGAGCAAAGAAAGAAACGACGAGTACGACCGACGCCCCCCAGGCGAAGAGCCAAGCCGGTATCGGGATGTCCTCGCCGGCTGCGAGGGCGTGTGCGAGAGGTAATTCGATCAGGGGATGCCAATCCCGTCAAGAAGTCGCCGGCTGGCCCCGGGATGCTCAGGAACGTTCGACTCTGCTCGCGCCTGTTCGATTCGATCCCAAGTGCTCGTGTCCAAGGTTGTCTCCTGCTCGCGGTGAACGGATGTCCGATCATAACGACAGCGACCTCCGCACCAGACGGACGAAGCGTCGGTCTGTGGGCGGACACTGCCGGGCTCCTGACGGACGAAGAGTCGGTCTGTGCGCGGACATTGCCGGGCTCCTGGCAGCGCCTGGCACCGGGCCACTACGGCGCGCTGCGCACGCACGGCAGGACCGCGGCCTGAGGCGCGGGCGGAACGGGCCTGAGACGCGGGCGGAACGGGCCTGAGGCGCAGGCGGAACGGCTGAACGATGGCCGGATGCCTAAGATCCGGCCATCCTTCCCCTGCGAGATGACATTGGCGTGCCAGACCTGCCCCGGGACGGAATCTGGATCGGCGAAGACCCGGGCAAGATGGCACCGCTGGCCGCCAAAGGGCCGGTACTGGTCCACTTCTTCGACTTCGCCCAGCTGAACAGCGTTCGCACGCTGCCCTACGTTCAGGAATGGCACCGTCGCTACGAACCGTTCGGACTGAGGGTAGTCGGCGTTCAGGCTCCGAGATTCCCGTTCGGTTCGGACCCCGACAACGTGGAGAAAGGTCTGAGCCGGCTCGGGATCAGCTTCCCGGTGATCGTCGATCGGGAGCGTGCCTTGTGGAACGCGTACGGATGCGAGGGCTGGCCGAGCCTTTTCCTGTGGGGACGGGGTGGCCGGCTCAAGTGGTTCCACTTCGGCGAAGGCGAGTACCGCTCGAGCGAAGAAGCGATTCAGGCTTCCCTGGCGGGTCCGCCGGACCGCTGCAGCAGCGATGAAGCGGGTGCCGCCGAGGACCGTGAAAAGGCGGCTTCCGAGCCGCCGCTCGAAATGCCGGAACCGATGGAAGCGATCCGCCCGGGCGATGTCGAAGGTGCCCTGGTCGTGCCGCCCGGAGCCGAGCTGATGCCGGCAGGCGACCGACCCTGGACGATCGCCGAGGACGGCGACTTCATCGAGGTCCAGTACGACGGCGGCGGGATCCACGCGACCGCCGAGGGCGAGGGCGAGATCAGCCTCGTCATCGACGGCAGCTTTGCCGGCTCGATCACGGTGGACGGTCCCGGGCTCTACGACCTGGTCGAACACGGTATTCACGGCACTCACCGGATCGAGATGACCCTGAAAGGCTCCGTTTCGATCTGGTCACTCAGCTTTTCACCCGCAGTCGCCTGAGGGCAGGCACTTCCGGTCCATCCGCAGGGTCGCCGTGGCGACACGTCCGCTGAGTTCACGCGGGGATGCCTCCGACTCAAGTCTCTTCGGGGATGCCTCCGACTCAAGTCTCTTCGGGGGTGCCTCCGACTGAGGCCTCTCGAGGGTGCCTCCGAGCGAGGCCTCTCGGAGACGCCTCCGACAGGGGCCTCTTCGCGGATGCCTCCGACGGGACCCCTTCAGGGAGAGGGGGCCATCGGGAGACCCTTGCGGATCTCCTTCGGCAGCATGAAGCGGACCGACTCGTCGACGGTGCGCAGCTCGGAGACGTCTTCGACGCCGAGGTCGCGGAAGTAGCGCACGAGATCCTCGACCAGTACTTCCGGAGCGCTGGCGCCAGAGGTAATGCCCACCGTTTCGATTCCTTCGAGCCACTCCGGCTTCACCTGCGTGTGGCTGTCGATCAGCCAGGACTCGGAACCATGATCGCGGGCGACCTCGACCAGGCGGTTCGAGTTCGAGGAGTTGGTCGAGCCGATCACCAGGACGAGATCGCATTCGCGAGCGAGCTGCTTGACTGCGATCTGGCGGTTGGTCGTGGCGTAGCAGATGTCTTCCCCTTTGGCGGTGACAATCCCGGGAAAGCGTTCACGCAGCCTGGCGATGATCTCGGCGGTTTCATCGACGGAGAGCGTGGTCTGGGTGATCAGGGCGACATGATCCGGATCGCCGATCTCCAGATCATCGACCTCCTCGACGGTCTGAACCAGAACGATGCTCTCCGGAGCCTCGCCCATGGTGCCCTCGACCTCTTCGTGACCTTCGTGACCGACCATGACGATCGTATAGCCGTCGGCAGCGAATTTTCGCGCCTCTACGTGAACTTTGGTCACCAGGGGACAGGTGGCGTCGATCGTGCGCAGTCCGCGCGCCTTCGAGTTTTCGTGGACGGCCGGCGCGACGCCGTGGGCGCTGAATACGACGATTTCCCCTTCGGGAACCTCGGTCTCCTCCTCGACGAAGATCGCTCCCCGTTCGGTCAGCTGCTCGACCACGTGCTTGTTGTGGACTATCTCCTTGCGCACGTAGATGGGCGCGCCGTGTTCGTCAAGCGCCTGCTCTACCGTCTGGACTGCACGATCGACACCGGCACAGTAACCACGCGGCGCGGCGAGGATAAGTTTTTCGATGCTTGTGGTCACAATCGGGGGCATACGTGAAGGGTACTCACAGTAAGGTGCGGACGGAATCCGCAAAGGAAATCGATGAAACCACCGACCAATCACCTTGACCGGCTGACAGCCATAGATGCCTCGTTCCTGAGCAACGAGTCGGACAGCACGCACATGCACATCGGAGCCGTGCTGATCTTCGAGGGCCCGCCGCCGAAGTACGACGATTTCGTCGACCACGTCGAATCGAGACTGCCTTACGTGCCGCGTTACCGCCAGAAGCTGGTCTACCCGCCGCTCGACGCAGGCCGGCCACTCTGGGCGGACGATCCCGCCTTCAACCTCTCCTTCCACATGCGCCATACCGCCCTGCCTTCGCCCGGCGACGACAGGGAACTGATCGCGCTGGCCAACCGGGTCTTCTCGCAGGCACTTGACCGTAGCCGCCCGCTCTGGGAAATGTGGCTGGTCCAGGAACTGGCCGACGACCGCTTCGC
>JAUQWL010000108.1 GCA_030835185.1 Solirubrobacterales bacterium | reverse complement strand
CGGACCGATGAATCCATACATTCCATTAACTACAACGCCTGCAGACCGATTCGGTCAGACGCTTTTTTTCGAGTTGAGTCCCGGAGAGGCGATCGGCACGCTACTTGCCCGGCAGGCCGTCCGTCAGGGGTGGCGGGAGGGTCTCGTCGACCTTCTTGGTCACGTTGTCGACCGTCTTCTGGGCCTGATCGACGGCTTTTGGCACATCGACTGGCAACCGGTCAGTGACCTGCTTTGGAAGAACCACGTTCGGAACCTCTGCCGCGGGGACATCCACCTTCGGCAGACCGACTTGGGCCGGAACGGCCGGAGTCGTCGACGGGGAGGCAGGCGGCCCGCCACCGCTCTCTCTGCTCACTGGCTGTCCGCTTTGCTGCGAAGCCCTGGTCCGGTCCTCCTGCTGCGGCCTGTCGCTCCGGCTTTCGCCCGAATGCCGACGGCCCTTCGTACCGGCCTTTGAGCTTGGATCCGCTTTCTTCGCCGGAGCAGTCGAATTCCGCTCGACCACAACCGGGACGCTCGTCGCGGCTGCGTCAGGTTTGCCGTCCCCTCCAGACTGGCTTCCACGCTGAAGCCCGATTGCTCCGGCGCCAAGCGAAGCGCTGACCGCGACTGCAGCAACGATTTTGGCACCGGTGCCCAGCCCGCCGGCCAAGAATCCGGCTCCGTCTCCAGTGCCACCGATAAGCGCACCCGTGCCTCCGCTTCCGCCGATGCCGGAGATCCCGCTGAGGATCGATGCGGCGGCAGCGGCGGGCAGGTAGGGGACGAATGCCTGCAGCTGATGCTCCCTGTCGCCGATACCCCGCCTGAACGCCTGGCACTCGGCGCAGCTTCGCAGATGGGCCCTGATCGCCCGGCCACGGAGCTTGCGACGATCCCCGGCCGAGATCTCCTGTCGCACGTCCTCACAGAGCATGTTGCGCCCGACCTCGAGGTCCTGGAGGGCGACCCGTGCCTCGTAGACAGTCTGCCGCGAAACCGAAGCCGAGGTTCCGAGAGCGTCTCCGATCTCGTCGAAGCCGAGGCCGTTCAACTCCCTCATGACCAGGGCGCTTCGCTGCCTCTCGGGAAGGTGGTCGATGTCCTTCAGCACCTGCCGTAGCCGGTCCCTGACGGCGGCGTCGGACTCCGTCCGTGAGGTCGACTCGGGGTCGATGTCTTCCACGTCCGCATGATGCCGCCTTCGGCGGATCAGGTCGATGCATTCGTTGTGGGCGACCCGGTAGAGCCACGGCTTCAGCCTGACCTCGCTCTCGCCGCCGGGAATCGAGCGAAGGGCCTTGGTCATCGTGCCCTGCAGCGCATCCATCGCATCGTGATCGTTGCCGACGATGGACCGGCAGTAGCGGTAGACCGCCTGGTGATACCGGCGGTAGATTTCTTCGAAAGCCCGCGCATCCCCGCCCGATGCCTTCTCGGCGAGAGCCGAATCGGACAGCAGCCTCACCGGCCGGCCCAGGCCCGGCGATCGCAAAGTCGCCTCGCTCATCCATCGATTATGACAACGAACGGACAGCTCTCAAGTAAGGAGCTACCCGTTCTGAATCGCTAGGCTTGCGCGAGTCCCGGCGGGGTCGCCCGCCTCGGGACAGCCTCGACCCCAGACCGATCCGAGCCGGAGATTGAGCCAGAACCAGGAAAGCAGCAGATCGAACCGTATGCCCCGGGGAGCGATCGCCACGGTGATCGTCGGCCTGATCGCCACGCTCGGTGTAATCGCCCTGGACATCAGGGGCGGCAGCGGCAGCGCGGTCGAGATCGAGTGGGACACGGTCGAGGCTGTGAAAACGCCCGAACCGGTCAAGCTCGGAAGCAGCGGCAGCCTGGGCCTGGCGCGCACTTCGATCGCAGCAATAACTCCGATCACCAGTGGGCAGTTGCTGTTCAGGATTGCGGGAATCGTCCGGATCGATTCCGGCAAAGGGAGTTTGCCGACCGGCGCCCGCTGCGACATCACCTCCCCCGCGGCGGATTCACGGATCGCCCTGACCCCTGGCCTGCGGGCCGCATGGCCCCGGCCGAGTCTCGAACTCCAGGAACAGGAGGTTCCGGAAGCCTCGGTGGCGATGTTCAAGGCACGGGGGGCCGACGCACTCTTCCTCCCGATCCGGGACGTCTTCCAGCGTTTCACCGACTCGGCGGCTCCGACCGATGTCGACTGGGATGGATTCGAAGAGCAGACCCAGAACTGGGTCTGGACGTTGCCCGAAGGCAGCGGCGACGGCGCGGCGACGCTCGGTTACGCGGTCATCTTCAGGACCGTAGAAAAGCCCAGGGCGACGATTCGCTGCAGCGGATCGGTCGGAGGAGACGAGAAGGTGGTCGAAGTCAAGGCCGTCCAGCAGGAGTGGCCTCTGGAGACGCCGGCCACGGAAGAGCCGGGCGATCCGGAAGACGAAGCCGCCACCGTTACGGAGTAGCGGGGCCCCACCGTTACGGAGTAGCGGCCGGAATCAGACAACGAAACCGGGCCGCCGGAGCCACGTGGTGCTTCCGGGTTGCCTTTCAGGCCTCGAGCATCTCCGGACCCTCTTTGGTTCCCCCGACCTTGTTGATCGACTGGTTGGCCGGCTTGGCCGTGATCCGCCCCGAATCGAGCGGCCGGCAGAGGGAGACGGCCTCTTCGGCACCGAGGCCATCGCCGAGCCAGGCCGCTTCGGCCTCGGGATCGGGCAGGATCACCGGCATCCGGTTGTGGACCCGGGCGACTTCGTCGTTGGCCTCGGTGGTGATGATCGTGCAGGAGGTGAGCTCCTCCCCCTCCCACTCCCGGCTGGTCGCCAGTCCGGCGAAAGCGAACGGCTCGCCACTGTCGACGGTGAAGCGAACCGGCTGCTTCGGACTCTTCGGATTCTCGGCCTTCATCCACTCGTAGAAGCCGTCGGCCAGAATCAGGCAGCGGTTGGCCCGCTTCTTGACCAGCGGCGAGTAAGCCCTGCTCTTCATCAGACCTTCCGCCCGGGCGTTGATCATCCGGTATCCGACCTTGAGATCCTTCGCCCAGAAGGGAACGAGTCCCCACCGCGCCATCGAGGCTCCACGTCCGGCCTCGGCGTCGGGATCGCTCCTGACTGTGAGTACCTCCTGAGTGGGCGCGACGTTGTAGCGCCCGAGCGCACTCCCCATGCTGTCGTCCAGCGAAATCTGAAACCGGCTGCCGAGACGTCGCTCGTCGGAGCTTGTCAGGGTGTACCGGCCGCACATGGAACCAGCCTAGCTTTCGGCTGCTTCGCGCGCAGCGAAAAGCTGGACAAGCTCGCCGATGCTGCCGGATCCCCGGAAACCCGATTCAGTCCGGATCCGACCCGGAAACCCGATTCAGTCCGGATCCGACCCGGCGAAGACCCGGTACCAGTTGACGGCTTCGGCGATTCCGTCGGCAAATGCCATGTTCGGGCACCAGCCGCTCGCCTCACCCAGCTTCGTGGCGTCGACGTATTGGGAATCGATCTCCCCGTCGGGGTTGCGGTCGCAGAGAAAGTCCGGATCGCGATGCGAGCCGGTGGCTGCCTTGACGGAGGCGATGACTTCGGCGACGGTCCTCGGCTCGCCGGTGCCCGCGTTGAAGGCCTCGCCGCCATGGGCGGGAAGTACTGACTCGATTGCGAGGTAGGCACCGACCGCATCGCGAACGTGCAGAAAATCCCTCAGGGGCGATCCGTCGGAACGGATCCTCGGCTCGCGATCGGCGAGGTATGCGGTGACCAGCTCGGGGATCAGGCGGGAGAAATTGAGGTCGCCGCCCCCGTAGACGTTGGCCAGGCGTGTGACCGCCACCGGCAGCCCCCAGGAGTCGCAGTAGCTGCGGGCGATCACGTCGGCAGCGGCCTTGCTGCCTTCGTAGGGAGCGGCGGGCCTGAGCTCATCTGCCTCGCGATACGGCAGTGAGTCGCTCGGACCGTAGGCCTTGTCGGAGGAGGCGATCACCACCCGCCCTGCCCCGTTGTCCCGGCATGCCTCGAGAACGGTCCAGGTACCTTCGACGTTCGAGCGGAAGGTACCGGCAGGATCCTCGGCCGCCGGCCCGACCAGAGTCCGGGCCGCGAGGTGGAACACCGAATCCGCCCCCTTGACTGCCCGATCAACGGCACCGCGGTCGGCGACGTCGCCTTCAACCGGTTCGACCTCGCCCGCGATGCCGTGGAGGGTCAGGGCCCGACCGGACGCTCCCGGCAGATCGAGCACCACGACATCGTCGCCGCGCTCCAGCAACGCCAGGCAGAGGTGGCCGCCGATGAAACCCTGCCCACCGGTCACGAGTGAGCGAGCCAAGGTGCCTCCCCCCTCTCCCAGAGGTCGTTCAGGGTCACGAGATCCTTGTAGGTGTCCATGCAGTCCCAGAAACCAGTGTGCCGGTAGGCGGCGAGCTGGCCGTCGAGGGCGAGGCCTTCGAGTGGCTCGCGCTCGAGCACCGAGTCGGCCTCGAGCCGAGCGGCGACACTGGGCTCAAAGACGAAGAAACCGCCGTTGATCCAGTGTTCGCTGCGCGGCTTCTCGACGAATCCGGACACCTCGCCACCCTCGCCGATTTCAGCCACGCCCCATTGGAGATCCGGACGCACTGCGGTCATCGTCGCCGTCTTCCCGTGCCCGTCATGAAAGTCGAGCAGGGCGTCGAGATCGATATCGGCGACACCGTCGGCATAGGTCGCGCAAAAACGCCCCCGATTCAGA
>JAUQWL010000007.1 GCA_030835185.1 Solirubrobacterales bacterium | reverse complement strand
CCATCGGCAGGCTCTGGTACGGCTGGTCCTCGGCACCCTGGGCCTCTTCCGGCTCCTCGGGCGTTTTCGGCTGCTCGACCCCGAGGGTGGTTGCCAGCTCGCCGTTGGCGAACATTTCCTCGACGATGTCGCAGCCGCCGATCAGCTCGCCGTTGACGTAGAGCTGGGGGAAGGTTTCCCAGTCGGAGATCTCGGTGGTGATCTCGCGCAGCGGCTGAAGTGCCGGCAGCACGTCGATCGCCCCGTACTCGACGCCCAGCTGGTCAAGGACCTGGACGGTTCTCATCGAGAAACCGCAGCGGGGTGAGGCGGGGGTGCCTTTCATGAAGAGCAGCACCGGGTTTTCGGAGATCAACTCCTGGACTCGTTCAGTCAGTTCCGGATCGGCCATACAGGTGATGCTAGAACATCCCGCAGCTCGACCCCGGCCAGGAAACGGCGCG
The DNA here is from genome assembly GCA_030835185.1 of Solirubrobacterales bacterium. GTDB lineage: Bacteria > Actinomycetota > Thermoleophilia > Solirubrobacterales > 70-9 > 67-14. The sequence goes on along the minus strand of JAUQWL010000007.1, from coordinate 17,969 downwards.
GCGGATGCCGTTCCGGCGCAATGTCACCTCAGTCGAGGACTTTGATGGTCAGCGCGTGGATCGTGCCGTCGTCGAAACGCTCCCGCACGGCGGCCTTGACCAGCCGGTGTTGATTGATCCGGCTCAGCCCGTCGAACTGGGGGGCCTTGACTTCGGCCCGCAGGTGGTCGCCGGTGCCGGTTTCATCGATCACGACCGCCTCGGAGCCCGGCAGCGCCGCTTCGATCATCGATCCGAGTTCCTGCAGGTCTGCCGCCATCTCACTCGTTCTCCTGTCCGGGTTGTGAAGCCACTTCAAGCATTTCGTCTACTTTGACGAATTTGACGCGCGGGCGCTCATGCGGCCGGCCGCGGACCACCTCGGCGTGGTCGATCTTCTGCCAGCCGCTGAAGCTGACGAAGTTGGCCTTGCGTTCTGCCAGAAGGTTCTCGATCGCCTCCGGACCGGGGTCTTCCGGATCGAGCAGTCGGCCCTCAGCGACGTCGCTGAGCAGGTGGTCGACCGTCTCCTGGGCGTCCCGCTTGTTGGTTCCGATCACTCCCGAAGGCCCGCGCTTGATCCAGCCGGCGGTGTAGTGCCCGGTTCGGTGCGGCCCGCCGTGGGAGTCGAGGACCCGGCCCTCGTGATTGAGGATCGTGCCGCGCTTCTCGTCGAAGGGCACTCCGCGGATCGGCACACCGGTGTAGCCGACCGATCGCAGGATGAGCTGGCAGTCGATTTCTTCGCGCTCGCCGGTATCCCTGGCCCGGAGCGAGCCCTCGTCCACGACCAGTTCGTTGCGGCCGATCACGATGCTCTCGACCCGCTCGCCTCCGCGGATCTCTACCGGGGAGGTGAGGAAACGGAGGTTGATCCTCTTCGGCTTGCCTTCCGGCTTCCGTTGCGCGTATTCCTCGACGATCTCGACGTTGATCCTGGCCGTCTTGTCGGCCTCGTCGGAATCGATCCAGGCGCGGCTGGCGGGATCGAGTTCGATCTCAGCCGGGTCGACTATCAGGTCGACCTCTTCGAGGTCGCCGATTTCCCTGATCTCCGGGTTCGTGAATGCCGCCTGAGCAGGCCCACGCCGACCGAGCACGACGATTTCTTCGATCGCGCTGGAGTCGAGGACGTCGATCGCGTGGTCGGCGATGTCGGTGCGGCGCAGCTCTGCGTCGTCGAGGGCCAGCATCCGGCTCACATCTATGGCGACGTTGCCGTTGCCGATCACCACGGCCCGTTTGACGTTCTCGAGATCGAAATCGCGGTCGGCGTAGTCGGGGTGGGCGTTGTACCAGCCGACGAAGGCGGTAGCGGCGTGGCTCCCGGGGAGGTCCTCGCCCTGGATGCCGAGCTCGCGGTCTGCCTCGGCGCCGAATGTGTAGAAGATGGCGTGGTAGTGGCGCTCGAAGTCCTCGATCCGCAGGTCGCGGCCGACCTCGACGTTGCCAAAGAAGCGAAAACCCTCTTTGGAGGCGGTTCGTTCATAGACCCGCGTGACCGACTTGATCTTGGGGTGGTCCGGTGCGACCCCGCCCCTGACCAGGCCGTACGGGGTGGGCAGGCGGTCGAAAAGGTCTACCTGGGCCTCGGTGCCGGGGTCGCGGATGATCTGGTCAGCCGCGTAGAACCCGGACGGCCCGGCTCCGATAATCGCGATGCGAAGTGGGTTCTCGACTGTTCCGGCTGCGCTCATGGCCTCGCCGATCCTAGACCGAACGGTGAGCGTTCGCTTCGATCTCGGCGGCGAACTGGGGCCACAGCTGCTCCGGCAGATCGTGCGCCATACCGTCGTAGACCCTGAGCTTGGCGCCCGGGATCGCACGCGCCGTCGCCCGGCCACCGCGAGGGAAGACGAGCCGGTCGGCGGAGCCGTGGATCACCAGCGCCGGCACCCTGACATTGCCCAGGTCCCGTGTTCGATCTGGCTGGCAGTTGATCGCGTGGAGCTGCCTCGCGGCACCGGCCTGATGGACTCCTCGCTGCCAGCCTTCCTCGGCCAGCCGGCGCAGCCGCGCTGGATCGGTTGGATAGGCCTTGGAGCCGATCGCTTCGGACAGCATCTCGATCCGCTCGATGTAGTCGACGAGGTTGTCGGGAGTGTTTCGAAAAAGTGCGATCAACTCTCTCAGACCGGGCAGGGCATCCCGCCGCGCCCCGGTTCGCGACATGATCGAGCAGATCGACGAAACCCTTCCCGGATATCGGATCAGCACCGTCTGGACGATCATTCCGCCCATCGAGAATCCGAGGACGTGGGCCCGTTCGATGTCGAGGTGGTCGAGTACGGCGACGACATCGTCTGCCATGTCGTGAAGCCCGTAGCGAAGTTGCCGGGGCAGGCCGAGCAGCATCGGGATCGTGGCGGGAACGCCGAGCTCGTCCAGGACCGTGGAACGGCCGCAGTCACGGTTGTCCATGCGGATCACCCGGAAGCCGCGTTCGACCAGCATGTCGCAGAGTTCGACGTCCCAGTAGATCATCTGGGCGCCGAGCCCCGGTACCACGATCAGTGCGGGATCGTCCCGGTTTCCGCGGTCGTCGAAGGCGATCTGGAGATCGCCCGAAGGCGCGAACTGCTCCTCAACCGTCTGCGCGTTCATCGCGTTCCCGGATCGGAAATCACAAGCGGGGCGGCTGCGCCGGGTTCACCGGGGAGTCGAGGCCGTATCGTTCGCCGGGTGGGCGCGGTGACGGGAGTGACAATCGGTAGGTCAGCCATCGTGGCACTCAAAATATCGGTTGCCGTGGTGATGCTGGCGACGGCCTGTCTGGGCGATGCGACCCCCGCCGTTGCGACTCAGGGTCACCCCACCGGCGAGAGCGGAACCCAGGGGTCGCGGGTCTCGGTGCTCGTTCTGCCGCGCGGCGTCCGCCCCGAAGCGCTGAGCGCCGTCGAAGGTGCCGCCGTCGGTCTGATGAATCCCGGCCTGGGCGAAGTCTCGCCGGCTCAGACCTGGCTTGACGTGAGCCAGGGTGCGAGAGTGTTCGACGGTCGGTATGACACACCGTTGAACACGATGTCAATCATGTCTCCATTCGTTCGTGGATGGGGAAATACCGTCGAACGGGCAAGTAGCGCGCAGGCCGACATCCGCCCCGGCCTCCTGGCCACCGTCCTGCGCCGGAACGGCCTCGTCCCGGCGGTGGCGGGCAGCGGGTACGAGTCGCGCCCCTCGACGCTTGCCGTGGTCAGCCGTGACGGCCGGCTGACCCTGGCAGGGAAGGGCTGTCCGGGACCGCGATGTCACTCCCCGCTCACCATTTCCACCGCGGGCCTTACCGAGGCTGCGGCGCTTTCCCGGGAGAGGGAACGCGGGGAGCTTCTGATCGTGATCGAAAGCCCTCCGGCCGAAAGCGGCGACCAGCTCACGATCGCCGTCGCCGGCCCGGGTTTCCACGGCATGCTCGATTCCGACAGCACACGGACTCGCGGATACGTGCTGAGCACCGATCTGGCCCCGACGATCCTCCGGCACCTCGGTCTGGGCATTCCGGATGCGATGACCGGGCTCCCGATCGAGTCCGCCGGCGAAGTTGATTTCGCGGCTCTGGCCGAACTCGAGGGGCGGTACCGGCAGGTCGGCAAGCGCAAGGGCACCGCCATGCTCTTCCCGCTGCTCGCCTGGTCGCTGCTGGCAGGCGGGCTGGTGCTGGGCGGTCGCGGCAGGCTTGCCCGGCCGGTCGTATCGACCCTGTGCCTGGCGGTCATCCTGCTTCCGGCGACCCTGCTTCTGACCGCGTCGCTGTCTCCTTCGACCGCAGTCGAGGCTGCCATCGCCGGCCTGCTTCCGGTGCTGGCCTCCGTACTGCTGCTCCGGCTGGCGCCCGGCTGGCGGGCCCTTGCCGTGGCCTGCGCGCTGACCGTGGCCGTCTACGCAGTCGACCTGGTCGCCGGCCTGGCCCTTACCCCGAAGGCGGTCATCGGTCCCAATCCCGGTCTGGGAGCCAGGTTCTACGGCATCGGCAACGAACTTGAATCGACGCTGATGGTGCTCACCTCGGTCGGGACGGGCGCAGCCGTCCAGGCCTGGGGGCGAGCGTTGAGTCCGAGTCGGGCGGCACTCTGCTTCCTTCTTGCCGGCCTGGCCGGCACTGTCGTCTTCGCCTCCGGTCGCTTCGGAGCCGACGTCGGAGCGGCGATCATCTTCCCGGTGGCGGCGGTGGCCGCAGCGGCGGTCCTGTTCGGCCGACCCCGTTTGATCTGGCTCGGTGCGGTGGCTGCCCTCTTCTCCCTGATCCTGTTGGCTCTCCTCGACACGCTGACCGGCAGCGAAACCCACTTCGTCCGCTCGCTCTTCGAAGGGGGGCCTTCGGACTCCGCCTTTGATGTGATCGCCCATCGCCTGGGAGCGACCGTCGACAGCTTCACCCGGCTTTCCAGACTGCCGGTGACGCTGCTGTCGCTGGCCCTGATCCTGTTCGCCTGGTTCGAGCGAGCCTGGATCGCACGGCTCCTCCAGGGACTGGACCCGCTTCGCGCCGGTATGACCGGCGCCGTGATCGGCTCGCTGGCCGGGACATTGACGAACGACTCCGGCGCCCTCTTCATCCACGTCGGGGTTCTCTATACGGGCCTTGTTATCGCTTTCATCTGGGCTTCGCGCCCCGTCCGGACCGAACCGTGAGTTATGCTGCCTGTACGTGCGAATTGCCCTCGTCACACCGTATTCATGGACGTACCAGGGCGGTGTCAATCGGCACATCCAGTCGCTCGCCGAGGAATTTATCGGCCGAGGCCACTACGTTCGTGTCATTGCACCGGTCGATCCTCCCGATCGAGTTTCCAAGGTACTCCATCGGGCAGCTGTCGGAGCGCCTGAACTTCCCGACTACCTGATTCCCGCAGGACGCACCATCGGTATCGGTTCGAACGGCGCGGTCTCGAACATCCCGCTCTTTCCCGAGTCGATCCCGATCGTCAGGCGGACCATCCAGGAAGGCAATTTCGATGTGGTCCACCTTCACGAGCCGACCACGCCACTGATCGGCTGGGACACATGTCTGTCCAGCGGGACGCCGGTGGTGGGAACCTTCCATGCCTACGCGACCAAGCCGTTGCCGCACCGCCTCGCGGCTCTCGCCGGCGCCAAGCGGGTCATGAACCGCCTTTCTGCCCGGATTGCGGTCTCCGAAGCCGCCGCCTGGACCGGCCGGCGCTGGTACGGCGGCAACTACTCGATCATCCCGAACGGGGTCGACGTCGAAGCGGCACCCCGCGGGCCGAAACCGCAGTCGGAGCACCTGAAGGTGCTCTTCGTCGGCCGCCCGGACGAGCGCAAAGGGCTGCCGGTTCTGCTGCGGGCCTTCGAGGGTCTGGTCGAGCACGACGTCCCGAGTCGGCTCGCCGTGGTCGGATCCGACGCCGCTGAAGTCCGCAGGCTGATCTCCCACACTGACATCGACGATCACATCGACCTGCACGGCCGCGTCTCCGGTCCGGAACTGTGGCGCCATCTCCATGAGGCCGACCTGCTCTGTGCGCCTTCGCTTTCAGGTGAGAGCTTCGGCATGGTCCTGACCGAAGCCTTCGCCGCCGGAACGCCGGTGATCGCCTCCGGTATCGCCGGTTACAGCGACGTCGTCCGTGACGGACATGACGGCGTCCTGGTACCTCCGGCCGACCCCCAGCGCCTGGCCGAAGAGCTTCAGCGGGCTCAACAGGAGCCCGATCGGCTTGCCCGGATGGGCCGGGCTGCGCGCGAGAGTTCACTGCGTTTCGCCTGGCAGAACGTCGCCGACCAGGTCATCGGCGTCTATGAACGTGCGGTCGAAGTGCCGGCTCCGGAGACCACCGGAGAGAGGGTCCGCCGGCGGATCGGCGCGACGCCCAGCGACGGACTTCCCCATCAGCCGGCGCAGAAGCTCGCATCGATCGAACCCGGTGCGAACATCGGCCCCGGCCGGATGAAGAGGTTCCGTAAGTTCGGGCTCGGCCTGGTCGGCCTGGTCGGCGTCGGCATGACCGTCCTCGCGGCCCGCAGGATCGGTGTGGATCAGGTCGCCACGTCGATCGTCCGCTCCGATCTCTCCTGGGTGTTCGTAGCGCTGGCGCTGATGGGCTCTTCGCTGTTCGTGCGCGCCCAGTCCTGGTTCTACATAGCTCGCGCGGCGATGCCGGGAGTGTCGCTGCGACGCAGGGATTTCGCTTCGGCGACGATGATCGGCGTGCTGATGTCGGCGACGCTGCCAGCCCGCCTCGGCGAACCCGCCAGGGCCCTCGCCCTCTCCAGGCATACGGGCCGGGCCCGCGAGAGCCTGCCGGTCGTGGTCGGCACCATGGTCTCCCAGACCGTTTTCAACCTCTTCGCCCTGTCGGGACTCGGACTGATCATCATCGCCAGCACCGACCTCTTCCACAACAGCACCAAGACCGTGTTCACCTTCAGCCTGATTCCGCTGGCTCTCCTGCTGGCGGTGATCGTGCTGCCGTCGATTCTCAAGAATCAGGGCGGCAGCCGCCTGGGCAGGATCGGCACGGCAATCCATGCGGCGCTGGTTCTGGTGCGATCCGGTCTGGCCGTCTTCAGGCAGCCACGACTCGGTATCCCGGCGCTGCTGCTCCAGACTTCGGCCTGGGCCATCCAGCTCGCTTCGTGCTGGGCGCTGATGTTCGCCCTGGGGCTTGACGCCAAGGCCGGCCTCGGCGCTTCCGCGGCGGTCCTCTTCGCGGTCAACGTGACCGCCGTGGTTCCGGCTACGCCATCCAACATCGGCATCTTCCAGCTGGCTGTGATCACCGTCCTCACCACCGGCTGGGGCGTTTCTGCTTCCGACGCATTTGCTTACGGCGTGATCCTGCAGGCGGTCGAGATCGCGACCGCAGTCGGCCTCGGCCTCCCGGCGCTCTTCCGCGAGGGTCTGACCTGGAGCGATGTCAGGCTTCAGGCGATCGCGACCGCCCCGGTCGAGTTGAGCTCGCATCCGCCCGGCCGGGACCAGCGTGAGTCACTGCCGGAATACCTGCGCTGAGTCCGTGAACGGGTCAGGTCGCCGCCCCGAACCGAACGGTTCCGGACCGCTCCGATGAGATCCGCGCTGGGCTACGATCCGCTCTGTCTGCTCCACGACAACGGTTCCATGGTCGTAGAGGATCGGGCCGCAAGCTGGATCCCTGTGGGGCACGTCGAGAGTGCCGCCCGGGTAGAGCGGGCTTTCACCGTGCTCGAGCAGTCCGGAGTCTCGGGGAGGCTCGAAACGCTCGCGACCCGGCCGGCGACAACCGGCGAACTCCGCCTGGTCCACAGCGAAGCCCACGTCCGGCGTGTGACCGGGGCCTGCGAAAAGGCCGAGGCGGCTGTTGCCGCCGGCGAGCCCGCCATCTTCCACCCCGGACCGGAGGCGAGGGTCGGGCCGGGGACCATGAGGGCCGCACTGGTCTCTGCCGGAACCGCTCTGGCCGCCGTCGATTTCGCCATGTCCGAAGGCGGTGGGCGTGCCTACTCGCTTACGAGACCGCCCGGTCACCACGCATCCGCCGACCAGGCGATGGGCTTCTGCATCTTCAACAGTGCCGCCATGGCGGCCCGCCACGCCCAGCGCGTCCACGGGGTCTCGAGGGTCGCGGTGATCGACTGGGATGTCCACCATGGCAACGGCACACAGGCAGTCTTCTACGACGACCCGACCGTGCTGTTCATCTCGCTCCACCAGGACGGTCTGTACCCGGAGGATCTCGGCTTCGTCGAAGAGCGCGGAACGGGCGAAGGGGTCGGAGCGAACCTGAACATCCCCCTGCCGCCCGGCACGGGTGACGACGGATACCTGGCCGCCCTGGACGAGGTCGCCCTGCCCGCACTTGCCGGCTTCGACCCGGAGCTGATCGTGCTTTCCAGCGGCCAGGACGCCGGAGCCTGCGATCCGCTCGGCCGGATGAGCGTCACCACCGAAGGTTTTCGCCGGATGACCCGCCGAATCGTCGACCTGGCCGAAGCGCGTGGATCCGCGGCCGCCGGACGCATAGCCGCCATCCAGGAGGGCGGCTACAGCGTCGATCACATGCCATTCTGCGTACTGGCCACCCTCGAGGCCCTGGCCGGTCTCGAGCCCACCCTCGAAGCCGACCCGGTCGAAATGGACGTTCCCAGCGGGGTCAGGCCGATCGAAGCCGAAGCGATCCGCCACGCCGCCCGGGCCGCCGGTCTCAGCTGATCCCGTCGAAGTCTGCGCCGGTTTGATCGGGAACCACCGGTCGCGGTGCCTCGGGAAACGTCTCACGAACAGCATCGCTACTCCGTTCGCTAGATTCTGGAGCTATGGAATCCGACGGCGGTGAAGGCACAGTCATGGCGAGCGATATCAAGGCCGTGGGGGTGGTCGGTGGCGGTTTCATGGGCTCGGGCATCGCCGAGTCCACGGCCATCGCGGGTCTGCCCGTTATCGTCTTCGAAGCCGATCCGGTCCGTCGCTCCGGTCTGCTTGATCGAATCGGCAAGTCGCTTTCGCGGGCCGTCGGCGGGGGCAAGATCGAGCAGGCCGACATGGACGACGCACTGGAGCGGATCGCCGTCGCGGACGACCTGCGCGACATCGCCGACGTCGACCTGGCGATCGAGGTCGTGCCTGAGGATCTGAAGCTCAAGCTCGAGGTCATGCGGAGCATCGAGGCCGACGTCTCGCACGATGCCCTGATCGCGTCGAACACCTCCTCGATCCCGATCGCGGAGCTGGCGGGGGCCCTGCAGCGGCCGGAACGCGTTTGCGGCCTGCATTTCTTCGCACCGGTACCGGTGATGAAGCTGGTCGAGATCGTCGTCGCACTCGATACCTCGACAGAGACGATCGTCAAGGCGAGACGCTTCTGCGAGGTGATCGGCAAACGCTCGATCGAGACCAAGGACCGCTCCGGTTTCGTGGTGAACATGCTGCTGGTGCCCTACCTGATGGCCGGGGTGCGCATGTACGAGGAGGAGTTCGCCACGCCCGAGGACATCGATCAGGGCATGCGCCTGGGCTGCGGGCATCCGATGGGGCCGCTCGAGCTTTGCGACTTCATCGGCCTCGACGTGCTCTACGAGGTCTGCAACTCGATCTACGAAGAGTTCAAGCGCGACGAGTACGCACCCCCGCCTATCCTCAAGCGCATGGTCGCCTCGGGAAGGTTCGGCCGCAAGTCGGGCAGGGGTTTCTACGAGTACGGCAACAAAGCCGGATAACGCCCGCGCCCGGACCGGCACCCTGGTTTCGTGGCCCTGGCGAGATAGGCTCTAAGCTGGCTTCATGGACCGCCTCGGACTGATCGACGAGATCTCCGGTGAGATCAGCGACCCGCGTGTACTCGCTGCCATCGCGGAGGTGCCCCGGCAGCTTTTTGTCCCTGAGTCGCTTCGCGCGTTGGCCTGGGAGAACGAGCCGCTGCCGATCGGCGAAGGCCAGACGATCTCGCAGCCACTGATCGTAGCCCGCATGTGCGAGCTGCTCGGGCTGAAGGGCGACGAGACGGTGCTGGACGTCGGCACCGGTTCCGGCTATCACGCTGCGGTGCTCTCCCGGCTCGCTGCCCGGGTCATCTCGATCGAGCGGTTCGAGGACCTGAGTGCTGCCGCGGGCCGTTCGCTGGAGGCCGCGGGCATAGAGAACGTCACCCTGCTTCAGGGTGACGGCAGCCTGGGTTGGCCTCCGGAGGCACCCTACGAGGCGATCAATGTGGCGGCAGCTGCGGAGCACGGCGCACCTCCGGCCCTGATCGACCAGCTTGCCGAGGGGGGCCGCATGGTAATCCCGGTGGACGGGCGCGACCAGCACTTGATGCTGGTCAGCAAGCGGGACGGAAACGTAATCGTCGACGAAGACGAACGCGTACGTTTTGTACCGCTGATCGAGGACGGCTGAGTCTCAGGCGGGGCGTTCTCCGACCAGCATCGCCGTGGCCAGCCACTTCCAGTAGCAGTCGACGTTCTCGAATCCGCTTTCGCGCAGCCAGCCGAGCTGGGTATCAACCGGCGCCGGCTTGTCGGAAGAGTCTTCCTCGTCCATCGAGGCGAAAACAGAGAGCGCCCGCCGCTGAAGTTCGGCCGTGGGCAGGGCGACCAGGTCCATGTTGCAGAAGAACCCACCCGGTTCCAGCAGGTCGAAGGCCTCGCGGTAGAGCGCCTGCTTCCTTCGGTCGGGCAGGTGGTGGATGACCCACGCGGAGAGGATCAGGTCGAAGCGACCGTGATCGGCGGGCAGGGGTTCGGCCAGGTCGTGTTCGCGGAAGTGGATCCCCTTTTCGCCGGCGAAGCGCATTCGGGCGGCGGCCAGCAGGGGAGGAGAGATGTCGAGCCCGTAAGCCTCGGCCTCGGGGGCGACCGATCGCACATCGGCGACGAGTGCGCCGCCGCCGGTGCCGAGATCGAGAACCCGCCGGGGCCGGCGATCGCCGATCACGTCGTTGAGCAGGACCTCACGCATCTGCGCGCCGCCGGGAAGCCGGTCCCGGATCTCGAGCCACCTCTCCGAACGGGCCTGCTCTCTCCATTCGTGGCCCGGCCGCAGACGCCCCTCGGGTTCCGTCCCGTGCGTTTCCCGCCTGCTGTCGGGCGCGTTCATACTCCGACCATATCTGCTGGGATTCTCCCCGGACCTCCGGTCGGCCGCGTGGGCTGATTAGGATCGTGCGATGCCCGGGGCGATACCCAAGTTCAATCAGCACGCTGCGACCTACGATGCGGACCGGCGCCGGATCGTCCCGCCGTTCGACTCCTTCTACGGCACCGCGGTTGAAGCGGTGGCCCTCACCGGCGGGAGCCCGGGCCGCATCCTCGATCTCGGCGCCGGGACGGGCATGCTCGCCGGCTTCCTCCTCGATGCCTACCCGGGTTGCGAGGTGACCCTGTTCGACGGCGCCGAGCTGATGCTCGAAAGAGCCCGGGAGGCGCTGAGTGGACGTCGCGCCGGCTTCGTCCATGGCGACATGTATTCGGCTCTGCCCGACGGACCCTGGGACGCGGTCGTCTCAGCCCTCGCGATCCATCATCTCGAGGACCACGGCAAGCGGCACGTCTTCACCGAGGCCTTTCGCATCCTGAGGCCGGGTGGCGTATTCGTGAATTCCGAGCACGTTCTCGGCCCGACACCGTTTCTCGACGCTGAATACCGTCGCTGGCACGAGTTCGAGGCCCGTCGGGCGGGGGTCGATGACGCCGAGTGGGCTGCGGCTGAGGATCGCATGACCGCCGATCACCTCAGCCCGCTTCCCGACCAGCTCGCGTGGTTGGCCGAGGCAGGTTTCGAGGATGTCGACTGTCTGTTCAAGGACAGGGGCTACGCGGTCATGTTCGGCCGGAAATCCGGCGAGAGGCCGGCTGCCGGAGGACCCGAAGCGTGAATGCGGAGTTCACAGCCCTCCACCGTGGAGGCTCGGGAGAGCCCCTGGTCCTGATCCACGGCTTCACCGACACCTGGCGTTCCTGGGAGCTCGTCCTTCCAGCTCTGGAGCGCGATCACGATGTGCTGGCACCGACTCTGCCCGGACATGCCGGCGGCCCCGGTTTGCCCGGTCAGTTCGACGAAAGCAGCCTGGTCGATTCAATCGAAGCGGCGATGGACGAAGCCGGATTCGAGACCGCGCAGGTCGCCGGCAACTCACTCGGCGGCTTCGTCGCGCTTCAGCTTGCCGAGCGGGGACGAGCCAGCTCGGTGGTCGCCCTGGCCCCGGCCGGCGGCTGGCTGGGAGACGGCGGTCTCAGCGACGAACTCTCGGAGTACTTCCGGACGCTGCGGCAGATGGTCGCCGCCGCGGTACCGCACATCGACGCGATCGTCTCGAGTCCCGAAGGGCGCCGTCAGGCGACTCAACTGATCGTCGAGAACTACGAACACATACCGGCCGAGCTGATCGCCCACCAGGTCAGGGGCGTTTCATCCTGTGATGCGGCCGACCGCATGATCGATCTCGGGCGGGAGATCGACTGGAGCCTCGATCCGGAAAAGGTCGAGTGCCCGGTCAGGATCGTCTGGGGGACGAGCGACCGGATTCTCCCCTGGCCTTCAGCGGCCGAACGCTTCCGCGCTGCCGGCTTTCCTCATGCCGACTGGATCCTGCTCGACGATGTCGGCCACTGCCCGCAACTCGACGTGCCTGTCGAAACAGCCGGGCTGATCGCTTGGCGGGAGAGTCCGGGCCGGCCATGAACGCGCCGGCGAAGTTCGCGGTCGTCGGCCATGCCGAGTGGGCCGAGTTCGTGAGCGTCGAGCACGTACCGAAGCCGGGCGAGATCGTCCACGCCGAAGAGGTCGCGAGGCAGGCGGCCGGCGGCGGCGCGGTCGCAGCGGTTCAGATCGCGAGGCTGAACGGATCCTGCCTGTTCCTCACCGCGCTGGGAGACGATGAAATCGCCGACGTTGTCGCACCCAGCCTTGAAGCAAGGGGTGTTGAGGTTCACGCCGCACGCCGGGCTTCTCCCCAGCGCCGGGCTTTCGTCCATCTCGATTCGGATGGAGAGAGAACGATCACGACGGTCGGTGACAGACAGGGAGCCCGCGGCGGTGATGATCTGCCCTGGCGGAGGTTCGCCGGACTGGAGGCGGTCTATTTCACTGCCGGAGACGCGGATGCCCTGCGCGCCGCCCGCCGGGCCCGGAAACTCGTGGCCAGCGTAAGGGCGCGGGAGACGCTCTACCGGGCCGGTGTCAGGATCGACGTGCTGGTGTCCAGCGCCAACGACCTGGGCGAGCAGTACAGCCGCGGCGATGTCGATCCGGTTCCGGACTGGGTGGTTCGTACCGACGGTGCCCTGGGGGGGTCGCTCGAGGCTGCCGACGGCACACTCACCCGGTGGCGGTCGATCCCGGTGCCGGGGCCGTTCGGCGACAGTTACGGCGCGGGAGATACTTTTGCCGCCGGTCTGACCTACGGGCTCGGGATGGGCTACGAAGTCGCGGATGCGATCAGTCTCGGAGCCTTCTGCGGGGCCACGGCGGTTCTGGGCAAAGGCCCGTACGGCTCTCAGGCTTCGGCCGGGGATCTCGCGGGGTGGCGGGATCTCTACGGGATCGGCAGATGAGCCGGCACCGGGCCTGACCGGATGGGATGGAGAACCGGCTGCGGGTCCGGATCCGTCAGCCGGCCGGCTGAGCGGAGTCCGGCCAGGTTTCGGGACCACTGCTGCCCGCGTCGTATCCGTCCATCGGCACCTCTCCTGCCGCCCAGGCGGCCTGTACCGGCTCGATGATGCGCCAGCACTGCTCGGCGGCATCGCCCCGGACCGAGAGCGTCGGGTCGTCGTCGAGTACGCCTTTCAGGACCTCGCCGTATTCCGGAAGCTCTCCTTCTCCGAAAGAGGCTTCGAGCGTGACCGGCTCGATCGATTTCGGGTCGCCGGGTCCGTTGATGTTCAGGTCCAGGCGGAGAGTGTCCGCCCCGAATCCCAGACCGATCCTGAGCCGGTCGGGCCGGTCGGGACCGGTCAGCCCCTCGGGCGTGTGCGGGGTCGGGCGAAAAGTGAAGACCGCTTCCTTGCGGGGATTGCCGAGGGCCTTTCCGGAACGAAGCGTGAACGGGACCCCGCTCCAGCGCCAGTTGTAGACACCGACAACGATCTCGGCCAGGGTCTCGGTGTCGTTCGCGGGGTCGACGCCGGGCTCGTCGGTGTAGTCGGGCATCGCTCGCCCGTCGACTTGACCGGCCGCGTAGCGTGCGCGGCGGCTCGACCCGGTCGGGTCGTCGTTCCAGATCCTGGTCGCGCGGAGGATCTGGGCCGTTTCGTCACGGAAGTCCCGTGCGTTTGTAGAGGCCGGGGCCTCCATCGTCAGGATCGAGAGAACCTGCAGCAGGTGGCTCTGGATCATGTCGACCATCGCTCCGGCGTGGTCGTAGTAGCCGGCGCGCCCTTCCAGCCCGAGGCTTTCATCCCAGATGATCTCTACGCTTTCGACGTGCTGGGAGTTCAGGACCGGCTCCAGCACGCGGTTGGCGAAGCGAAGCCCGACGATGTTCAGGACCGTGGAGACCCCGAGAAAGTGGTCGACCCGATGGATCTGCTGCTCGGGGACGATGCCGGTCACCAGCTCGTTCAGTGACCGGGCGCCGGCTTCGTCGGTGCCGAAAGGCTTTTCCATCACCAGCCTGGTGCCTTCGGGAACGTCGATCCCGGCGAGAGCCTCGCAGGCTTTCACGGTGACCTGCGGCGGCAGGGCGAAGTAGATGATCGGCTCGCCTTCACATGACCCGAGCAGTCGTCGCAGGTCGGTTTCGAGGGTCACGTCAGTGACCATGTAATAGGTGCTCTCCACGATCTCGCCGGCCTCGGCGCCGCCGGCCCCGGACGTGGCGAACGATTTCGCGACCCGGCTTCGCCAGTCCTCGTCGTCGAGCTCGTCGCTGCCCGTGCCGATCAGGAGCAGGTCGCCGGCCTGGCCGGCTGCCAGAAGCGATCCGAGGCCCGGAAGGAGCAACCTCGCGGTGAGATCCCCGCTCGCTCCGAGGATCAGCAGCGTCTGGGAAGCCGCCTGTTTTCCGCGTTGAGTCTCGCTCACCGCATTCGACTCTAACAACGAGCCGGCTGCAGTCCGGCTTTCAGGGAAGCTGCCTGTCCCGGCGGGATCGACGGGCAACGCCTTCGTGCGGCCGAGCGCCGGCTTTCAGGAAAGCCGGGCACCCCAGGTGAGGGTCACCGACTCGCCCGGTTCCAGGCGAAGCAGCCCGTCACCGTTGTTGAACGCGTCGGGAGCGCACGTCATCGGCTCGGTACCGAGCCCGCGCCGCGCCCGGTCGGGGGCGAGGGTGTCCCCGGTGTAGGTCTGGACGAACGGATAGCTCTCATCCACCCAGATCCCGGCCGTGGCCCCGTCCGGTCCGGTGAGCCTGGTCCAGGCCCTGCCTTCGGCGTCGCGGTCGAGATCGGTGAAGGCGAAGTCGATCTCGGTGGCGCCGAGAGGGCGTGGCTCGAGGAAATCGAAGTCTGTCCCTGCCACCGGTTCGGTTCCACCGGGAAGCTGGCGTTCATCGGTGAGGATGCGGGTGTGACCGGCGAGCTGGAGCTCACAGTCGTCGATCAGGCCGCGTCCGGGAGCCAGATAGGGGTGCTGGCCGTGGCCGAACGGGCAGGGCCGGCCGCCGGCGTTCTCAGCGGTCGTGGTCACGATCAACCCGTCATCGCCGAGCTCGTAGGAAATCCGGACGGCGAGGCTGAACGGATAGCCGTCGAGGGGGAACAGGCTGGTCTGAACGGTCACGCGATCCCTCTCCCGATCCGCGGCGCACCACGGCCTCCAGCGCAGGAAACCGTGGATCGCGTTGTTCTGTTCGGGCTCGGTCAGGGCGACCTGGAACTGCTCGCCGTCGAAGGTGTAACGGCCGTCGGCCAGACGGTTCGGCCAGGGGATGAGCGGCGCCCCGTGGGCGCCGTCGCAGATCGCGTCGACCGGATAGGGGTCGAGGACCGCGCGCCCGCCGGCCTCGTACTCCCGGATCCCACCGCCGACCTCGACGATCGTCGCCCGTTGGTCACCGTACCTCAACTCGAACTGCTCACCTGAAGGATTCACCATGCCCCGATGCTAGCCTCGCCGGCCGATCCGGCGAGCGTGTGGCAAGCGGAGCGGATCCTCACGTCTATGTGGTTCTTTTCTGCGCCGCCTCGCCGCTGACCGCGTCCATCGCCTCTTCCGGATCCCCGGAGGGATTCTCTTCGGGGGGGTTGGCGCTGCGGTCGGAAAGGGCGATCACTTCGTCCTCTGAGGGGCCGTCTTTCGGAATGAAGCCCGATTTCATGCCGAAGTAGACCGCCTGGGGGTGGTGGCTGATGATCGCCACGGTGGACTGCTCCGGCATGACGGCGTAGCCGCCGGAGAGGTACATGCCGATCCGCTCGAGTTCGAGCAGGTTCCAGACCTTGGTGTGTTCGGACTGTTCGGGACAGGCCGGGTAGCCCCATGAGTAGCGGCGACCCTGGGTCGGGCCGATGCCGAGCTGGCTGCGGACTTCCTGATGGAGCCACTCGGCCAGGCCCTCGGCCGACTGGACGCCGAGGCCGTGGGTGAAGAGCTGCTCGGCGAACTCGCCGTCGGCCTCGAGCCTGTCCATGACCTCGGTGACTTCGGAACCGACGGTGACGCCCTGGAGGGCGACCACGTCGCGCACCCCGTCGTCGCCGAGCGGTCGGTAGAAGTCGGCCAGGCAGATCCGGTCGTGCTTCGGCTGGCGGGGAAAGACCAGGCGGTTGATCTCGCGGTCGTGATCCTCCGGGTCGAAGATCACCAGTTCGTTGCCCTCGGCGTTGCAGGGGAAGTAGCCGAGGATGGCCCTGGGATGGAGGTACTCCTGCTCGGACCACATGCGCTCCAGTCGAGGACGGAAGTCCTCGGAGACCAGTTTCTCCCAGGCCTCGCCCTTGACCCCGCGCCCACCCCAGTGGAGCTTGAACAGCACGTGGAGGTCCAGATGGTTGAAGACGTCGTCGAAGTCGACCGGAATCTCGCGGCTGCCCCAGAACGGCGGCGCCGGGATCGGCGCATCCGGATCGGCGTCGGAGCGAACGGAGCTGTCGGTCACCGGCGGACCGTCGTCCTCGACCACGGGTTTGTTGCGGAAGGTCTCTGCCTCGCCACGCAGCTTCTCCAGCAGGGCGGCGCGCTGCTCGGGTTCGACCAGCGCGTCCATCGTGTCGAGGCCCTGGAAGGCGTCTTTGCAGTAGACGACTCCCGGGTTGTAGATCTCGTCCGACTCCTTGCCGAACGGGTAGAGCACACGACGGCCGAAGTCGCGGTTGATCGCCGCTCCACCGATGAGGACCGGGAAGTCGTGACCGCGTTCATGGAGTTCGCGGATCGCGATCGGCATCTGCTTTGAAGTCGAGACCAGCAGTGCGGAAAGGCCGATCGCGTCGGCTTTGTGCTCGACCGCGGCGTCGATGATCGTATCGACCGGGACCTGTTTGCCGAGGTCGACCACGGTGTAGCCGTTGTTGGTCAGGATCGTATTGACCAGCGACTTGCCTATGTCATGGACATCGCCGAAGACGGTGGCGATCACCACCTTGCCCTTGGAGTGGCCCTCGATCCGGTCGAGATAGTTCTCCAGGCGGGCTACCGCCTTTTTCATCACCTCGGCCGACTGCAGGACGAAGGGCAGGATCAGTTCGCCGGCCCCGAACTTGTCACCGACCTCCTTCATCGCCGGAAGCAGCACGTCGTTGAGCGTCGGAACCGCACCGATCTTCTCGACTGAAGCGTCGATCCAGTCCTCGACCCCCTCCTTGCGGCGGCGGAGGATGTGGAAGTGGAGCGCCTCTTCGGGTTCCATGCCGGCGGTCGGGTTCTCCTTCTCCTCCTCGGACTCCTCGCCCTTGGACTCGAAGTGACCGATGAACTTCTCGAGGGCGTCCTCGCTGCGGTTGAAGACGAGGTCGTCGGTCAGCTCGCGTTCGTTGTCGGGGATCTCGCCGTAAGGCTTGATGTGGTTCGGGTTGACCATCGCCAGGTCGAGTCCGGCTTCGACGCAGTGGTGGAGAAAGACCGAGTTGAGTACCGCGCGGGCCGGCTGGCCGACTCCGAACGAAACGTTGGATACGCCGAGCGAGGTCTTGACCCCGGGGATCTCCTTCTTGATCAGGCGGATTCCCTCGATCGTCTCGACTGCGGAAGGACGCCACTCTTCATCACCGGTGGTCAGGGTGAAGGTGAGCGCGTCGAAGATCAGTGCTTCGGGCTCGAGCCCGTGTTCACCGCAGACCAGATCGGTTATGCGCCGGGCGATTTCGAGCTTGCGGTCTGCGGTCTTGGCCATGCCGACCTCGTCGATCGTAAGCGCGATCAGCGCGGCACCGTGAGCCTCTGCAATCGGCACCACGGTGTCGAGTTTGTCCCGTCCGGCTTCGAGGTTGACCGAGTTGACGATCGCCCGGCCGGGGATCTGTTCGAGTGCGGTTCTGATTACCTCGGGTTCGGTCGAATCGACCTGGATCGGTGCCGGCTGCGTCAGGGAGATCCGCTTCACGACCTCCCGCATCTGCTCGTCCTCGTCGGCGCGCTCGACCAGGGCGACGCACACGTCGAGCACGTGGGCGCC
>JAUQWL010000107.1 GCA_030835185.1 Solirubrobacterales bacterium | reverse complement strand
TCCAGCTCGGGGTACTGAATCGGCTTGATCCGCGCCGCGGGCCTGATCCGCGCCGCGGGCCTGATCCGCGCCGCGGGCCTGATCCGCGCCGCGTGACCGAATCCATGACCGGGCGTGCCTGGCACGACTCGGGGAAACCGACGCAGTTCGGGTCATCCGGCGTAGTGGCGAACTTCAGCACGCTGGGAGCGTGCGGATCCGCACCACTACGGGCCGGCGGCTGCAGTTATCCGAAGTGGCGTAATTCGGCACGCCCTGGGCGTGCGGATCCGCGCCACTACCAGCCCGGAGACCCCGGACGGGGCGCCTGTGCGAATCCAGCTCGGGGTACTGATTCAGACTGATCGGTGTGGCGTGCCAGGGAGCATGCCCGGGGCCGCCCGGTCCGGCTCAGTAGCGCAGCAGGGCGAGCACACCGTCGGCCTCGGCCAGGGCCGGGACCTCCTCGACCGAAGCCGAGCTGACGTGGGCGCCGGTGCGAAGGGCGATTTCGACTGCGGCCTCGCGGGCGGTCTCTTCGCCAGCGTTGGTGATCGCCTCGCGGACTCCGTTGGAGAGGTCAGCTTCGTCGAACTCGAAGAACGGATCCATGATCACGTGTTCGACCCTGCCTTCCATCAGGGCGGCGACAACCTGGTCGGGACCACCGGCCCCGCGATCGCCGGCCTTGATCCGCGCGAGGGCGTGATCGGCGAATTCGTTCACCTGCTCACGCCAGGCCTGGCGCAGGTGCTCGTCGAGGTGATCCGCCACGTCAGGCGCGGTGGCGTCGATCAGGTTGAGCGCTACGACAGTGACGACCCGCTCGCGAAGTCCCTGAGGCAGCGCCTCCATGAACTCGCCACTGAGATCGGGATCGGCGACGACCACGAGACGCTCGAGCTTCAGGTCTTTGGTCGACTCGGCGATGTTCCCGGCGGCATCCTTGATGAAGCGGGTGCGCCAGGCGTGGACCCGGTCTTCGTAGGAGTCGACGTGGCTGGCGCTGTGCACGGTGCGTCCGCTGCCGCCGGCGCCGCCGGCGCCGCGGTACTGGCGCCAGTCACCGAGCTCGAGGTTGTAAACCGAGGACTCGAGGTCGTTGACCACACCGTCTTCCCATTCGAACAGACGAATCTGGTCCTGGCTGAGCAGGACGATTCCGGTCCGCTGTCCGCGCTCGAGCAGGTCCATGGCCGGCCAGATGACGATCCCGTCCTCGAGTACGACGAAGTCGTCACGCAGCGGGATCTGGAAAGTGTGGAAGATGTCGATCGTGCCGTCGGCACTGAGGAAGAGGGCGACACTGCGGCCACGTTCGTGGGCCGACGCCATGGTCAGCCGGTTCTCGGCCTCCTTGCTCAGCCGACGGATCGCCTCGGTCGCCTCGTGGTCGCCTTCGACCCGGGCGGCAGCGTCGCGGAGACCGTTTCTCAGAGCCACCAGCCAGCCGGGCGTCTCGCTTACGTTCGCAGGGTCCCGTGGGTCGGTTCGGCAAAAGACGGACAGCACCGGTCCATCGGTTTCGCGGTCGATCAGGTCACGGAAGACGTCCAGCATCTGGGAGCTCATTGCCGGGATCCAATCAGACCGGGCGCTCGAAGGCCCGACCGGCTGCAGGCTCGAAGGCCGGGCCGGTGGCAGTTTCGAGGCGAGCTGTGGCCTCAGTCCCCGGGCTGGGCTTCCGGTTCACTCTCTTCGATGTCATAGAGGCTCTCCCGTGCGACCTCGCGACCGCGCTCGCTCCAGAGGTGGATGTCAAGGTAATGGTCGTCGCCGTAGTTCTTGAGGGCGTCGGGGGCGATCAGCGTGAAGCGGTCCTCGAAGAGCGGGTCCTGATCGACGGTCGTGCCGTCGATCTCGGCGGTGACGGCGTAGGCGTCGCGAACCAGAGAGCGGCCCCAGACCAGGGTCACGTCGGCGGTCCGGCCCTGCTCGCCCTCCCACTTGCCGATCACCTCGTCGCCGAGGTCGATCGTCCAGTCGGGGTTGTCGGCGGCGATCACGTCGGTGAAGTCGGCTGAGGCGCGGAAGTCTTCCGGGTCCCCGCCGACCGGCTGGATGAAGCTGACGAAACCGAAGAACTCGATCTCGACCGGTTCGTCATCGCCTTCGCCGTCTTCGTCCTTCATCACGGCCTGGCCGCTCGCGCTGGCCGGCACCCACACGCGGCCACTCCATGCGCGCTCGGGAAACCAGGTGATCGCTTCCGGCAGACCGGTCCCTTCGGGAAGGTCGGCGATCTCGGCACACGCGTCGCGGAAGACGCTCGAGAGGCGCTCGGCGAAACGTCCGTGAGGGATGCCGTGCTGCGAGGCGTCGGCCATGAAGCGAGGGATGGGGCGGTTTTCGATGGTCATGGCCCGGACCCTACGCGATCGCTTCGCGCAGCTTCGCCGCGGCGGTCTCGGGCGGGATCACGTTGATGTCGACGCCGGTCGCCATCTCGAAGGACGAGAAGGGCTCGAGGCGGGGGGCGAGGTCCAGATGCCAGTGGAAGTACTCGACCCCGCGCGGGGCGGTCTTGACCCAGAGGTTCATCTGCAGCTCTCCTTCGACCAGCGAATCGAGAGCCTGGACGGCGCGGTGGAGCATCGAAGCGCCGACTTCGTCGGTCTCGAAGCCGGGCGACGGCCGTCGCGGGATCAGCCGCATCTCGAACGGGAAGCGGGAAGCCCAGGGACAGACCAGCGCGACCTCGTCGTCGATCGCGACCAGGCGGTCGTCACGGCGGATCTCTTCGCGCAAGACCTCCCCGAGCAGGCTGGCACCGGCGGTGCGCTCGCGGTAGGAGTTGAAGCGCTCGCGCTCGCGGGCCACGGCCGCCGGTACGAACGGGGTGGCGCCCAGCTGGGCGTGGCTGTGTTCGAGCGAGGCCCCCGAGTCCGGACCCTGGTTGAGGATGAGCTGGACGTACGGGGCGTCGGAATGAGCGAGCATGCGACGTCGCCAGGCCGCCACGGCGATCGCGAGTTGACCGGCGTCCAGCCTGGCCAGCGAGCCGACGTGACCGGGAGAGTTGACGATCACCTCGTGATGGCCGACCGCCGGCCGGGAGGTGAACATGTCCGGGTCGGCTCCCCGCGTGGAGGCCAGCAGCGGATCGGCCGAACTGGCGAAGGCAGCGTCAGGGCGGGACCCGACATCGCCTCCGGACCCGACATCACCGCCGGACTTCGGCGCGAGGGCCGGGTACAGGTTCTCGAAGGCGCGCGTCCGCCAGCCGGTGCCGCCGGAAGCCGGACCGTCGGGGCGGTCGGCGTCGATCTCGGGAGGGGTCCGGTCCTCGTGGCCCTCGCAGAACGGGCAGTCCGCAGAGGCTCCCGGCCGCCAGGGATCCAGTCCGAACTGGTCGGGGCGCTCCGCCCGGCCGGGGGCCAGCAGGACCCTGGCACCGGTGAGCTGGTCTATCCGGATCTCGGGAGAGGCCAACTGCGGCTACTCGTCGCCGGTCTCTTCCTCGATGTCCTTCAGCGTCGGTTTCCTGGAGCCGGGATCCGTGGCGGGGTCGGGGGCTTTCTCTTCACCGGCGCCACCGGTGGAGTCCCCGGGCTTCACGTACTCGGGGTTTGCCGGGTTGTCGCTGCGACCGACGACGCTGGGCAGATCCTTCATGTTGCTCTGGAAGGCGGAGATCAGGTCCATCGGCAGCGGGAAGATCACGGTCGAGTTCTGGTTGCCACTGATCTCGAGCAGGGTCTGCAGGTATCGCAGCTGGAGCGAGGCCGGGTTGCGGCTGATGATGTCGGCCGCCTGAGTCAGCTTCTCGGCCGCCTGGTACTCGCCCTCGGAGTTGATGATCTTGGCGCGGCGCTCGCGTTCGGCCTCGGCCTGACGGGCCATCGCCCGCTGCATCTGTTCGGGGATCTCGACGTCCTTGATCTCGACCGTGGTCACCTTGATGCCCCAGGGCTCGGTCTGCTCGTCGATGATCTTCTGCAGCGATTCGTTGAGGCGCTCGCGCTCGGCCAGGATCTCGTCCAGCTCAGCCTTGCCGAGAACCGCCCGCAGCGATGTCTGGGAGATCTGGGACGTCGCGATCAGGTAGTTCTCGACGTCGGTGATCGCCCGGTTTGGATCGACCACCCGGAAGTAACAGACGGCGTTGACCGAGGTCGGCACGTTGTCGCGGGTGATCACTTCCTGTGGCGGGATGTTCAGCGTGACCGTACGCAGGTCGATCCTGATCATCCGGTCGATGAACGGGATCAGCAGGATCAGACCCGGTCCCTTGGTGTCGATCAGACGGCCGAGCCGGAAGATCACTCCCCGCTCGTACTCACGCAGGATCTTGATCGCCGAGAACAGGACGATCAGGGCGAAGATGGCGAGGATGACCACGAGGGCGCCTACGACTTCCATTACCGGGTAACTCCTTCTGTGTCTGATTCCTGGACTGGGGGACTGCCGGGCATCGCCCGGACTACGAACAGGGTGAGGCCACGGACCGACTCGACCCGCACGCTTTCGCCGACCCCGATCGCACCGTCAGCGGTCGCCGAGGGGGCGAGTTCGGCCTTCCAGAGTCCGCCGTCGATGAAGACCTGGCCGGTCGGGTTGAGCGTGTTCCGGACCTCTCCGGTCATGCCGATCAACTCTTCCCAACCGGTCCTGACCGGCCTCGAGCGAGCCGTGCCGGCGCGTTCCACCACGAACATCATGAAGCCGCCGAGGACCAGTCCGCCGATCACCACGCCCGCGATCGAAGTCGGGTCGGACCCACGATCGAACATGAAAATGCCCGACAGGACGAGGAAGCCGGTACCGGCGGCAGACAGCGGGCGGTACCGCTTGAGGGCCGCTGCGGCGATGAAGAACGCGATCGAAACCAGAAGAAAACCGGCACCGACGCCGGGCGCATCGATGTCGGCGTAGCCGATTACGCCGAGGACGAGGGCGATCGCACCCACCAGCCCGGGGAAGATGCCTCCCGGGGTGAGGGCTTCGACACCCAGGCCGACCAGCCCGACCGTGATCAGCAGGAAAACCAGTGTCGGATCACTCAACTCCATACTGCGAGCGTAACGGTCCCGGCGTGCCGGGCGTACCGAAGGCTCCAGAAGAAGGCGGGCGCGGCCCGTTCAGCCGGCTTCGAGGGCATACCGGTCGACGTCGGCCTCCAGTTCCGCCTGATCCTCGTAATTGCCGAACTTGGTGAAAGTCTGCTCGCCGGCGGCGTTGAAAAAGGCGGTCGCCGGAAGGCCGCGACCGGCATCCAGCTGATCGGTGATCTCCTTCTCAGGGTCGGAGAAACTCGGGTAGGGCAGGGGGCTTTCTTCGAGGAACGTCGCGGCGGCAGACTCGGCGTCCTGGGAGTTCACCCCGATGAAGGCGACTTCGGTGCCGAGGTTCGCCGAAACCTTCTGGAAGTGGGGGAACTCCGCCCGGCAGGGCCCGCACCACGACGCCCAGACGTTGACCACCGCAGGGAAGCCTTCGATTTCTGACATCTGTCTGTCGAATGCCTCACTGCCGCCGGGGAGCAGATCGTTGCCCTGGCTGTACAGGGCGGCCAGCGGCGGCGGCGCGTCGGCCAGACCACCGTAGTCGGGAGGCGGAGAGCCGTCGTAGACGGAGTCGGAGCCGCCGCACCCGGTAACGATCGAGGCGACCGCGGCGACCGCCAGCAAGGCGACGAAACCTCGCCAGGCGCAACGGATATTGCTGTCGGACGACCTGAACATGTCAACAGTGATTAAATACAGATCAATCGGTCCACCCATCTGCGGACCACGGAGGTAGTCGCCACCGGGCAGTCTGATGCCGCGGCCGGGGACTCTCATCTATCCACTGTCCGGCCCGCAATATGAACGGGGTCGGGACTACGTACGAAGGCTTATGGCCCCGAGCACAGCAGTTCCCGCCGAAGAGGCGGTTCCCTCAGCTTCAGATATCGAGCGCGCGTCGGCATTCGCGCGCGAGCCTTTCCTGCTCAACGGCTCCGGACCGGAGGCACTGGTTCCCGGAACCGCCCGGCGGCGCGCGCTCGACGCAGCCCTGGCCGAGATGGACGCCGGCGCCGAGGA
>JAUQWL010000106.1 GCA_030835185.1 Solirubrobacterales bacterium | reverse complement strand
CTTCGCTCAACGTGATGCGCTCGGTACCCGGCATACCGACGAGGCTACAGGGAGGCCGGGCATCTCTGTGAAGGCCGATGGGCACACGGCAACGCGCCCGCCGGGACGGCCCCGTCCTGCACGCCGTCAGCTCCCGGCTATTTCGCGTGGATCTGTGTTACTTCGTCCCCCCGCTCACCCGTCCTGATCCGGATCGCCTCCTCGACCGGGATCACAAAGATCTTGCCGTCTCCGATATCTCCGGTTCTGGCGTGGCGAAGGATCGTCTCGACGATGAGATCCTTGTCCGTGTCGGCAACGACGATCTCGAGCTTCAGCTTGGGTCGGACGTTGACGGTCACGGTCGAGCCGCGGTACTTCTCAACGATGCCTTTCTGCCGGCCGGAACCCTTGGCCTCGACGATCGAGATCGAGGGAAACCCCTTTTCCAGCAGGTCGGACCTGATCGGCTCGAACGCTTCGTGGCGGATGAATGCTTCGATTTTCTTCATCTGGCTCAAAGCCTCCTAGAGCTTCTCGGTGCTGGTGGTCTCCATGGGCGCCAGCGGGGTACCGGCCATGGTCGGGGTGAAGTTGCCGGCAGGATATTCCGGCTGCGGGATGAACGCTTCCGGGTAGCCGTACATGCCGTGGCTCGAAATGTCGAGGCCGGCATCTTCTTCCGTCTCCGACACCCTCAGCCCGATCGTCGCCTTGACGATGGCGAACACCAGGTAGGAGGCGATCAGTACGAAGGCGAAGGTGGCCGCGACAGCAAGTGCCTGGACCCCGAACTGACCGAGAGTCGAGCTGAAGGCCTGGTCCCCGAAGATCGAATACCAGATACCGGAACCGGCTCCGTCGACCACCAGCCGCGGCGATCCGAAGATGCCGACCGCGAGCGTCCCCCAGACACCGGCCAGACCGTGAGCCGAGAGGACCCCGATCGGATCGTCGAGGCGCTTCTCGAAAGCGAGGACGCCCCAGACCACCAGGAAGCCTGCCAGCAACCCGATGACCGGCGCTGCCCAGTACTCCACGAAACCGCAGCCGGCCGTAATGCCGACCAGGCCCGCGATCGCGCCGTTTCCGGCCATGCCGACATCGAGCGCCCGGGTCTTGACGTAGACCAGAAAGCTCGCGCCGATCACCCCCGCCGCTGCCGCCAGCTGGGTGTTCAGCATCACTTCGCCGAAGAACGAGCCTTCGGTGACGAAGGTGGAGCCGCCGTTGAATCCGAACCAGCCGACCCAGAGGATGATCACGCCGAGCCCGACCAGCGGCATCGAGTGGCCGGGGATCGCCCGGGCCGAACCGTCGGGCCCGTACTTGCCCTTGCGGGCGCCGAGCAGGAGTAGCGCCGCGAGGCCGGCAGTGGCACCCGTGAGGTGGACGACGGAGGAGCCGGCGAAGTCCATCACCGGCTTGCCCCCGACGTCGGAGAGCAGACCGCCGCCCCAGACGGAGTGGGCGACCGTCGGATAGATCAGCGCGCCGAAGATGACCGCGAAAACCACATGGGCGCCGAACTTGATCCGCTCCAGGGTCGTACCCCAGACGATCGCCAGCGAAACCGCACAGAAGGCGAGTCCGAACAGCATCAGCATCGCCGTGTCCGAGGTGACCGCGGTTCCGAGGATGTCCTGGTCGAAATGGAAGAAGAACCCGTCGGTGCCGATGAAGTCGGCGAATCCGCCTTCGCCGAAGCCGGCGATGCCGTAGCCGATCGCCCACCAGGCGATGGTCACGATTGCGAGGTTGATGAAGACCTTGGCCACCCCCGTGCCGGCGTTCTTCATCCTCGAGAAACCGA
Source organism: Solirubrobacterales bacterium (assembly GCA_030835185.1). Taxonomy (GTDB): domain Bacteria; phylum Actinomycetota; class Thermoleophilia; order Solirubrobacterales; family 70-9; genus 67-14. Next base: position 9,616 of record JAUQWL010000106.1, on the reverse strand, counting down.
TCTCAAGAAACATGAAGCCCGCCTGCATGAGGAAAACGAGGACGGTGGCGAGCGCCACCCAGACCATGTCCAGTTCAAGCGACTTCGCGGCAAGGTCTTCTGCAACCGTCGCCGACGCCCCGCCCGGTGCGACCAGTGCGGCGAACATCGCCAGAAGCGAAGCTACAGCTGATTTCTTGACGCTCATGCGAGTACTTCCTCCTGTTTCCTGCGGACCCGGCCCTGCGGCCACCTCTGACGAACGGCCGACCGGGCAAACCTAGGTTCCAGGGGGCCGGGTCCGTTTGGCCAGTCGGAGGAAATCGCCGTCCGGATCCTGTGAGATCGGAAAACGACCGCCGAACCCCTGGGTCCGGCCCGAGCCCGTTGGGGGTCCGGCCTGAGCCCGTGGGAGTCCGGCCTGAGCCCGTGGACTAGAGAAAGGCGGAGCCGCGCTTGACCAGGCCGCGGTAGAGCGCCTCCTGCACCATCTCGCGGATCTGCTCGGAGATGTCGAAGACCAGTGCGCGGTCCTCGCCGGCACCCGGGCCGTAGCCGGAGAGGTCGATCGGCTCGAGGAACTCGATCCTCCAGCGGGACGGCAACGGAAGCAGGCCGAGCGGCCCGAGCATCGGGAAGAGCGGGGTGATCGGCACATACGGGGCGCCCGACAGCCTGGCCAGTACCCCGGACTCGCCCAGTTTGGGGTAGATCTCTTCCGCCCCGACAACAGCCACCGGCACGATCGGGGACCCGGTCTCCAGAGCAACTTCGACGAATCCACCCCGGCCGAAGCGCTGGACCCGGTAACGCTCCCCGAACGGCTTTCCGAAGCCTTTGGCCCCCTCCGGAAAGACCATCACCTGCTCATCCTGCCCGAGCAGCCGGGAGAGGTTTGCCGGGTTGGCGGCCACCCCGCCGATGCGGCGGATGAAATAGCTGACGAAGGGAAGGTCGAAGGCCCAGTTGAGTACCAGGGCGCGGGTCCAGCGCGGCAGCGGGTGCTCCTTCTGGATCGCGGTACCCATCATGATCGCGTCGAACGGGAAGATCGCCCCGGAGTGGTTTGCGACCAGCAGGCTACGGCCGTGACCGGGGACGTTCGACACCCCTTCCACCTCGACCCTCCACCACCGTGTGTAAAGGAACTCCCAGATCGGGAAGACGGCCTCGGCGAACTCCTCGTCGAATCCGTATTCGTCCTCGTGGTACTCACCGGCGAAACGTCTCAGGACCTTCTCCATGCTGTCCTGGACGGTCTGCGCCCACTCGAGTTCCAGACCCGTCTCGCTCATCGTCCGAGGCTCCTCACCGGCGAACCCGGATGGGGTGAGGGAAAGATCGCCGACATCCCGTGACGTTTCGCAGCGAAGTCCCTGGCCGCGCCCTCGGAGTCGAAGGCGGGCTCGTATCCGACTTCCTCGCGCAGGCGACGGTTGTCACAGCCCCGGCCGTAACGCAGCAGGATCTGGCCGTCCTTGCTCATGCCGCCGGTGCCAAGCAGGTTGCCGACGCGCTTCAGCAGAACGCCCGCGATCACGGGAGGCACCCCGACCGACGACCGGCCCGAGAGCTTGAGCAGCCGGCTGAGCGAGATAGCTCCGTCCGGAGCGACGTTGACCGCACCCCGGACCGGGTTGACAGTGGCCGCAGCGAGCGCGCCGGTCGCGTCGACCGAGTGAAGAAGCTGCAGCCGCGGATCGAACCCGAGCTGGGTCGGCACCACCGGCAGCGACAGGTAGCGGATGAACGGGTTGTCCAGTCCCGGGCCGACTTCGGTCTGAAACCTGAGCATGCAGCAGGTGATCTGAGGGTGGCGTCTGGCGAAGTTGTCGAAGTAGCCCTCGAGCTCGCTGACGTCCCGCTGGAAGCGGGTGACGAGAGGGAGCCGTCGCGCCATGTCCTCGGTGAAGAACGCCGGGGCGCCCGGGGAGCTTCCGTAGATGGCCGCCGAGCCGCGTACTACGAGTGCCTTCAGCTTTTCGACCTTTTCGCAAGCCGCCAGCAGTTGGAGGGTCCCGATCACATTGATGTCGTGGAGTGCGCGCGACGGACGATCGCGCTCCGGGTAGAGAACGATGCCGCAGTGAACCACCACGTCGGGATCGAGTGCGGGGAGGATGCGCGATATGACCGGATTCCTTATGTCCGCCTCGACGAACTCGGCCGTGCCGAGGTCGACCTCCGGCGGCGAAGTGTCGATTCCGATTATCTCGCTGACCCCGGGATTGCGGCCCAGCGTCCGGGCCAGCTCGGAGCCCCAGTAGGTAGAGACCCCGACTATCACGACACGACCGGTTTCGGCCATGCTCAACTCTCGGCTTCGGAACCGGACCCCGACTCGAGCTTCGCGACCCGCTCTGCCAACTCCTCGAGCCGGGTCTCCAGGCTGTGTAGTTCGTCGCGACTGACGAGCCGCAGTCCCTCAAGGCTGCCGCGGGCGTCCATGCCCCGCCTCGAGACCTCGTCGACCAGCCCCTGGGCGCGGTCCATCGTCCGGCCGGTGAGGTCCTGGGCGCGGTCGCGCGTCTTCTCGGTTGCCGCGAACGCCCCTTCGATGGCCTCTCGCAAGCCGTCGGGGAGTCCGCGTCCGCTCTCTGTACTCGAATCGTCGGCCATGGCTCCAGTTTACGCGCCCCGGTAGCGTCCCGCCACGAAACGATGCCGGTCCGCCTCTCTCCGATATTCGAACCCGCCGCCGATGTCATCCTCGTCGGCGATCCGCGGCGGGCCTTCGCCCTGGGACAGGCCCTCACAGTGCAGCCGAGGATGAGTCACCTGTCACGAGGCCTCTGGGGTTATTCGGGGGAGACCGGAGCCGGCCATCCTCTGACCGTGCAATCGACCGGGATCGGCGGCCCGAGTGCGGCCGTCGTGATCAGCGACCTGGCCGAACTGGGCGTGAAGCGGATGGTCCGCCTCGGAACGTGCGTCGCCACCGCCCCGGTCTGCGACGCGGACGAACCGGTCGAGGGGAGGCCTCGTCCCGGCGACGCCTTCCTGGTCAGCCGCGCCCATTCGGGTGACGGCACGAGCCGGTCGCTTGCGGGTGGGAGCGGGTCGGTGCTGCCGGACCCGACCTTGACCCGATCGCTTTCCGAGGTCGCCGGACCGGCCGAGGTCTTCAGCCACGATCTTCTCTCCCGTCGCGACAGGACCCCGACCGCCTCCGGGCCGGTTCCGCTCAGGGACCTCCAGACAGCGGCGACATTCGCAGCTGCCGATTCCCTCGGAGTCGCCGCGGCGGCAGTTCTCGTGGTCGTCGGGGGACCTTCCGGAACTCGACTGGACGAACCGGCACTCGAGCGGATCTTCGAACCCATCGGCGGGTCTGTCGCCGCGGTACTCGAACGATAACTAACCCTCGACTTGAGGCTTAGTGTTTACCTCAAGGCGACTCCTCCGATGATGTCGATCGCCTCCCGGCAGCCTTCGATGCGGTTGGCCCGCCTCCCGGCTTCTTCAGAGCCTCGATCTCGCTGGTGAGATCGCGCACCTGGGCCAGGGCGCGGTCGAGCCGGTCCTCGGACTCCTCGAGCCGCTCCGACAGCACTCGGAGGCGACGTTCGAGCCTCTCGGCTTCGTCCTGCGAGGAGACGTTGAGCGCCCCCATCGCCGCCCGTTGCGCTTCACCCGCTTTCTCGCGGGCGGTGGCGGCTGCGGAGATGGCCTGCCCGAAGGCCGGACTGTCGATCAGGGCCTGCGCGATGTCCGCGGCCGCCCTCTCGCCCCTGGACTGGACACGCCTTCGAATTCCTTCGTCGTCTTCAGACATGGCAAACACTCTATTTTACGAACGGGCGAGACCGCCCGAGAATGATCCGTCGCACTTGTCCGTATCCCTTCTACGATACGGTTTACAGGCCGCATCTCGGGAGAGTGTCGGCCGTGTCTGTTTTAGTTGGGAACCACGAAGTGGCACAGGGCTCTGAGTCGACACGCCGGAATCGTCTGGTTGCAATCTCAGCGACCCTGCCGGTGCTGCTCGTTTCGGCTTGCTGGAGCGCTTCTCCCGCTTCTGCCGCGGAGCCGGCCGGGCCACCCGCTCCGGGCCGAACGGTCGTACTCGCCACCCAGGTGGCAGCCGCATGCGGACCGAACGACCCCTCCTGCACCCCGGCTGCGGCAGAACCGGCACCGGACCCCGGAAGCCCGCCGGGGACCACACCGGCCGCCCCGAAGCCCGCGCCGGCGAAACCGGTGACGACTTTGCCGTCGGGTGGAGCCTCACCCGATTCCGGCGGGACCGGGGCCGGCGGCGACGTCGATCCGGCTCCCGCCCGCGAGCCTCAATTCGTCGAGGAGGACCCGAGCCTCAGTGGCGGCGTAACCCCCGGGGATGCGGGCGACGTCCCGGCCGACCCGCTTGCCGCCAGCCCGCTCACTGTCCCCAACTTCCTGATCAACAACTTCGAGATCCCGCCCTTTCTGCTGCCGATCTACCAGGCCTGTGGCAGCGAGTACGGAATCCCGTGGCAGGTACTGGCCGCGATCAACCGGATAGAGACCGCCTTCGGAACCAACGTCAGCACCTCCTACGCCGGAGCGATGGGCTGGATGCAGTTCATGCCCGGAACCTGGGCCGCCTACGGCGTCGACGCCAACGGCGACGGCCGCAAGGACCCGTACAACCCCGTAGACGCGATCTGCGCCGCCGGCAACTACCTGAGCGCCAGCGGTTACGCCGAGGATCCGAGCACGGCGATCTTCGCGTACAACCGGGCACAGTGGTACGTCGACGACATCCTCAGCCACGCTGCCGCCTACGCCCAGATCCCACCGGAGATGATCAGCGCCCTGACCGGCCTGACCGAGGGCGCCAGATTCCCGGTCGCCGCCGAGGAAGTCAGCTACGACGGCAAGGTTTCTGCCCGGGAGGCGCGCCGCAAAGGCACCAGTTCACAGGACGTCAGCGCCGACGCCGATCGAACCTCGATCGAGATCGAGGCCGAGGGTGGCTCGCCGGTGATCGCCGTCAACGACTCGGTGGTCGATTCGATCGACCGGAATGCCGGCACGGTGGTCATCGAGGATGCCTACGGCAACCGGTATTCATACGCAGGGTTGGGATCGGTCGCCACCGTACACCCGGTGCCGCGCCGCGACGGACGTTCCGATTCAGGCCGGACCGGTGCCGGCAGCGGAACCCCTGATGCCGCCCCGTCTCCCTCTGGCGATCTCGACATGGGCCTGGCCAAGGCCGAGGACGGACCAGAAGGCAGGGGGGCTGAGTCCAAACCTCAGCTACAGGCTGAAGGTTCGGCACCGGGTGACGCGGAGTCGGCCGGTGATGAGATCTCGGAGGTGCTCACCGACCCCGAGGCCAGTGCCGACGCTGCCGCTGCGGCCGCTGCGACCCCGGCGAGTGCTCCGGCGACCGCGACCGACGCCGAGTCGACACTGGCCGCCGCGGAAGACCGCCGGGCCGAACAGGCGGCATTCGCAGACATCGAGGATCAGGACCAGGGCACCGGAAATACCGAAAACGTGCGCGGCCGGGTCTACGCCAACCCGCTCCGTCCCCAGAACCAGCAGCGCGCGAGCGTCGAGGGCCACTCCCTCGACACCCCGGCGCCGGCCAACAGCGTGGACGGCAAGCCCGGTGACTACGTGATCTATGACGGCAGCGCTTCAGGCATCTACCGGTTCGACCAGGACAGCACCGACCTCAGGCCCCTGCGCAAAGGCTCGCGAGTGATCGCCGGAACCGTGCTCGGCAGGCTCGCCGAGCAGCCGACTGCGGCGATCACCTTCTCGATCAAACCGGGCGGTGAAGATACGCCCCAGATCGACCCCAAGCCTTTCCTCGACGGCTGGACCCTGCTCGCCGAAACCAATATCTACAACGCCAACGGGAAGAACCGGTTCGCCGACCGTCTCGGTGTCGGCGGAGTGCTCCTGCTCTCCAAGCCCTCGCTCCAGCGGCGTATCCTGGCCGATCCGAAGATCTCGATGGGCGAGTGCGACCGCGAGGACGTCGCCAACGGCTCGATCGACCGCCGCATCCTCGCCATGCTCTCTTTCCTCAGTGAGAAGGGCTACGAACTCCTGATCAGCTCTCTCTACTGCGGACGCGAGTCGTCGATCACGACTTCGGGTTACGTCTCCAACCACAGCCACGGCTCCGCGGTCGACATCGCTGCGATCAACGGCCAGGTCGTCACCCCCTCGACGCAAGGGCCGGGCTCGCTGACCGACGTAGTCGCCCGCGAGGTCCTGAGCCTCCAGGGCACTATGGCACCGGACGAAGTGATCTCACTGCTCGATTACCCACAAACGGCCGGTTTCGCGATGTCCGACCACGACGACCACCTCCATGTCGGCTTCAGCCCGGCCGGAGGCTCCGATCTGCCGGGCGGATCCATCCAGGCCACACTCGGGGCCGAACAGTGGCGTCGCCTCACCGAGCGCCTCGGGGAGATCAGCAACCCGGAGATCGTGACCGCGCCTTCACAGAATTCGCCCGATGCCGACCGGCCGGAAAAGGGCAACCGGAACTGATCGGCCCGCTATTCGGGTTCGTCCAGATTGAACTGCCGGGCTCGCTGAAGCTCGAGGACGGTCGCTACCTCGATCGCCAGGGGGATCGCCGGCAGGTCCTCGTCATCGAGACCGAAGGAGCACTGCCTCCCCCGCGGCGCCGGAGGCGACGCCCCAGAAAGGCCTCCGGGCAGGACACGGTTCCGTCGGTCCCGCTCACCACGGTCACCGTGATCCTGGCCTTCCGTCCCTTTCAGAGCGAGAGCGAAGCGTCAGACTGGGTCGCCTCCGCTGCCGCAGAAGGACCGATCGCAGATCTGCTCGACGACGCGCTCGCGACTCTCGAGCGTGCACTGGCAGCCGAAGCGGCCGCGACCGGACGTCCCTACGTCGAAGCGATCGGACCTGACGACGTGATTGGCGCGAAGGTCGGTTACGGAGACGGCGACCGGGTCTCGGAAGGCCTCTACCTCGAAGCCCTGGAGATCGATGCCCGTGGTGGCACTGCCGGCGAGCGCCGCGAGAGAATGGAGCGAAACCGCCCCGTGGCCCGGATAGCGGCGATCCTCGGCGACAGGGAGACCGCGGCCGCCTGCGAATTCCTGATTCCCCGGGTCAGGTCCGACCTCGACTGCGGCCGGGTCATGAGCGCCGCCCTGGTGATCGAAGTCGCAGTGAGATCGACCATCGTCGAGATGGACAGTGCGCTGGACGATTCCGGGCATTCGGCCGACCTCGACCGCCTGAGAGCGTTACTTCCCGAACTGACCGGGCTCACCGAGTCGATACTGGCCGAAGGCAGGGCATGGCCGGGTCTGGCCGAAGCCCTGGAAGAGCCGCTGGCCGTCGCCGAACGCATCATGCGCCGCAGGCGGGCTCTCGAACAGTGAGGCTCTCACGCCGCTACGCCTTCAACTCAGCCGGTGGAGCGGAGCAAAGCCGAGCCGCTCGAGAACTGCGTCGTCTTCCAGCGTCGGGGCGACGATGTCAGCCTCGAGAACGACCCCGGGCACCGACGGTATGCCGATCACGAAGAGGCCGGCAGCCCGACCTGCCGCTACTCCACCCGGCGAATCCTCGAGAACGACCACTTTCCGGCTCGCTCCTTGTCCCAGCAATGAGCAGGCCTCCAGATATGCGTCCGGCGCCGGCTTCGCCTCGGGCACTTCGTGTCCGCTGACGACGACATCGAATTCGATTCCCGTTGCCGCCACCTCGTGAGACCTCTCGATGAACCTCCTGGGTGAGTTCGAAACCAGTCCGACCGGCACCCCCGTCCCCTGAAGCAGCTCGACCAGTTCGACTGCGCCTACCATCGGGTCCACGCCGCCCTCGAGCTCGGCGAGCACGATCCCGTTCAGCTCCTCCATGATCTGGCGGTCGCGGCCCGGTTCGTCGAGGAAACGGGCGAGCTTCCGGCCGGCGATCTTCTCCGAGGACCCGACCAGGGCGCGCTTGTGCTCGATCGTGAACTCCAGCCCACGCCGCTGAAAGAGGGCCTGCTCGGCGCGGCTCCAGACCGATTCGGTGTCGAGCAGCAGACCGTCGTTGTCGAAGAGCACAGCATCCGGGTAGGCCATCTGCCACCAGCCTAGAGCCCAAGCCCGGTGAGGAGCCGACCGGGGCACGGATGCGATGGTCGATTAATTTTCGAAAACGCCGGTACACCGGGGCGTCCCGGGGGTTATAGGGACTCAGTGCGAGACGACCAGAGTCATTCCGGAAACAGGACGATCGAGTGGGGAAGCGTGGTGATGTCGCTGCGGCAGGTACCCGTTCTCCTGCTGATGCTCGCCGTCCTTTCAATCGCAATGGTCGGGCTCGTCACCGCCGCGATCGCTTCCGGGGCGCAAGCCGGCGGTTCGGGCAACTCCCGCCCGAGCGCGCCGATGATCCTCCCGGGCGACGCCGGCACGAGCTCTACCGGTTCCTACGGCGTCGACCCGGACAGATGGATCATCGGAGCAGTCCCGGGTCACGAGGCCGGCCGGATCGCACGCAAAGCCGGCGCCGCCACGGTCAGCGAAGCAGCCGGCATCTACACGGTGGACCGGGGAGATGCCAGCTCTTTCGCCGAATCGCTGGAGCGTGCCGGCAAACTCGCCTACGCCGAACCGAACGTGCCGATCAGCTACAACGGCTACCCGATGGATCTGCGAGCCGGTGAGCAGTGGTGGCTGGACCGCATTGTTGACACGACCGGAATAACCCCACCTCCCGCAACCCCGGACAGCCCGCGCCTGGGAGTGCTGGAAGAGTCGATCAACCCGCTTCATCCGGACCTTCTCCAGGCCGGCCTGAAGGACGCATTTCCGCTCAATTCGACCGTGGACAGCCACGGCACCGCCGTCGCCGCGATCGCCGGATCACCTGGCGAAGGCGCCGGAATACGGGGTGTCTGGCCGGGCATGAACATGACCCACTTCCCCACCGGAACCAACTGCGCGACAGCCACCAGCGCTGTATTCGCGGCGGCTCGCGCCAGGGTGGCGACGATCAACATGAGTTACGGCTTCCCTTCGGATGTCTGCTTCTCCCACTACATCGCGACTGAAGCCGCCGTACGCAAAGGCGTGCTCCCGGTCGCGGCGGCCGGCAACACAGCTTCGCCCGAAACACTCGGAAACGCTCCGCTCCGCCCGGCCACCGACCCTCATGTGATTTCCGTCTCGGCGGTCGGCCAGGACGGACTGGTGGCCGACTTCGCCACCCGCAACCGGCAGGTTGACATCACTGCCCCGGGGAAGGCGATCTACTCGCCCTTCATCGCCCCCGTTCCGGGCAGTATGGATTCACGGCTCGACCTCACCTGGGCTCTGAACAGCGGGACCAGCTTCTCGACGCCGATGGTGGCTGCCGCGGCTACGCTCCTCCGCCAGGAACGCCCCGAGCTCGACGCGCGGCAGATCGCACGCTTGCTGACCTCGTCCGCAACCGAACTGGGTCCCCCCGGACGGGACCCGTACTACGGAGAGGGCTTGCTCAGCATCGGGTCGGCGCTTTCCTTCGAGGCCCCGCCGGCTGATCCGCGGGAGCCGAATGACGATATCGAGTGGGTGAACGGATCCCGCCTGGGGGGCAAGGCCGGCTTCGTCTGGAAGCCCGGACGCAGACGGGCCGGCAAGGTCGTTGCCACGCTCGGCCAGAGCAAGGATCC
>JAUQWL010000105.1 GCA_030835185.1 Solirubrobacterales bacterium | reverse complement strand
TTTCGCGGCGGACTGAACTTTCGGCCGCGGGCTTCGATGGTCCAGGTTGCTGGGTCCGAGGCATCGAACTCGATCGGGGTGACGCGCAGGATGCGGCCGTCCTTGACGTAGACGAACAGCGGCCCGCCGTTGGTGCCGGTGTGTTTCGGCGTGCAATTTTGACCCCGTTTTTGGGGTAACCGGCATCCAAATTTGACCCCCCAATTTTAATTCGGATTGGTCCATTCGTTCTGCTTTTGAACGGGTGGGCAGGGGATGAAGTCAGTGGATACGATAGCCAAGGTGCGCCGCGCCTTTCATGTTCAGGGTTGGTCGGTGAAGCGGATCAGCCGCGAGTTGCATGTGTCGCGCAACACGGTGCGCAAGATCCTTCGCTCGGGCGAGACGGTGTTTGGCTACGAGCGGGAGCGCCAGCCGAAGCCGCGGATTGATCCCTGGCGCGGTCAGCTCGACGGCTTCCTGAGCACCAACCGCGTGAAGCCGGAACGCGAGCGTCTGACGGTCATCCGCATCTTCGAGGAGTTGCGCGCACTCGGCTACGAAGGCAGCTATGACGCGGTGCGCCGCTACGCGAAGAGCTGGGCGAAGGCGCAGGGTTCGGCGACGGCGGATGCTTACGTGCCGCTGTTCTTCGCGCCGGGTGAGGCCTACCAGTTCGACTGGAGCCACGAGATCGTTGTCATCAACGGCGTGACGACGACGGTGAAGGTCGCTCATGTCCGGCTCTGCCACAGCCGCATGATGTTCGTGCGGGCCTACTCCCGCGAGACGCAGGAGATGGTGTTCGACGCCCACGACCGGGCCTTCGCGTTCTTCCGCGGAACCTGCACGCGCGGCATCTACGACAACATGAAGACGGCAGTGGAGACGGTCTTCATCGGCAAGGACCGGCAGTACAATCGGCGCTTTCTACAGATGTGCAGCCATTACCTTGTCGATCCTGTCGCCTGCACGCCGGCGTCGGGCTGGGAGAAGGGTCAGGTCGAGAACCAGGTCGGCCTGGTGCGCGAACGCTTCTTCACGCCGCGCTTGCGGTTCAAGAGCTATGACGAACTGAACGCCTGGTTGCTCGACCGTTGCATCGCCTGGGCTAAGGCGCATCGCCATATCGATCAACCCGAGCGCACGATCTGGGAGGTGTTCGAGGAAGAGCGCGGTGCGCTGGTGCCGTATCGCGGCCCCTTCGACGGGTTCCATGCGCTGCCGGTCTCCGTCGCCAAGACCTGCCTGGTGCGCTTCGACAACAACAAATACTCGGTGATGTCGACGGCGGTCGGTCGACCGGTCGACATCCATGCCTATGCCGACCGCATCGTCATCCGCCAGGACGGCGCTGTCGTCGGTGAGCATGCCCGCTGCTTCGGGCGTGGCGAGACGGTCTACAATCCCTGGCATTACGTGCCGGTGCTGGCCCGCAAGCCCGGTGCGTTGCGCAATGGCGCGCCGTTCCGCGACTGGCCGCTTCCCTCCGCCATGGAGCGCATCCGCCGGCGACTGAAGAGCATGCATGATGGCGATCGCCAGATGGTGGAGATCCTGTCGGCGGTTCTCTCCGATGGGATCGGCGCGGTGGATGCGGCCTGCCAGGAGGCGCTCGATCACGGCGTCTGCTCGTCCGCCGTCATCATAAACAGCCTCACCCGGCGGCGTGATCCGGTACCGGCCGTGACAATCCTAACACCCGACGCGCTGCGCCTGCGCCATGAACCGCAGGCCGACTGCGCCCGCTACGACAGCCTCAGGAGGGCAAGCTGATGGAACGAACCCAGGTTCTCGACCTGATGGGCAATCTCAAGCTCTACGGGATGCGCAACGCTTATGACGAGGTCATGGCCACCGGCATCAAGCGCCAGCACGAGCCGCCCAGGATCGTCGGCGACCTCCTGTCGGCAGAGATCGCCGAGAAGCAGGCACGCTCCATCAAATACCAGATGACGCTGGCCAAGCTGCCGCTCGCAAAGGACATCGACGACTTCGACTTCACCGACACCCCGGTCAATCAGGCACTTCTGCGCGAGCTCATCAATGGAACCTTCGTCGCCGACCAGCGCAACGTTGTCCTCGTCGGCGGCACCGGAACAGGAAAGTCGCATCTGGCCATCGCTATCGCACGAGCCTTGATCCGCAATGGAGCGCGTGGCCGCTTCTTCAACGTCGTCGATCTCGTCAACCGCCTCGAGGCCGAGCATCGCATCGGAAAGCAGGGCCGCTTCGCCGACTACCTGACCCGCCTCGACTTCATCATCCTCGACGAACTTGGATATCTGCCCTTCGCCCAGGCCGGTGGACAGCTCCTGTTCCACCTGATCAGTCGGCTCTACGAACGCACCTCCATCATCGTCACCACCAACCTAGCGTTCGGCGAATGGCCCGCCGTCTTCGGCGACGCCAAGATGACGACCGCGCTGCTCGATCGGCTCACCCACCATTGCGAGATCGTCGAGACCGGCAACGAATCCTGGCGCTTCAAGAACCGCTCTCAAAGCTAAAGTCGAAGCGCAAACCCATCCGCACTTGCCGACCCTATGCAACCCGGACCAGCGCCGGGCCGGCAAGTGCTGACCGCCACACCAGGGGGGTCAATACTGGATGCCGATAGAGGGTCAAAGTTCAACGCCGATTGACAGTCGAAATTCACCAGATCAACGACGACGGCGCAAAATGGTAGCCCTTGAAGCCGACTATTTCCGCGCGCTCGAGACCCCTCGCATGGCCGTGCTGTCTCCCAATCTGTTCGCAGCAGCCTTCCCCCTGATGAAGCTCATGC
>JAUQWL010000104.1 GCA_030835185.1 Solirubrobacterales bacterium | reverse complement strand
TACGACGTCGGAAACCTGATCGAAAAGGACGCCGGCCTGGACGGGAGCCTGCTCACCACGGCGACTCTGGTCGGTCTCTACGCCGGCTTCGTCTTTCTTCGTTGCGGCAGGGGCCTGGCACATCTCCTGCTCGAACACGGTCCCGGTTCGGCTGCGGTCCGCCTGATGATCCCCGCCGCCCTCGTGCTCGTGGTCGTGGTCGGAATAGTCGAGCATCTGACCGGCGACCCGGGGGGCAGTGCGTCTGACTTCGGTACCGGCTGGAGCCAGGCAGCCACCTTCTCTGTCCTTGTGGCGTTGACCTACCCGCTCTCCCGGCAGCTCCAGGGCTACTACCGCGAGAGCGAGTCCGCCGCCGCCGACCTCTCCGACCGGGCGGCGATTCTGGAGAACCTCTTCGAAGGCGTGGGTGTCATCGGCGTTCACGACCGCAGGTTCATATTCAACAACCGCCGGCTCGAGGAACTGCTCGGCTACGACGAAGGTGAGCTGGTCGGGGTCAGCTACCGGGAACTGATTCCGGAGGACGAGACGAAGGACGAGGCCGAAGTTCGTGAAGAACTGCGGCGACGTCTGTTCAGTGAGGGCTCTTCGGTGGAGGAGACCCGGTGTCTGCGGAGGGACGGCAGCGTCGTTCAGGGGCGTTCGGCCTCGATCCTGACCGACAGCCGGCGGTACGGCCCGGTCATCGTCTGGTCGTTCAGCGACCTGACGAGCGAGTACAGCGCTCTCCAGGCGAAAGAGAAGGCCGATCTCGTATTCCGGGAGGTCTTCGACCGCAGCCCGGTCGGTCTCAGCATGATCAGGGCCGATCACGGTTTCGAGACGGTGAACCCGGCATTCTGTCGGATCACGGGCTACTCGGAAGAGGAGTTGCTGACGATGACCTTCGACGAGATCACCCACCCCGACGACCTGGCCCGCGACCGGGAACTCTCGGGGGAGATGTTCGGCGGGAACTCGACCGGATTCATCATGGAGAAGCGCTACATACGCAAAGACGGTGAGGTCGTCTGGGTCCAACTCTCCACCGCGCCGCTTCGCGAAGACGGCGAAGGCAACGACATGGCCCTTTCCATCATCGAGGACATCACCGCCAGGCGGGTCATGACCGACGAGCTCTCGTACATGGCCGATCACGACGTGCTCACCGGCGTGTTCAATCGCAGGCGCCTCGGCCATGAACTGGAAAGGACCCTGAGCAACGATGCCGCCGCCGGCCGGGGGGTTGCGCTGCTGCTGCTGGATCTCGACAACTTCAAGTTCATAAACGATCGCTACGGCCATTCAGTCGGCGACCAGCTGATCGTGGTTGCCTCGGAGGTCCTCTCGGGACGCCTGCGTGCCGATGACGTCCTGGCTCGCCAGGGCGGGGACGAGTTCGTGATCATGCTCAGGGGGACCAGCGTCGAGAACGCGATGTCGGTGGCCAGGGAACTGACTGAAATCATCGCGCGCGATGCCCGGATCGAAACCGCCGAAGTCTCGGCCCAGATCACTGCCAGCATCGGAATCGCCTACGCCGCTCCGGGGGAGTACACCTCCGAAGACAGCCTGCTCAGGTGCGCCGATATTGCGATGTACGAGGCAAAGGAGGAAGGGCGCAACAAGATCAAGCTTTACGACCCGACGGAAGATACGAACATGGAGCGCGGGGTCGGCTGGACCGGACGCATCGCCCGGGCCGTCGAGTCCGACGGCTTCGTTGCTTTCGCACAGCCGATCCTGTTCCTGGACTCACCGGAGGAGATGACGTACGAGCTCTTCGTCAGGATGAAGGACGAGGACGGTACGCTGCACCCACCCGGGGTCTTCCTGCCGGTCGCCGAACGTCACGATCTCGTCCAGGGCATCGATCGCTGGATGTTCTGCCAGGCGGTCGAACTGCTCGCTGCCCACAGGGATGCCGGGATCCGGGTCCGGCTGTCGGTCAACCTGTCCGGGAAATCCCTGGGAGACCCGAAGCTGCTCGACCTGATTGCCTCGAAGGTCGCGGCGAACGGCATCGATCCCGAACTGATCGTCTTCGAGATCACCGAAACGAGTGCGATCCGGAACGTCGCTCAGGCACGCACGTTCTCGACCGCGATTTCGGAGTTGGGTTGCTCCTTCGCCCTCGATGACTTCGGGTCGGGATTCGCTTCGTTCAGCTACCTGCAGGCGATGGATTTCAAGTACGTCAAGATCGATGGCGAGTTCGTACGCAGCATGGTCGAGGATGACTCCAGCCGGTTTCTGGTCAAGGCGATGATCGACATGGCCCAGGGGCTGGGTCAGCGCGCGGTCGCCGAGATGGTCGAGGACCGCGAAACCTTCGATCTGCTGCGCGAACTCGGGGTCGACTCCGTTCAGGGGTATCTGATCGGACGACCCGAGCCGGTGGGCAGCATCGACTTCCACCAGCCGGTGGCCTGGCCCCCGGGAGCCGCCCCCGATCAGTGACCTGAGCGTTCGTCCAGTCTCTTTCTGACGTTGGCGATCACGGTTTCGCTGACGAAGATTGCCGTGATCGCTCCCAGTATGGCGGCGAGGATCAGCAGGACCAGCTGCTTGGTGCCGTCCTCGACCGCGAACTCGATTGCCGCGAATGCCGGGCAGCGCTCTCCCGCCGGGCATCGCCACAGCCAGGATCCGCTGAAGTAGCCGTCCGGTGCCGGGGCCGAGTCGGTCGTATTGACCAGCAGATCGTCCGACAGCGCCAGCTTCACCGTCGAGCCGCCCCGGTTTCCACTCACCGTCGGCAGCTGCAGGTAGCAGGAAAGCAGGCCGCGCTTGGCGCTCGGGTCGCTGAACTTGAAATCGGCTTTACCCGTGCGATCGATTTCGATTCGCCGGAAGCCGTCGTTGTCGGAGTAGACGCGGGCGAACGCCCTCCGTCCTGCAGGCGGGCCCGTCCTGAGCCTGACCGCGACCGGATCGCCGCAGTCCTCGAGCGTCAGGGTCAATGCCGCCGGACCGTTCAGGCCGCTGATCCGGACCGACGGGGTCGAGTCGGCGGGAGGCCGATGGAGATTGAGTGTCAGGGCCGCCAGTATGAGGACCAGAACGGTCAAGCCGAACACGAGAGCCGCGAGCGCCCTGACAGCCAGGTAGCGGCCCAGCTTGCGCAGGCGCGTACTCCACGAGCTGTCCGCGAAGCGCCGCCGGCGCAGCGAGAACAGGCCGAACAGCAGGAGCAGGCCGAACAGCAGGAGGGCCATCTGGAGCGAAAACAGGAATGCGTCCGAGAACGTCAAAGCCCGGCGAGTTTACCCACGGGGTGCCGGAAACCGACCGGGTGCCTTAGGCTTCCGGCGTCCGAAATCCAAACCGGGAGATCCCT
>JAUQWL010000103.1 GCA_030835185.1 Solirubrobacterales bacterium | reverse complement strand
GATCCGACGACGCCCCGGATCCGACCCTCCGGAACCGTCGCCGGGCGTCGGAGAGCGGCCGTTCAGCGTGGGTGGGCCGGCCCCTTGGCCCCGGCGATCTCGTTGCGCTTCGGAGCAACGTCGGCGGAAAGCGGTCCCCGTCGGGATGAGGAGATCCCCGCGCCGAGCTTGCGGCTTCGACTGCCGGACCATCGAACTCTCACCGGTTGAACCTTCAGCAGACGGTTCCAGGTGCGGTTGCCTACCTCGCCGTCCACCTCCAGTCCCCGACTGTCCTGAAACTGGCGCACGGCTCGCCTGGTCATCTTGCCGAAGATCCCGGTGATCGCAAGGTCGAGGCCGGCACCGACCAGGTGTTGCTGCAGCCAGACCACGTGGTCCCCGCGCGCCCCTCGTTCGGTCGTGGGGTGAGTCCTCACCGGCCGGTAGGAGGGATACGGACCGCCGGTCGGCCGGGCGAGAGCCGACCACTCGGAGCGATTCGTTTCCTGCCAGGACCACCAGCTCGGGGCCGAACCGTAGCTCGAAGTGAACCGCCTGAACCTGATCAGATCCTTGAGCGGCGGCGCGAGATAGGTCTGGCCTACGGGATAGATCGGGCGCTTGTACATGCGGTTGTACGTGTAGGTGATGCCGATCGCTTCCTTGACCGAATCCCCGATCGTCTTCCAGTAGACCTGCGGAAGGTTGTCAGTTGCAGCACCGGGACCGAGGAAGACCGAGTACGGGAAACCCGGATGGTAGTGGGCATACGGAAAGGTGCTGAGCGCCAGTCTGAAGCGCGGCCCGACGAGATTGCGCAGCTTGCGGATGTAGCGGTCCGCGCCGGAGTAGTTGCCTTCGTACTCGGTTTCGGCATCGATCACGAAACAGTCGGCGCCGCGACGCTTGGCGACCGCTGAAACCTTGGCCTCTCCCACCGGGTTGCGACCGTAGACGTACTGCCAGCCACAGACCTTCAGGCCGGCCCTGTGAAGGCGCTTTATCAGCGACGCGGTGAACTGGCTCCAGACGCTGGTGCCATCGCCCGACTTGATGTAGAGGGTTCCGACCTTTGATTTCTTCGCGCGTTTGATGATCCGCGTGAGGTTTCCTCCGTGAGATGAATCCACGTACCAGATCCACATTCCGGGGCGCTTGTACGGCGACGACGGCTCCGGCGAGGGCTTCGGGGCGGGTTCCACGGGGTCAGTGGGGTCGGCGGCGAGCCTCAGCCCTCCGGTCGAATTGCCGGAGGCCGTGCTCTGGTCATGAATTGCGCTGTTCGAAACCGCAGAGGCCGGCGCGGCGGCCGTCATCAAGAGTGCAAGGACAGAAAAGGGAACCGCGAGATACCCGGGAACCCGGGCTCGTTTGAAGCTCATCGTGTCCTTGAACACAGCAGGCAGACGATCGGTGCGGGCGGAGTGATGACGGATACTCTTTCAGGCGATGTTTTCGGGAAGACACCAATGAATCCGCGCGGCAAGCTTTATTTCATCGTCGCCGGTCTGATCGGCGGCGTTCTCGCCATCGTTTTCGCGAACCAGGCCCAGCCGGCTGCTGTAACCAGTCCGCTGGCCCTGCGCCAGGGCGAGGTCCGGCAGGTGGACAGATCGCTGGAGTTCACCGTCCACACCGCCGCACCGGTCACCCTGGGCGAACTGGAGCTTCAGCCTGATCTCGCGTCGGGGACTTCCCGGTACATCTGCCTGGAGATGACCCGGAAATCCGCCGAGCCGGGAGGTGGGTCCGGGGAGCTGATCTGCGCCGGCGGTTCGGAAAACAGCGTCGGGGTCACCCCGACCGGTGAGCAGGGACCGGCAGTCGCCGAAGACGGGGACCTGGCGGCGTCGGTCGAACGTCCCGGACCCGATGTGGTGAAGATCACGATCCCGCTGTCGGAACTCGGTCTGCCGAAGGCTGACTACGCCTTCAACTTCATCAGCAGCGACGGCAGTTGCGGGCCGACCCCGGGCGAAGGATGCGTAGACCGGCTGCCCGAAGACGGCAGCAGTGATTTCGTCCTCCAGACACCTGTGATGGCCGGTTGCAGCGGTGCCGACGGTGTGCAACTCAGGTACGGGCCGAGGGATCAAAAGGAGGTCGCACTCAGTTTCGACGACGGGCCCGGGGTCTCGACCCCCGAGATCCTTGAGGTCCTCGACGAGAAACGGGCCGACGGAACCTTCTTCATGCTCGGCGAAGCGGTCAAGCGAAATGCGGATCTGGCCCGGCAGATCACCCTCCAGGGAAGCGAAGTCGCCAGCCACTCGATGAAGCACGACGCCTTCCCGACCGGCGCCGACCTGAGATCGACCAACGACGTGATCGAGCAGGCCACCGGAATGCGCCCCTGCTCCTTCCGCCCACCCTACGGGGACGTCGACGGACCGTTGACCCGACGGGCAGCCGCTCAGGACATGAACACGGTCCTGTGGGATGTCGACACCGAGGACTGGGCGGACTGGAGTTCCGTCGATTCCGTGGTCGAAGGTACCAAGGCGAACGCCCAGCCCGGTTCGATAATCCTGATGCACGATGGAGGCGACGCACGACGCGACAAGACGATCGAGGCACTGCCGCGGATCATCGACGAGCTGCGGGCCGAGGGCTACTCCTTCGTCACCGTTTCCGAGCTGCTCGGCAACCGGATCGATTGGGCCGTACCGGGCAGCCCCGAGCCTCCTTGACCTACCGGGCGTGGTCGCGCTGACGTCGGTCGGTGCCGAACGACGGGAGGACCTGGATCCCGCTCAACCGGCCGTTACCGGTTCCGCGATCAGCGGGGGCGGTAGACGAAGCGGTTGCCGAGCAGCTTGCTGACGGTCACGAACCCGTAGCCGCGAGCCCGCAGATTGTGGATCGCGCCGGGGAGAGCGGCCACGGTCTGGTTGCGCGGGCCGCCACCGTCATGCATCAGCACGATCGACCCGGACCCGGCCGAGCTCACCCGCGAGCGGATCGCGCCGGTTCCGGGAGTGCTCCAGTCGGACGTATCGATGTCCCAGAGGATGCTCTTCATGCCCAGATCCCGGGCGCTGGCGATGACCGAAGAGTTGAGCGCGCCGTACGGCGGGCGGAAGAGGCAGGGCTTGAACCCAGTCACCCGCTTGATGGTGGCACTGGCCCCGCTGAGCTCGGAGTAGCTCGGTAGCAGGGGGTGGCTGGTGCTGTGGTTGCCGATCTCATGGCCGGCGGCCAGTACCCGCCTGGCGGTCACGGGGTCGGAGGCCACCTGCTGTCCGAGCATGAAGAAGGTCGCCTTGACCTTCTTGCGGCGAAGGATGCTCATGACCTGGGGCGTGTAAACGCTCGGTCCGTCGTCGAAGGTCAGAGCAACCAGCTTTCTGCCGGTCGGCCCCTTGCGGACAACTTGACCGTTACCGCCGGTGCAGCCGACGATATCGACCCCTCGCACCCGGTAGCGAGCCATACCCTTACGGGGGTAGGAGGACCGGCAGTCATCCGACAGCTCCCTGCAGGTACCGGTCGAAAACAGGACCCGCCACGAGTAAGGCCCGGGTACCACATGGGCGCGACCGGGGACGAACGACACGGTCAGCCCCGATGCCGAGGTGCCGGTGACCTTCACCGGAATCGTCCCCGTGGTCAGGGCCTTGCCGGAGGGCGTGACCCGGGCGAATCCGGCAGCGCCGCGTGTATCACGCCTGCCGCCGATGCAGACGCGCGAGAGGCGCCTGTCGCCCCGCCGGCTCATCTCGACGCAGAGGAAGCGCGCGCGGGGACGGGAGAAGTCGGGCTGACGCTCCAGCTTGCTGATCGCGAATTCGCGTCCCGGCACGATCTTGAAGACAATCGACCGGCCCTTCTGCGCGACCGTGGCGTTTCGCAGATGGTTGCCCGCCGCCCCTACTTCGGAGGAGCCCACGATCAGTAT
>JAUQWL010000102.1 GCA_030835185.1 Solirubrobacterales bacterium | reverse complement strand
GGTCCACCGCGACCAGGGCGATGGTGCCCCGGCGGTGGCCCTGGTCCGTCCGCCCGCGGGGTCCCCGACTCCGGTGCCGCGGATACCCACCAGGACTCCGGGGCCGTCCGGTCCCGATAAAGTGCCGCCTTCACGCACGGGGCGTGGCGCAGTTTGGTAGCGCATTCGACTGGGGGTCGAAAGGTCGCTGGTTCAAATCCAGTCGCCCCGATACCGGGACAGCCGTTTCCGGGGGAGCCGCTGGTCTCCGAACCGGCCGGAGCCGGATTCAGCCTTCCAGGCCGGCACCCGGGCGGATGGCGCTTCAGGCGCAACTCCGGTCCTCCCGGGTGTTAACGGACTGGAAGGACTTTGTTCAGGAGGCGCTGAAGCCGAGAGCTGAACTGATTTCGTACGGCCCCACGGGTCGCTCTGGGAAACTCGGGCGAGCAAGCACGGGCCGTTGTACGTGCGATCCTGCCGGGTCGAACGCCCTGCCGACCAAGGAGCAATCAGATGTCTTCAATCATGCGCAAATTCAAGATCATGGCCGCCGGGGCGATCGCCGTCCTCGGCATGGCGATCGCGATCCCCGCGGCGGCGAACGCGTCCGGCGAAAGTGCCGACATGGACTTCAGCCTGACCCCGAAGAGCGGATCCTTCTTCAAGGATGCCTATCGCTCCGCCGACTGGAACTTCCAGACGACGATCTCCACGCCCGACCCGGTGATCCTGCCGATGAAGGTCGCCGACCTGAGCCTTCCCCCGAACAGCCAGATGACCTTCAATCCGCCGAACGACATGCCGGTCTGCCCTGACAGCCAGGTCGGGCCGCCGCCGGTCAACGTCAGCGTCCCGGTCGAAACGGTCATCAAGCGCTGCCCGGACTCGGTCATCGGCAACGGTACCGCGGTCTTCGTGCTCAACCGCAACAACCTCAACCCGGCGGCTGCGCTCGACGGATACATCGTCGCCTTCAACGGTGGCAAGGTCAACGGCCAGGCGAGGGTCAAGATCTACGCCTTCTCCTACGACACCGGCGTCGGCATCTACACCGAAGGCACGCTCAGCCCGCAGGGCGATCTCGCCTTCAACATCCCGCAGCTGACCTCGGACTCCTCCGTGAGCAACCTGAACATCAGCCTCCCGGGCAAGGACGAGACCTACTTCCTGGCCAACCAGCAGATCAGCGTGGACCTGCCGGCGGGACAGGCCCCCGATTACGTCCAGGCGCGCTGCGAGAGCGGCTCCTTCGACTACGCCGGTTCCTTCGAGCTCGGCACCCGTGACACCGACGGCACGCCGATCAGCCCGACCACCGTCGTTCAGGACCAGGGTTCGGTCGCCTGCACGGGGGCTGCCGGAAGGGCGAGGCTGCAGTACGCCCGGGTCAGCGGCCCGAGGGCTCTCAACCGGCGTGGCACGAAGACCTTCCGCGTCAGGGTCCGAAACAACGGCACTGCGACCGCAAAGGGGGTCCGGATCCGGACCAACGGCAAGTGGGTCAGGTCCAGTAACCGGCGCGTGTCCAATATTCCTGCGGGGCGCACCAGGACCTACCGGGTCAGGGTCGGACTGAGGAGCCGCCAGGCAAGGCGTGGCAGAAGGACTGTGGTCAGGTTCAGGGTGACAGCCCGTCAGTCGAACGCGCGGCTCGCCACTCAGAGAGTCAGAGTGAGGTGAGCGACCCGGCTGCCTCGCCGGCAATCGTGCCAGTGTTCTGGTGAGCCGGCGGTCAAGGAAACGAGTACTGAAAGAAAAGGCGGCCTTCGGGCCGCCTTTTCAGCATCTCGGACCAGTCACCGCCCAGGTCACCGATCGCTCTGGTCCTGGCTGCGATTCCCAAGCACGTTGTTCATCCGGCCTTCCCTGGCAGGCTGGGGGTGCCTGGTCCGCTTTGGGCGTCGTTCGGAACGGGGGAGTTCCCTGGGTGCGGGGAATCGTTGCTTGATCCATCCGGAGCCCGATGCGGACCCGAACTGACGGCGGACCCTGTTGTGCGCCTTGACGGACCCGGTCGGCCGAATGCTCCCGACGGCCCTGGTGCCTGCTGCGGGAGGAGCAGTCTGATCTCCGCCCCTGTTGCGTCGATGGCGTGCGGGGGGTGGTGCCTGCGGAGTATCGGACGTTCAGGCGTCGGCCATGCCGTGCGACGGTTTGTGACTGCTGCCGACAGAGGGTCCGCTTGCCGACGTCCGGCGTCCGACGAACGTGGACAGTCGCCAGTCCTCGGGCCAGAGCACATAGGCCAGCATCGGTACCAGGTAGATCAGGTAAAGGAAGGTCTGGGCCTGGGTCATGCTCGTCTCCAGGCCCAGCATGCCGGTCATCAGTGCTGAACTCCAGGTACC
>JAUQWL010000006.1 GCA_030835185.1 Solirubrobacterales bacterium | reverse complement strand
GTCCGCGATTCTCTGAAGACGTCGGTTGTGAGACTCGCCGGGCTGGAGCGGGAAGCGGCGGCCGAGGTCGCAGCTCTCGACGCAGCCCGTTCGGAAATCGCTGCGGTCAGGTCGCAGGCCGAGGCCAGCGCCGCCCGGTTTGCCTCGCTGAGCGCCAACCGCAAGTCGGAAATCGACTCCCTCAAGTCTGACATCGAAGGCTGGGAGGAACGGATCCGGAAGATGGAGGCAAAGTCGGCGCTCGAGGCCGAGGCAGAGGTCGCCGCACAGCTCGGCGGCCCGTACGCGATCCCGACCTACATCGTGATGTGCGAGTCCGGCGGCAACTATGCAGCGCTGAATCCTTCGAGCGGCGCGGGCGGTGCCTACCAGATCCTGCCCTCGACCTGGGCGGCCTACGGTGGCGAGGGGCTGCCGAACGAGGCATCGAAGGCGGAGCAGGACAGGATCGCCGCCCTGATCTGGGCCAAGGACGGTCCCGGCGCCTGGGTCTGCGCCGGCTGACGCCGGTCAGCTCCCGGCGACTGCGGCCAGCTCGGCCGGTGTCATCAGCACCCTGAGCATCCCTGGCTGGAGCACCGCCAGACCGCCCTTCTTGAACTTGACGTCGGCGCCGGTCAGCCGTGCGATCTCGTCTGACATGTCCGGCTCGTGGCCGACCAGCAGTTGATCGCCGCGCCCTGCGACGAGTTTCAGGGTGTCGTAGCCGCCGTCGGCGATCGGTTCGCATATCTCGGGCTCGAGATCGAGGTGGGCGCAGGCCAGTCGGGCCGTGCCCAGTGCCCTCGCTTTCGGGCTGGCCAGACAGCCGTCCAGCCTGTAGCCGAGCCGGGCGATTGCCCGCCCGGCAGCGTCGGCCTGACGACGGCCCTTCCCGGTCAGTTCGCGGGCGGCGTCCCCTTCACCATGGTCGGCTTCCGCGTCGCCGTGTCTGAGCAGATAGATCATGACCGGCATCCTACGCACGACCGGCCCGTGGCTTCGCGAAGTGTTCCTGCAAAGTCCGTGATTCAGGCCTTCGCCGGTTGCGGTGACGTCAGATCCAGTTGCCATTATGGGCGGGCATGAATTCCGGTACCCCATCCGGGGCCCAGGTGGCCCACCTTCACGTTCACAGCGAGCACTCGGTGCTCGACGGTGCCTGCAACATCGAGCAGATGGCCGCCAGGGCGGCGGAGCTGAACATGCCGGCCCTCAGCCTCACCGACCACGGCGTGATGAACGGCGCCCTCGACATGTACAAGGCCTGCAGGGCAAACGACGTCAAGCCGATTCTCGGCATCGAGGCGTACTACGTCGACGACCGGCATTCGGTCAAGGAGATGCCCCGCTACGAGCGAAACCACCTGACCCTGCTGGCCGAAAACGATGTTGGCTTCCGTAACCTGGTCGCTCTCAGCTCGGAGGGTTTTCTCGAGGGCTATCACCGCGGTAAGGCCAACATCGACATGGAGCTTCTCGATCGCCACTCCGAAGGCGTCATCTGTCTGACCGGCTGCCTGCAGGCGAGGTTCGTCAAGCGGTTGGTGGAGGACCGCCCGGACGACGCCCGCGCCCACCTCGACGAGCTGATCCAGGTCTTCGGTGCCGAGCAGGTCTACATGGAGATCCAGAAGAACGGCATCGGTGACCAGGACAAGGCGAATGCGCAGATCGCCCGGATCGCCCGCGAGGTCGGGCGCCCCCTGGTCGGAACCGCGGATGTCCATTACCTGCGCCGCGAGGATTACGACAACCACACAGCCTTGCTCTGCGTCCAGACGAAGTCGACGCTCGACGCACCGAAGATGACCTTCGATACGAACGAGTTCTACCTCAAGGACGGCGACGAGATGACCGCGGCCTTCGCCGAGTGGCCCGAGGCGGTGCCGATGACCCTCGAGATCGCCGGGCGCTGCAGCGTCGAGATCCCGCTCGGTGAGATTCTCCTCCCCGACTATCCGACCGAGGGCGGCGTGCCCGAGTCGGTGATGCTCCGCCGACTCGCGGAGGAAGGCCTGCGCAGCCGTTACGGCGATCCGCCGCCCCCGGAGGCGGTCGAGCGTCTCGAGTTCGAACTCGGGGTGATCGAGGAGATGGGCTTTCCGTCCTATTTCCTGATCGTCTGGGACTTCATCAAGTTCGCGAAGGAAAACGGCATCGCGGTGGGCCCGGGACGAGGCTCGGCGGCCGGCTCGGTCGTCTCCTACGCACTCGGTATCACCGACATCGACCCGGTCGAGCACGGGCTCCTGTTCGAGCGCTTCCTCAACCCCGGACGCAAGTCGATGCCTGACATCGACATCGATTTCTCGGTGCGGGGACGGGACCGGATGATCCAGTACGTCACCGAGAAGTACGGCAGCGACTCGGTCGCCCAGATCATCACCTTCGGAACCATGGCGGCCCGCGCGGCGATCCGGGATTCCGCCAGAGTCCACGGCTACGACTACAAGATGGGTGACCAGCTCGCCAAGCAGATTCCCGAGCCGATCATGGGTCGTTCGCCCTCCTTCGAGGACTGCCTCAAGCCCGGCGAGGAGTTGAACAGGACCTACGAGAGCGACCCCGACGCGAAGAAGGTGATCGACACCGCACGAGGCCTCGAGGGCAAGATCCGCAACACCTCGGTCCACGCCGCGGCGGTGGTGATCTCCGGCCGCCCACTCAAGGAAATCGTGCCGCTCCAGCTGGTCGAAGACAAATCGGCCCCCGCCGCGAGCGATGAGAACGGTCGCCCGGTCAAGACCTTCAAGACCGTGACCCAGTACGCGATGGGGCCGGTCGAGGAGATGGGCCTGCTGAAGATGGACTTTCTCGGCCTTCGGAACCTCGACGTGATCGACGATGCAATCGACATCATCCGGCGTTCGAGGAATGAAGAGATCGACATCGGCACGATCCCGCTCGACGATGCGAAGACATTCGAAATGCTGGCCCGGGGTGACTCGACCGGAGTCTTCCAGCTCGAGTCCGACGGAATGCGCGAAGCCATGAAGCGTGTCGTACCGACCGAGTTCGATGACATCACGGCGCTGGTCTCGCTCTACCGCCCCGGAGCGATGGGGGAGATCCCGCGCTACGCCCGGGGCAAGGCGGATCCGGACACGGTCGAGTACCAGGACCCGCGGCTGCGACAGATAACCGAAGCGACTTACGGATGCTTCCTCTATCAGGAGCAGCTGATGGCGGTTGCCAAAGAGATGGCCGGGTTCTCGCCGTCGGAAGCCGACGATCTGCGCAAGGCGATCGGCAAGAAGAAACGCGGCCTGATGGCGAAGATGAAGCCGGCATACATGGAGGGTATGGCCGCCTCGGGTACCGACCCGCGAACCGCCGCGAACCTGTGGGCGGTCAACGAGGCTGCCGCCGATTACTCCTTCAACAAGTCTCACGCCGCCTGTTACGCACTGATCGCCTACCGCACCGCCTACCTGAAGGCGAACTACCCCGCTGAGTACATGGCTGCGGTGATCTCCTCGGTCATGGGCACGAAGGACAAGGTCCCGTTCTTCATCAGCCGCTGTGCCGACATGGGCATCGAGGTACTCCCACCGGACATCAACCAGTCAGACCACGGCTTCGTCGTCACCGACGAAGGAATCCGTTTCGGACTCGATGCGGTGAAGAACGTCGGCTACTCGGCGGTCGAGGCGATCATCCGTGCCCGCGAGGACAGGCCGATTTCATCGATCTGGGATTTCTGCGAGAGGGTCGACTCGCGCGCGGTGAACAAACGTGCGATCGAGTGCCTGGTCAAGTGCGGGGCGTTCGACTCCCTGCCCGGCTCCCGCCGGGGAATGCTCGAAGCGTTGCCCGAGGTCCAGGCAGCCGGCAACAAAGCCCAGTCGGATGCGCATCTCGGGCAGGGATCGATCTTCGACATGGGCGACGGCTCGGGGGACGCCGCCGCTGCGGCCCGGCACACATCGATTTCAGAATCCGAGTTCGAGCAGAAAGAACTGCTCAGGCTCGAGAAGGAGACCCTCGGCACCTTCCTCTCGTCGCATCCGCTCGACGGGCTGCGTGAGGCGATTCTCGCCCGGTCGGACTGCGGCATCGCCGAGCTTCCATCCCGGGACGACGGCTCCTGGGTCAAGATCGGCGGCATCGTCACCGAGTACCGCAAGATGCGCACCAAGAGCGGTGGTCAGATGGCCTTCGCCACTCTGAGCGACATCGAGGCCGAGGTAGAGCTGATCGTCTTCAAGGCGGGCGAGTCCGAGAAGCTGAGTGCGATCCAGCCGGACGCGGTGATCCTGGTCAAGGGACGGGTCGACCAGACCGAGAAGGGCACCAAGATCGTCGCCCAGGAGGCAGTTGCCTTCGACCCGGGCCCTGACGAGATCGCCCGCGCCATCGAAGCCCAGAAGAAGAAGAACGAACCTTTCACTCTCAAGGTCGACTCTGCCCGCCTTTCGCTGGACACGCTCGAAGAGATCAAATCGATCTTCGAGCATCACAAGGGCGACTCCGATGTCCACCTCGTGATGATCAATGGCGGGCGCGAACGTCGTCTCAAGCTCGGACCCGACTACCGGGTCCGCCGGTCGCCCGGCCTCAGCAGCGAACTCGATGAAATCCTCGGCCAGAGTGGCGCCCGCGCCGCCTGACCCGGGTCACAGCCGCCCCCATCGCTTCGCGTGACGTGCCTCACAGGACTCCAGACCGTGTCATGAATCCATGTAACATCGACTCATGACTACTTCTACGGAACTTCCAGATCAGGTTCAGGAGCAGGTTTCAGACAGCTCCGACAAGCCTCCTTTCAGCCTTGAGTTGAGCCAGGACCAGAAGGACATCCAGGAGTGGGCCCACGGATTCGCCGAGAACGTCATGCGTCCCGCCGCCCACGAGTGGGACGAGAAAGAGGAGTTTCCGTGGCCGGTGGTCCAGGAAGCCGCCAAGATCGGGCTTTACGGGTTCGAGGGCATCGCCCAGTTCTTCGCCGACGAGAGCGGCCTCAGCATGCCGATCGTCAACGAGGAGATCTTCTGGGGCGATGCCGGAATCGGTATGGCCATCTTCGGCACCACGCTCGCCGTCGCCTCGATTTTCGGCCAGGGCACACCGGAACAGATGGGCGAATGGATTCCGCAGTGCTTCGGCACCGAGGACGACGTCAAGGTCGCCGCTTTCTGCTCCTCCGAACCGGACGCCGGTTCCGATGTCTCTGCCGTCCGCACTACGGCCAAGTACGACGAAGCCAAAGACGAATGGGTGATCAACGGGCAGAAGGCCTGGGCGACGAACGGCGGCATCGCCAACGTGCACGTCGTGATCGCCTCGGTCGACCGCGACCTCGGCTCGCGCGGCCACGCCGCCTTCATCATCCCGCCGAACACCCCCGGCTGCGAGCAGGGCGCCAAGGTCAAGAAGCATGGCATTCGTGCTTCGCATACCGCCGACGTCCACCTCGACGACTGCCGTATCCCCGGCAACTGCCTGCTCGGTGGCAAAGAGAAGCTCGACGAGCGCCTCGCCCGGGTTCGTGAGGGCAAGAAGAGCAAGGGTCAGGCCGCAATGGCGACCTTTGAGGCGTCACGCCCCGTGGTCGGATCCCAGGCGATCGGAATCGCCCGCGCAGCCTACGAGTATGCGCTCGAGTACGCCAAGGGCCGCGAGCAGTTCGGCAAGCCGATCGTCGAGAACCAGGCGATCGCCTTCACTCTCGCCGACATGAAGACCGAGATCGACGCTGCCAGGTTGCTGGTCTGGAGGGCTTCCTGGATGGGCCGCAACCAGGTCCCGTTCGAGAACGCCGAGGGCTCGATGTCCAAACTCAAGAGTGGCGAGGTTGCCACCTGGGTCACCGAGAGGGCGATCCAGATCCTCGGGGGCAACGGTTACACCCGCGAGTACCCCGTCGAGCGCATGCACCGCGACGCCAAGATCTACGACATCTTCGAGGGCACTTCGGAGATCCAGCGGATCGTCATCTCGCGGGCGATCTCAGGCCACCACATCCGGTAGCTCAGGTGGTGGGCTGTTGCCCATCGGCAGAGGCGCTGCGTTTACGAAAGCGCCCCCGTTCGGGGGGCGCTTTCTCGTTGGCTGAGGGGGCGGGCGGCCCTCCCGCGTGGAATTTGACTGCCGAGTCGCGCTGAATAGGTGGTTGATTCTCGTCGGGCCGGTTTGCAGCCCTGTTCGGGTCGGGGTGCGATCCCTCCTGTTGCCCTCCTCGGGTGGGATCCCGGATTGGGCACGCTTGCGCGGCCTCAGTAGCCGTGACCGGTGTGTGTCGGTGGCTCGGGGTGTTTTCCAGCACCCTTGTGGCGGAGGTACTTGATCGACGCCTCGAAATCGTCGCTGAGGGCGTCGACCAATTCCCTGGTCTGGTTGAACTTGACCAGCATTCGCATGATCCGGTCGTTTTCGTTGTCCGGCGGCAACTGGTAGGCCGGGACCATCCAGCCGCGCCGGCGCGCGAGCTCGCCGACCAGGTCGTTGCTGTCGAAGGGCTCGTCATCCCTCGTCTTGGCGATCAGCAGCGGCAGGCAGGGACGGTCGTCGTCGAAGACCTCGATCGCGTCCATCTCCCTGAGCTGGTCGGCCAGCGCGTGGCGGTTCTTGGTCATCGATCTGACCACTGAGCTGTAGCCGTTGTGACCCAGACGCAGGAACTGGTAGTACTGCGCAAGTACGAAGGAGGAACTGCCGGAGAAGTTGAGCGTGAAGGTCGCGTCTTTTTCTCCCAGGTAATCCTCGTAGAAGATCAGCTCTTCGGGAACCTGCTCGTCGGTGCGGGTCACCAGCCAGCCAATTCCGGGGTAGACGAGGCCGAACTTGTGGCCGGAAGCATTGATCGAGACCACTGAATCGAGCCGGAAATCCCACTCGAAGTCGGGGTGGGAGAACGGGAAGACGAATCCGCCGGAGGCCGCATCGATATGCATCGGAACCTCGAGGCCCTTGCCCTTCAGCTCGGTCAGCATCGCGTCGATGCCGACTATGTCGTCGCATTGGCCGGTGAAGGTGGTGCCGACGACTCCGACCACGCCGATCGTGTTTTCGTCGATCTGGCCCCTGAAGTCCTCGGCCACCATCGTCGTCTTCCCCTTGGGAACGGGGACTTCGCGCGGCTCGACGTCGAAGTAGCGGCAGAACTTGTCCCAGACGACATGCACGTCGGCGCCGTAGACCAGATTCGGCGTCGCATCCGATTTGCCGGCGTCCTTTCGACGCTTCTTCCAGTTCCACTTCATCGAGAGCGCACCAAGCATCACCGCCTCGGAGGATCCGGCGCAGGCGGTGCCGGGCGAGTCCTGACCTTCTGGTCCATTGAAGAGATCGTGGATCATGCGCACGCAGCGCTTCGAGATCTTCGCGGTCCGGGGGTACTCGGCGTGATCGATGTAGTTCCGGTGGAGATTCTCGGCGATGACCATCCGGGCCTCGGGCTCCATGAAAGTCGTCACGAAGGTGGCCAGGTTCTTGTCCGGATCGCCGTCGAGCATCATCTCGCTGCTGACCATGTTGTAGGCCGCCCTCGGGGTCACGCCTTCGGTCGGCAGCACCTGGGAGGGAGCGGGCTTTGTGAAGAACGTCTCGACGAGCAGTTCCTCGGACTCGGAGTTGAACCGCTGTCGGGGCGCGTCTGGTTCTGCGTCGGACATGAGTCTCCTCTGTGTTCCTCTTGGCTTGAAGGTCCTGTCAGGCTATCCGGCTCGGCGCAGAATCCGTGTAGCCCCTTTCGGATGAAGCCGGTGAGTCCGGGCTGTCTGCTCGGAACCCCGTTCGATCAGATGCCTGACGCTTCGCCTGCGCGGAGCTCCTGTCCGCGCTTTCGGAGCTCCCGGGCGAACTCGACGTCCTCCCCTGTCGCGCCCCCCTTGTCCTTGCCCGGGGTCTCCAGCGTCGCGGTCAGGCCCTCGAAGCTCGGTTCCGAGAGAAGCAGGGAGAGCGCCTCTTCGCCGATCTCGCCTTCGCCCAGGTCGGCGTGACGGTCCCGCTTCGAACCGAAAGGGGTCATCGAGTCGTTGATGTGAAGGGCCTTGAGGCGCGAGAGACCCAGCTTCGAATCGATTTCGTCGACCATGGCAGAGATGCCCTCCACGGTGCGGATGTCGATTCCCGCCGCGAACAGGTGGCATGAGTCGAGGCAGAGACCGACCCGTTCGCCGCCCCCGGCCGCCTCGGTCAGGGCGGCTATCTCGTCAAAGTCGTGGCCGAGGATGCCCCTGTGCCCGGCCATCTGCTCGATCAGGACCGGGCAGTTCTCCGAATCCGCGATCGCTTCGCCGATTACCGAGCCGGCTCGCTCGATTGCCGGCGCCAACTCCGCATCCTTGCGTGCGCCGGGGTGGAGGACCACGCCGGTGGCACCGATCGCATCGCCGATCCGGAGCGCGTGGGTCAGCGAGGCCAGCGATTTGGCCCGCAGCTCAGGCTCGGGCGTGGCGCAGTTGATCAGGTATACGGCGTGGATGATCACGGTCTCCACGCCGGAATCGTCCATCGCCTCACGAAAGGCGGTGAAGTCATCCTCGCCGTAAGCGGTCGGTTTCCAGGCGCGGGGACTCTGGTTGAAAATCTGGATCGAAGAGCAGCCGAGATCCGATCCACGGGACACGGCCTTCACCAGCCCTCCGGCTGTGGAAACATGGGCACCGATGAGCATCAGTGAGAAAGACCTCCGGGTCAGGTTTGCGCCTTCGCCCACCGGTGCGCTTCATGTCGGAGGGGCCAGGACCGCACTCTACAACTGGCTGGCCGCCAGGCACTCCGGAGGAAAGCTCGTCCTGCGCATCGAGGACACCGACCTCGAACGATCGACCGAAGCCAACGTCAGGCAGATCATCGAGGCTCTCGAGTGGCTCGAGCTCGACTGGGACGAAGGGCCTCTCTCGCAGGTTGCGCGGGCGCCCGAGCACGCAGCGGCGCTCCAGCGGCTGCTCGATTCGGGTGCGGCCTACCACGATGCGGCCACCGCCGATGACGTGCGTGCCTGGAAGAACGAGCACGGCGCGGGCAAGGGCTACCGCGGAATCCCCGACCCGGACGGGTCCGGTGCGGTCCGGCTGCGCGTTCCAGCCGACGGCGACACGGTGGTTGACGACCTCATCCGGGGAGAAGTGCGGTTCCCCAACGCCAGCCAGGACGATTTCGTGATTGCCCGGGCCGACGGCTCCGTGCTCTACAACTTCGCGGTCGCGGTCGATGATGCCGAGATGGGCATCACCGAGGTCATCCGCGGAGACGACCACCTTTCCAACACCCCGAAACAGCTGCTGGTGCTCGGGGCGCTGGGCGTCGAGCCACCGCGCTATGCCCACGTGCCGCTACTCCACGGACCTGACGGCAAGAAGCTCTCCAAACGCCACGGAGCAGCGTCCGTACAGGAACTCCGGGAGGCCGGCTACCTGGCATCGGCGGTCCGCAATTATGTCGCGCTGCTCGGCTGGGGGCCGGGAGACGACGAGACCCTGCTCGACACCGCTGAGCTGATCGCACGTTTCAGGCCGGAGGACGTCGGTCGCTCTTCGGCCGTGTTCGACGAGAAGAAGCTGCGCTGGATGAACGGCCGCTACATGCGCGAAATGGACCTGGACCGGTATACGGAAGCGGTGGCCACGTTCGAGGGGCGCAAAGTCGACGAGCGGCTGCGCGTGGCCTGCATGATCGCCCAGGAGAAGGCACAGACCCTGGCCGAGGTGTGGCCGCTGATCCGATTCCTTTTCGAAGAGCCGGTAGAAGACGAGAAGGCCTGGCGCAAGACGATGAAGGACCACGCCACTTCGGCCCTGACCAGCGCCCGTGAAGCTCTGGCCGGCCTCGAGAGCTTTGAAGCGGCGGGTGTCGAAGCGGCGCTCGAGCCGATTCCCGAGCGGCTGAACCTGAAGCCGGGCAAGGTCTATCAGCCGATCCGGGTGGCGATCACCGGCACGACGGTTTCTCCGGGGATCTTTGAATCGGTGGCGGCCCTCGGCAAGGTCGAAACCCTGGACAGGATCGACTCCGCCCTCAGGCGTCTGGCAACGGCGCCGGAGCCCGCGGCCTGATCCCCGAGGCCGGCGTCGGTACTGCCGAGAGACGCATTCCACTGCGCCGGGCACTCGACCCGGAACCGCCGGTTGAAACGGCGCTGCGGGCAGGCGAGCCCGGGCGGGTTTGTCCCGACGGGGCCGGCTTGCTGTAGAAAGAGCCTGTGATCTCGATTACGTCAAAGTCACGATACGCCGTCGTAGCGATGGCCGAGCTGGCCCGGTCCGGTGAGAACCCGGTCCCGATAAAGGAACTGGCCGAGCGACGGGAGATCCCGGATCAGTTCCTCGAACAGCTCTTCTCGACCCTGCGCCGCGCCGGGCTGCTGACCAGCCACCGCGGCAGCAAGGGCGGCTATACGCTCGCCCGGCCCGCCGACCAGATCACGGTGCTCGAAGTCGTGCAGGCGCTGGACGGCAAAGTCGGTCAGGAGGCCGACGAGGCCGGCGGTATCTGGGCAGACGGCGTGGGTGCGCTCCGGGGGGTTTTCGGTGATGCCACTATCGCCGAGATCGAGGGCCGTGAGCGCGAGGAAGCGGCGGCGAGGATGTACTTCATTTGATTGCCCCTCAGGCATCGGCCACAGTCGGCGGTACACCGCTGGTCTGGCTGGCCCGGACAGGCAGAGACCTCGACGCGGAAGTCTGCGGCAAGCTCGAGTACTTCAATCCCGGCGGTTCGGTCAAGGACCGGATCGGCGCCGCGATGATCGGAGCCGCCGAAGCCAAAGGGCTGATCGCCCGTGGGGAGTCCACCATCGTCGAACCGACCAGCGGAAACACCGGCATCGCCCTGGCGATGATCTGCGCGGCCCGCGACTACGAACTCGTCCTGACTATGCCCGAAGGCATGAGCCGGGAGCGCAGCAGGCTGCTTCGCGCCTATGGAGCCGAGGTGATGGAAACGCCCTCGATGGGAGGAATGGACGAGGCGGTGGCGATGGCAGCCCGGGTCGCCGAAGAGCGAAACGCTTTCATGCCACAGCAGTTCTCGAATCCGGCCAACCCCGAGGCCCACTTCCGGACCACCGGGCCGGAGATCTGGACCGATACCCAAGGTGAGATCTCGGCATTCGTCTGCGGCGTGGGAACGGGTGGCACGATCACCGGAGTCGCCAGGTTCCTGAAGGACAGGGAGTCCCCGGCGAAGATCTTCGCTGTCGAACCCGCCTCCTCGCCGGTGCTGTCGGGCGGCAGGGCCGGTCCTCACAGGATCCAGGGCATCGGTGCCGGCTTCGTTCCAGACGTGCTCGAGGTCGGCCTGATCGATGAGTACCTCCAGGTAAAGGACGAAGATGCGGTCGAAACCGCCCACCGCCTGGCCAGAGAGGAGGGCATCCTCGGCGGCATCTCCGCAGGTGCGAACGTTCACGCCGCTCTCGAACTGGCCGCGCGCACGGAATTCAAAGGCGGCCGGATCGTCACGGTGATCTGCGATTCCGGCGATCGCTACATGTCCCTGCCGTTCTTCGCGTCCTGATGGCCGGCTCCTCGATCAGCCGGGTAGTCGCTGCGGTGATGGACCACGTCGACGCAGCCCGCGGACGAGACCCGGCAACCGCCGGTGCCTCGACGGTCGAGATCCTTGCAACCTGGCCCGGAGTCCAAGCCGTTCTTGCCTACAGGCTCGCCCACCGTCTGAAAGCCCGTGAGGTGCCGCTCCTGCCTCTGGGGATTTCCTGGGCGAGCCGCTCGATCACCGGCATCGAGATCCACCCCGGGGCACGGATCGGGTCCGGTTTCTTCATAGACCACGGATCCGGCGTGGTCATCGGCGAGACCGCCGAGATCGGCGAGAACGTGACGCTCTACCAGGGGGTGACCCTCGGAGGCACCGGCTTTCAGGCGGGCAAACGGCATCCGACCGTCGAGGACAACGTCACGATCGGTTCCGGGGCCAAGCTCCTCGGCCCGGTCACGGTGGGGCACGGCGCCAAGGTCGGGGCGAACACGGTCGTGGTCGAGGACGTTCCTCCCTGCTCGACTGTGGTCGGGAACCCGGGCCACCCGGTCAAGGTGGAAGGTCGCAAGGTGGAAGGCCCCGACGCCGACTGGATCCACCTCCCCGACCCGCTCCAGGATGCCGTAAAGATCCTCTCCGCGCGAATCAAGGAACTGGAGAAGCAGGTGGCCGAGCTTTCCGGCCGCGAAGATCCCGAAAACGGGGATCCGGACACGACGCCCAGAAAGGGCCGCTCCTCGGCAGGGGGCTGACCCTGCGGCCGTCCGGCCAGGGCATCTCGAGCCCGCCGCCCGGCTATATATCCTCGACGGGTGGAGGCGCTCGCCGAGATCAACGAAGGACTCAATCCGCCGCAGCGTGAGGCGGTCGAGTACGGCAGCGGCCCCCTGCTGGTCATCGCCGGCGCCGGTTCGGGCAAGACGCGGGTTCTGACCCACCGGATCGCCCATCTCCTTGCAACCGGACGGGCCCGGCCGGGGGAGATCCTCGCGCTCACATTCACGAACCGGGCGGCGAAAGAGATGCTCGAGCGGGTCGAGCGGCTGGTCGGCCGGCGGTCCCGGGCGATGTGGGTGACCACCTTCCACTCCTCCTGCGCGCGCATGCTGAGAGTGGACGCGGAGAAGCTCGGCTACTCGAAGTCGTTCACCATCTACGACGAGTCCGATTCGCTGCGGATGATCAAACGGGTCATGGAGGAGCTCGAGATCGACACCAAGCGCTTTCCGGCTCGAGCCGTGCGCTCGGCAGTTTCAGGGGCCAAGAACGTACTGCTCGACTCGATCGCGTACCGCGAAAGACAGGGATCCTGGTTCGAGGAACAGGTGGGTGCGGTCTACGAGCTCTACGAGAAGCGCATGCTCGAGAACAACGCGATGGACTTCGACGACCTTCTGGTGCGGATGGTCAACGTGATGGAGCTCTTCGAGGAGGCGAGGGAACGCTGGCGCCGGACCTTCAGCCAGGTTCTGGTCGACGAGTACCAGGATACGAACCACGCCCAGTACCGCCTGCTCCAGCTGATCTGTGCGGAGCACCGCAACCTGACCGTGGTCGGGGACGAAGACCAGTCGATCTACGGATTCCGCCATGCCGACATCCGCAACATCCTCGACTTCGAAAAGGACTTCGCCGACGCGAAGGTGATCAAACTCGAGCAGAACTACCGCTCGACCCAGACCATCCTCTCGGCCGCAAACGCAGTGGTCGCGAACAACCGGGACCGCCGCCCGAAGGAGTTGTGGACGGAATCCGGCCAGGGTGACGAAGTCGAGGTCGTACGCCTCGGTGATGAGCACGAAGAAGCCCGTTGGGTGGCCGGTGAAGTCGAGCGGCTCTGCGATGAGGAAGGCATCCCCGCCGACCAGATCGCGGTCTTCTATCGGACCAACTCGATGAGCCGCGTCCTCGAGGACACCCTGGTCCGCTTCGACCGGCCCTATCAGGTGGTCGGCGGAACCCGGTTCTATGACCGGGCCGAGATCAAGGACGCGGTCGCCTACCTCCAGTACCTGAACAACCCGGCCGACACGGTCGCCTTTTCGAGAATCGTCAATACCCCGAGAAGGGGCATCGGGAACACCAGCCAGGGGCGGCTGCTGAATCACGTCAATACGACGGGTGAGACGATCTGGGATGTCGCCCAGTCGGTCGAAACCGTACCCGGGCTCGGCGCGGCCGCGATCCGGGCGGTGACGTCGTTCCAGGCGACGATGAGCGACCTCCAGTTCAAGGCCGAGAACGAACCGGTGGCCACGATCCTCGAGGCCGTGCTTCGGGATTCAGGTTACCTCGAGGCGCTGGAAGCGGAACGGACCATCGAAGCCGAAGGCCGGATCGAGAACCTTCAGGAGCTGATCTCGGTCGCCGCAGAGTTCGACGCCAACCGGCTGATCGAAGGCGAGACGGACACCCCGGCACTCGAGGAGTTCCTTCAGCAGATCTCGCTCTACAGCGAGCAGGACAAGCTCGTCGGCGAGCAGACCCTGCTTACCCTGATGACCCTTCACAACGCAAAAGGGCTCGAGTTCCGGGTGGTCTTCATCGTCGGCTGCGAGGAAGGGGTCTTTCCTCACGCCAGGGCACTGGACGAAGGGCAGGAAGAAGAGGAACGAAGGCTCTGTTACGTCGGCATAACCAGAGCCTGCGAGCGGCTGTACATGACGAGCGCCCGCACCAGGCGGATCTTCGGCGGTCAGGCCGAGGCGACCGTGCCGTCGCGCTTCCTTGATGAGATCCCGGCCCATCTGGTTCACCACCAGGGCTCGGCACCCGGACCGGGCGCCGGGACGGGGCCCGCCGGTCCGATTCGCAGTTACCGTGCTCCGGGCGCCGGTCCGTCTTCGGGTGGCAAGGCCTTTCGCAGCGACCCGATCGAGCCATCGACGCCGGTGTCGGTCGCCGTCGGAGACGATGTGGTCCACGCGAGCTTCGGCGAGGGGGTCGTGATCGGATCCGAGCCGCGCGGCCTTATCGTGGTGCGCTTCTCGGCCGACGGCACCGAAAGAAAACTGATGGCTGAATACGCCCCTATCCGGAGGAAATGATGAAGATGTCAGCCGGCGTTATCGATGGAAGAAAGGTTTCGGCCGGGGTGAGGGCCCGGGTCGCCGCAGAAGTATCCGACTTCGTGGCCGGAGGGGGAAAGCCGCCGGTGCTTGCGACGGTCATCGTCGGCGAAGACCCCGCTTCCGAGGTATACGTTGCCAACAAACACCGTGCCTGCGAAGAGGCGGGCATGGAGTCGGTCCACCACGGTCTGCCGCACGAAACGACGCAGGCGGATCTGCTCGAGCTGGTCGCGCGGCTCGGCGCCGACGACGGGGTCGACGGCATCCTCGTCCAGCTTCCCGTACCCGACCACATCGACGCGGACGCGGTCGTCGCCGCGATCGACCCGGCCAAGGATGTCGACGGCCTGAGCCCGGTCAGCGCCGGCCTGCTCGCCGGGGGCAGCCCCGGCATGGTCCCCTGTACGCCGGCGGGAGTGATCGAGCTTCTCGACCACCAGGGAACGGAACTCGAAGGGGCGGAGGCGGTCATCGTCGGCCGCTCGAAACTTGTCGGTCGTCCCCTCGTCAGCCTGCTGCTCGACCGCAACGCGACCGTGACCGTCTGTCATTCGAGGACACGCGACCTCAAGGCCGTCTGTCGTCGCGCGGACGTGCTGATTGCGGCCGTCGGCGTGCCGCGGCTGATCGGTGCAGCCCACATAAAGCCGGGTGCCGTCGTGATCGACGTCGGTATCAACCGGACCGACGACGGTCTGGTCGGAGATGTCGACTTCGATGCCGTGAGCCGGGTGGCCGGGGCGATCACCCCCGTCCCGGGAGGGGTCGGTCCGATGACGATCGCGATGTTGATCTCGAACACGCTCCAGGCCGCCCGGAACCGTGCCTGACGGGGGGCGCCCCAGCGGCTCCCGACTTGGTGGATCGCGGCCCGTCGGATCGCGACCCGTCGGATCGCGACCCGTCGGATCGCGGCCCGTCGGATCGCGACCGGGCCGGCCGCGCCCACGAAAGTCCAGCCCGGGCCCGCCGGCGGTGAGCGGGAAGGGAGTCGACCGGAAAGGGCGGATCGGACCGGGCGCCGGTGACCGCCGTTCAGGAAAGCCCGATTCGGAAAGAGCGCGACCCGATCGACTCCGGCCCGATCCGGGCCTGCTGCTCGCGGCCCTGGCCGGCTTCCTGCTCTTCCTGCTCCTGTTCAGGGGCTGGTTCGGTCTGGAAACGGCGGCGCCGGTCACCGAGGGCGCGGTCGGCGTCGGTCTCGGCCGCAGTTTCGACGCCTGGGTCTCGTTCGCCTGGATAGACCTCTTTCTGCTGGCCGTCAGTGTGGTCGCGGTCGGCTCTGCCGTCGCCGGATTCGCCGGCCTGCGCCTCAGAATCCGACCCGGCCTGGTCCTGGTTGCAATTGGTGCCGGCGCCTTCGTGCTGGTCGCCTACCGGCTGATCCTGCCGCCCTGGGACGGGGCGGAGCGGGAGGCGGCCCCGTTTCTCGCCCTGCTCTGTTGCCTGGGTATCAGCGGCGGCGGATTCCTGTCGTTTGCGATCGCCACCGGCAGGATCGGCCTTCGTTCGAAGGCCGGATAACCTTCCTCCGATGGAAACGGGCAGGAAAGGCAGGGCAGTCGCGTCGGTTGATCCGGAGATTTCCGCTCTCACCGGGCCCATTCCGCGGCCGAGAGTCAAGGCGGCCGAATGGGTCGTGGCCGTCGGCGGCCTGACCGTTTTCTCCGGTCTCTTCATGGACTGGTCGAACGGCGTCAGCGGTTTCGGGTCACTCTCGGTACTGAAGCTGATCCTTCTGGCAATCGCCGCCGGCGCAGTTGCTCTTCCGGTCGTGGTCGGGACCGGCGCGAAGCCGGACCTGCCGATCGTCTGGGAGACGTTCCTTTCAACTTTGGCTCTGCTGGGCACGCTGCTGCTGATACTGAGGCTGATCTGGACTCCGTCCGGCGGGCTCGGCACCGGTTTTTTCGTAGTCGCGGCCGGCTCCCTGCTCGTCACCTTCTTCGGTTGGCGAAGCGTGGCCCGCGAATGCTGATTCCCGGCTGTCTCAACTAGACTGCTGGCCGTGATCGAGAGAGACCAGGTACTCCACGTCGCCCGCCTTTCGAGGCTGAAACTCAGCGAAGAAGAGCTGGCGTCGATGCAGAAGGACATGTCCTCGATCCTCGATCACGTCGATCGCCTCGCCGAGATAGATATCGAAGGGATCGAACCGACGTCGCACGTCGTGCCGCTGGAAAATGTTCTTCGCGACGACGTGCCGCGACCGAGTCTCGACCGCGAAGTCAGCCTGGCACAGGCTCCCGACGCCGCCGACGGGGCTTTCCGTGTGCCTTCCCCGCAGGCCGAGATCTGATTTGTACTCCGGGGACCTGACGGCCGCGACCGCGGCTGAGACCGCCGACCTGATCGCCTCCGGCGAGCTTTCGGCCGACGAATGTCTTGGCACCTGGATTGACCGGGCTGCCGGCGACGAACTGGGCGCCTACCTCTGGCGGGCATCTCGCGACCAGGCCGATGCCGGCACCGCCAAGGTGGGTGGACCGCCGAGCGGCGTGCCGATCGCGATCAAAGACATCTTCTGCACCGCCGGCGTGCCGACGACCGCCGCCTCGAAGCTGCTCGAGGGCTACCGGCCGCCATACGATGCGACCGCGGTCACCCGGGTCCGGTCTGCGGGTCTGCCGATGCTTGGCAAGACGAACATGGACGAGTTCGCCATGGGTTCTTCGAACGAGAACTCCGCCTTCAGGCCCGCACTCAACCCCTGGGACACCGGCCGGGTGCCGGGAGGGTCATCGGGAGGTTCGGCGGCCGCCGTCGCCGGAGGCCTTGCTCCCTGGGCTCTGGGAACCGATACCGGCGGTTCAATCCGCCAGCCGGCAGCGCTTTGCGGGATCGTCGGTCTGAAGCCGACCTACGGTTCGATCTCCAGGTACGGCATGATCGCCTTCGCTTCTTCGCTCGACCAGTGCGGTCCGCTGACGGTCGACGTGACCGACGCCGCCCTGATGCTCGGTCTGCTCGAAGGACGGGATGAAATGGACTCGACTTCGGTCGGCATCGAAGGCGGCGTCACCCGACCACAGTCCGAGGACCTCTCCGGACTCGTCTTCGGAGTTCCCGGCGACCTGATCGCCGAAGGCGTCGACCCGGGTGTCAAGGCGGCATTCGAAGCGACGCTCGGCAAGATCCGTGACCTCGGCGGTCGGATCGAGGATGTCCGGCTTCCACACGCCCGCCACGGGATCTCCGCCTATTACGTGCTGGCTCCGGCCGAAGCATCGACCAACCTGTCGCGCTACGACGGCGTCAGGTACGGCAACCGCAGTCCGGGGTCCAATCTGGTCGACATGTACGAAGAGACCCGTGAGCAGGGTTTCGGGCCCGAAGTCAAGCGCCGGATCATGCTCGGCACCTACGCCCTTTCGTCGGGTTACTACGAGGCCTACTACGGACGCGCCCAGCGGGTCCGGACGATGATCGTGCGCGATTTCGAC
This sequence comes from Solirubrobacterales bacterium, assembly GCA_030835185.1. Taxonomy (GTDB): domain Bacteria; phylum Actinomycetota; class Thermoleophilia; order Solirubrobacterales; family 70-9; genus 67-14. Next base: position 16,437 of record JAUQWL010000006.1, on the reverse strand, counting down.
GCTGCGTTCGAAGCCGTCGATTTTGTGGTCACACCGACCTCACCGTCCGTCGCCTTCGAACTGGGGGAGAAGACCGGGGATCCGTGGGCGATGTACCTCAACGACCTGTTCACGGTGCCGATGTCTCTCGCCGGCGTCCCCGCGATCTCCATCCCCGCCGGTCTCGCCGAGCCCGAAGGCGGCGGCCCCGGGCTCCCGGTCGGCTTCCAGATCGCCGCCCCTGCGTTCCACGAGCAGAAGCTCCTCGAGGCCTCCTTTGCGCTCGAAGGCGCGATCGGCTTTGACGGCTCGAAGGTGAGGTCCGGGATTTGAGCGGCGCTACCGATGAATTTGAAGCGGTCATCGGGCTTGAGATTCACGTTCAGCTCTCGACCGAGACCAAGATGTTCTGTGGCTGCCGGCTCTCCTTCGGCGACGAGCCGAATGTCCACACCTGTCCGATCTGCCTCGGACACCCGGGCGTCCTGCCGGTGCCGAACCGCCGGGCGATCGAGTACGGCCTCCAGATCGCCGCCGCACTCGAATGCGACGTCGCGCCGCGCTCGATCTTCCACCGGAAGAACTACTTCTATCCGGACAATCCGAAGGCCTATCAGATCAGCCAGTTCGACATTCCGCTCGCGTCGAACGGTCACCTCGGTGAAGTCAGGATCCACAGGGCCCACCTCGAGGAAGATGCGGCAAAGATGATCCACGTCGGGACGAGTGGGCGGATCCAGGGTTCCGACACTTCACTGGTGGACTTCAACCGGGCCGGTACGCCGCTGGTCGAAATCGTTACCGAGCCGGACCTGACCAGTGGTGCCCAGGTCCGTGAGTGGGGTCAGCTCCTGCGGGCGACGGTCAAGCAACTCGGGGTATCGAACGTGAACATGGAGGAGGGCAGCCTGCGTTGCGACGCGAACGTTTCGATCCGCCCGGTCGGCTCATCCGGGCTCGGTACCAAGACCGAGATGAAGAACATGAACTCGTTCCGCTACCTGGAGCGTGGAGTCGAGGCGGAGATCGAGCGCCAGAAGCAACTGGTCGCGTCCGGCGAAAGGGTGGTTCAGGAGACCCTCCACTTTGATCCGTCGAGTGGAGAGCTCCACTCACTCCGCTCCAAGGAAGAGTCGCACGATTATCGCTACATGCCCGAACCGGATCTGGTGCCGCTGGCCCCCGACACCGCCATGCTCGACGCGGCTGCCGCCTCGCTGCCGGAGTTACCGGCCGCGCGGGCAGAGCGCTACCACAGCGAGCTCGGCATTCAGGAAGGGGCTGCGCGGCTGCTCTCGGTCGAAACCGAATGGGCTGCCTTCTTCGAAGATGTGCTGGGCTCCGACGAATCGATCGAACCGCGGGTGGCTGCCAACTGGGTCACGGGAGAGTTCGCGGGGGAGCTCCGACGCCAGGGTGAGCAGGATCCCGCCGACAGCCGGGTGAGCCCGAAGAGTCTCGGCAACCTGGTCTCGATGGTCTCGGCCAACCGGGTTTCGCATGGATCGGCCAAGTCGGTCCTCGAGAGGATGGTCGCCGACGGGAGCGACCCCGAAGCGATCGTCCGTGAGCAGGGCCTCGAGCAGATCTCGGATACCGGCGAGCTGCAGCGGATCGTCGATGCGGCGATCGAGGGAAACGCGAAGGTAGCCGAGCAGGTCAGGGGTGGCAACGAGAAAGCGATCGGAGCCCTGGTCGGCGCGGTGATGAAAGAGACCCGCGGCCGGGCTGACGGCGGTGAGGTGACGAGGCTGCTGCGGCAGTCGCTCGGACTCTGACCAGGGCCGGGGCAGGGCGGGTGACTCAGCGGCATCGACCGGAACGCACCGGGAGGGTGACTCAGCGGCCCCGGGGCACCACCCGGAAGCTTCGCTTGACGGTCCGCTTGCTGCGCCTGTCGGTCTGGTCGATCGAGTAGATCCGCAAGACGTGCCTGCTCTCGCGCAGGCGCTTGAGGGTCGTCTTCTTTCCACACCTGAAAGGTGAGCGGCCGTCGAGCCTGCAGCGGAAGCTGAGTGGCGTGCTGCCGGAACCGCCGAACCTGAATTTCGCCCACCTGCGGTTGATGCGACGCGGCGGCGCCGACCTGAGCCGGATCGTCGGAGTGACCGATCCGCCGACTGCCGGGAAGGTATAGAGATCGACGGCCTGGGAGCCGAAGTACGGTCCGAAGACGGTCCCGCAGAGATCCTGCGTGTCTTCCCGGCAGTACGTGTAGCTCATCACCGAGTTGAGGTACTCGCCACCGGTTATCCAGCCGCCGCCGCTTGCGCCCTCTCCCATCAGGCACGGTGCGACCGCGAGCGTGGAAGGCCTGCCGTGCCCGGGATCCCGGCCGATCACCTCTGAATCGCAACCGGCCATGCGCTCGCCGTCGAAGGGAGGAGCGGGTTGGGCCGGGTAGCCGAGGATCCTGAAGGAACGCCCTGACGGGTCGAGATTGAAGGCGATCTTCCTGGCGCCGAGAGTCTGCTGAATCCTCTCCGCCAGAATCACGGCACCCAGGTCGTGGCTGAGCTGTCCCTGTTCGGCGTATCGGCTGGGGGTGAAGACGGCGGTCGCCGGCCAGATCCCGAGTGGCGCATCCCCGTCCCGGTAGGCGGGTACGAAGGCAAGTCGATCGACGTACTGGCCGTTCTCCCGGTCGAAAACGCAGTGGCCGGCCGTGAAGACCACATTGCCGCCCCTGGAATCGACCACGGTCCCGGAGCAGACGAAAGCCTGATCGCCGACGAGGAAGAAGATCTTGCCGTGAACCCGAAGCGGGAAGCTCTCGATTCCGGTGGGGAAGAAGTAGCTCTCCCCGGCTGCAGCCCGTGCTGTCGATGTCCAGGTCGAACCGGGGGGTTGAATGTCAAAGGCCGCTTCGGGCGGAGTCGGCGTTTCGGCGGGCCTGGCGTCCAGCATCCGCTGTTGCGTCCAGAACTGCGCGATGTCCGCGGGCTCGTCAGCAATGGGAGCCCCGACCACTGCCCGATCCGGTGGCCTGCTACCGGTGCCGTCCCCGCCGGCCCGGGCGGCGGGAGTCGCGGGGAGAAGCAGCAGCACCCCAACCGCGGCCGTACAGGCGACCGTGAGGTACGCCGCGGTCGACCTGGCCCGCGCCGGGGCCCCGCGTTCCGCCAGGCCCTTGCCCGAATACTCCATCGGCGCATCGTACGCCACAGGGTGCCTGGTAACCCCTCGTGACACTTTGTTACAAGGCATATACTCGTTCGGATGGCATGGAACGTCGTAATCGCAGGAGGAGGATTCGCCGGAGCCAACGTGGTCCGGAATCTGGAGCGCCTGCTCCCGAAGCAGTCGGCCAGACTGATTCTCGTCAACGACGTCAACTTCATGCTCTACACGCCCTTCCTCCCGGAAGCGGCGGCAGGTACGCTCGAACCCCGCCACGTGGTCACCCCGCTCAGGGAAATCATCCACCGTGCGAACCTCAAACTCGGCGTGGTCTCCTCGCATGACCCGGTGGCGAAAAGCGTGGAGATCCGCGATCACGACGGCCAGAGCGAAACGGTCGGGTATGACCACCTGGTCCTGGCTCCCGGATCGATTTCGAGGTTCCTTCCGGTGCCCGGTCTGAGTGAGCACGCAGTCGGGTTCAAGAGCCTCGCCGACGCGATCTATCTGCGAAACCACGTGATCGAGTGTCTGGAGGTGGCCAACGCCACCGACGATGACGCCTTGCGTGATCAGTTGCTCGGCTTCGTATTCGTCGGTGGCGGCTACGCCGGACTCGAAGCCCTGGCCGAACTTCAGGATTTCGCAGCCGACGCGATGAGCGACTACCCGCGGGCAAGGCTGCACGGAATGCGCTGGATGCTGATCGAGGCAGCCGGACGGGTGATGCCGGAGATCGATTCCGACCTGGCTGATTACGCCTTGCGTGAACTTCGCGGGCGCGGGATCGACGTCCGTCTGAACACAACTCTGAGCAAGGTCGAAGCCGATTCGGCCGAGATCTCCACCGGCGAGGTCATCCCCGCGCAGACGGTCGTCTGGACGGCCGGAGTGGTACCGCATCCGAGTCTGAAGCGGCTCAGCGTCCCTCTGGACGAGCGCGGACGGGTGGTGGTCGACAGTTCGATGGGGGTCGAAGGGTTGCCGGGCGTGTGGGCACTCGGAGATGCCGCCGCCGTTCCCAGCCCCAACGGCGGTTTCTGCCCGCCGACCGCTCAGCACGCGGTACGCCAGGCGCCGGTCGTGGCGAACAACATCGCCGCCGCGTTTGGCATCGGCACGTCGGAGACATTCGAATACAGGGACAGTGCGTCGTTCGTGAACCTCGGCCGCTACAAGGCGGTCGGCAAGGTCGGCAACCTGAAATTCCGTGGGTTTCCCGCCTGGTGGATGGCCAGGACCTACCACATGAGCCAGATCCCGAGCTTTTCCCGCAAGGTGAGAGCGGTCATCGACTGGACTGCGAGCCTGCCCTTCCGTCGTGATCTCTCGGAGGTGGGTTCGATCGGAAGGCCGGGTGTGCTCAGCCCCGAGAAGTACGAGCACGGCGGCTCGCACCGGCCGTCGGGGTAAACGGTGGGCTACGAGTTCGTTTTCGTGGCGGTGACATTCGGGATCGCCACCGCCCTGGTCGGAAAGTCCAAGGGAGGCTCGTTCTTCCTGTGGCTTGCGATCGGCACCGTGCTGCCCGGTTTCGGGCTGGCGGCGGCGATCATGACCCGGAACGAGCGGACCGAACCGGAGCGTCGATGCCCTTCCTGCGGCAATACGGTCAAGCTCTACGTCCAGGTCTGTCCGCGCTGTGGCACCGAGCTCTACCTGCCGGATCCGTCCGAGGTGAGGATGCCGCCGCCGAAGCGGCGCTGGACCGGCGACAACTGACACAGTCGTCGGGCTGAGCAGCCCGGTTCTGCTTCAGCGCAGCCACGTCCTCATGATCGCGTTCGCGAACCCGACTCCGTACCGGAGGACCGCCGGTTTCTTCGAACTCCCGTGAAGTCGCTGCTCGACCGTTACCGGGACCTCCCGGGCCGGTATGCCGCGCTTGATCGCCTCGATCATGAATTCAGACGTGTGGAACTGCTCCTGTTTGAGCACCAGCTGCGGGAGAACCGATGTCCGAACCGCCCGGTAACCGTTCGAACAGTCGGTCACATGGGTCCGGGTGATCAGCGACACCATGCGGTTGAAGAAGACGATCCCGAGCTCTCTGGCGAAATGGTTCTTGTCGGCGTGGCCGAGAACCCGCGACCCGTGAGCCACGTCGACCTGACCCTCGAGGACAGGTTTGACCAGGTCGGGCATCTCTGCCGGCAGGTGCTGACCGTCGGCATCGAGCGTGACTACGATCGCCGCCTCGGAGTCGACCATCAGCCGGTAGCCGGTCCGGAGTGCTGCGCCGCCGCCGCGATTGACTACATGCCGGGCGACCACGGCTCCGTGGGCGTCCGCGACTTCCTCGGTGCCGTCGCGTGAGCCGTCATCGACCACCAGGATCGCGGTCGCAATCCCGCAGACTTCCCCCGGCACCTGTTCCAGCACGTAGCCGATGTTGTCGGCTTCGTTGAAGGCGGGAATCAGTACCGCGATCCGGTTTCGGAAGTGCTTGCGGTGACCTTCGAGGCGGAACTGCTCGGAGGCGATACCTTCGAGCACGGCCGCAATCTGACGCGTATTGCGACCGCCGACCGAGAGCGCCCTGATCGAGATCAGGAACAGGAACACGATGGCGAACACCGCCAGGCCGAGAATCCGCCCGCCGTTGCCGCGCTCGAACGAAAGCGCAGAGAGCACCCGGTCCGTGAGCTCGGTTCCGGAAACGATCGCCAGCCCGATACCTGTGAGCAGAAGGATCAGGACGTCCGCGTTGCGCAGCTCGCGGCGCCTGACCACGGCGAAAGCGATTATCAGCGCGGCAAGGAGGAGGCCGCTTGCACGAAGGGTCGTGAGCTGGTCGGGCAGGATCGAGGCGATGGTCATTGCTGTGGGCTGGGTTTCCGGTGGTTTATGCCCGGGTCGGCGACATCGGGTCTTCGCCGGCCTGTCCGGTCTTCTGACAGAGTCGGGCCGTCGCTTCGGTGAAGGCTATTGCGGCGAGCGGCAGAACCAGCGTCATCAGGATCTCGTTGCGCCTGGGGGGTGCCAGAGTGGCGGCCCCGATCGCTGTGACGGTCAGGATCGGGAGGGCCACGACGAGTGCCTCCCAGCGCTTCAGTCGTGCGAGTACAAGCAGACCGGCAATGCCGGCAAGGACCAGAACGGTCTGGATGATCCTCCCGGGGGTACTCGACATCGCTTCCCCCACACCCGAACTCCACATGCGCCAGACCTTGCGCAGGCTCATTGCGGCGTAGCCGATCGGATCTCCGGACAGGTACCTGTCGAGGTTTTCCCGGCCGACCCTGCCGAGGGCCGCGTCGCGGGACAGATCCGGGTACTGCTCAGCGACTTCGTCGAAGAGGGGGACGGGATCCACTTCGTCAAGGGCGTCGGAGTCCGGTTCGAGCGTTTTACCGGTGAAACGCTCGTGAAGATCGGCCTTGACCCTCTGGTACTCGCCATCGGCGGGCAGGTAGGTGCCGACGTACAGGGCCTTGCCGCTACCGGTGGAGATCGGCACGATCCGGTCGAGCTGCACATAGTTGTGGACGGTCCAGGGGACGATCGGAACCAGCACAGCCGCGAGGAAAACGGCCGTCGTCAGCAGGGCCCGGCCGGGACCGGCCTGCATCCCGCGCCGGACCAGGACCAGTACCGCGAAGGCCAGGGCGACGAAGAGGTACTCGGGCCGGATCAGGGCAGTGAGCCCGAACAGCAGTCCGGAGAGGGCCCAGGCCCAGCCCGACCGGTTCGAATCGGCCCAGAGCAGGGCGAGGATCGCCGCCGGCAGCGTGAAGATCGCGGGCGGCTCGCTCATCAGGGCCCCGGTCGAATGGATGAAAGGCGGGTAGACCGCGACCATCGCCGCCGCGACCAGGGCAGCGGACCTTCTCGAACTGAGGCGGAGGGTGAGCAGGTAGATGACCAGGATCGCGGCGGTTCCGAGCAGCGCCTGCACTCCCCGGGCGACTCCGTCCCTCACTCCACCTGTGAGGTAGTAAGCGCCGGCGTACAGCAACGGGGCACCCGGAGACCAGTCGCTGGGCGTCTTGAATCCGGACCCTCCGTAGCTTCCCTCCTCGTACAGCGACTCGGCCAGCGCGCGGTATGCGAAAGCGTCGTCCCCGGGGTCGTCGAGGGGGTTGATCACCTGGTCCATCCGCAAACCGAATCCGACGGCCACAATCAGCACGAGGACGATCAGCGACTTTCGGCCATGCCGGTCCGCGGCCGCGACCAGCCGGCCCCCCACGCTTTTGTCAGGCGAGCCCATGAGAGCCGGTCAGGGTATGGCAACCGTGTTTTCCCGGCTCTCCGGGCGGCCGGGAAGGACCGGGGCTGCCATCGCCAGGCCGACCCCGCTGAGGCAGGAGACGACCGGCCAGAGCGCCAGTGCCCGCCGGGGCGAAGCGACGAAGATCACTCCGAGCGCAGTGGCCCCGACCAGGAACAGAGCCAGGATGCGGAACTCATATGGTCTGGAGCGTGCGAGAGCGGCCAGACCGGCCAGCGACAGTGCCGCGATCAGCCAGTGGAGGACCTTGCCGGGGGTTTGGTCGGTCAACTCCGATCGACCCCGCCACCAGATGCGATGGGCTTTGGTTGCCAGGAAGATGGAAAAGGCCAGCGGATCGGCGCGGAGTTCCTCGAGATACTGCTCACCTCCCATGCGGGTCAGTGCCTGATCGGTGGGCATGCCGGGGTACCTGCGGTCGGCCATCAGGCGAAACACAAGGTCGGGTGGAGCCGCCGCAGGATCGGCTCCGGTGCGCTTCCTGACCATCGAAGCCAGCACCGGATCCTCATCCAGCAGCGACGGCGTCACTTTCTGGGGGTCTCCTCCCGATGGCAGGTAGCTGCCGGAGAAGACCGTCTGTCCGGCACCGGTCGAGATTGGCACGAACCGACCGGTCTCGCTGAGGTTGCGAACCGTCCATGGCGCGATCACCAGCAGGGCGGAGAGCACCATCACCGCCGCCCGGAATGCCGGCCGGGCGTCTCCCCGGCGCAGTCCGGAGACGACGATCGCGGTACCCAGAAGTGCCGTGATCGCCAGGTATTCAGGCCTGACCATCGCGGTCAGTCCCATTAGCAGGCCGGGAGGGATCCACGAGCCGAGGGTCGCTCTGTCTCTCGCATTCAGCAGGAGCAGGACGGCGCCAACGATCAACGTCCCGGCCAGGGGTTCGGTCAACAGCATGCCCGCATCGTCGATCAGCGTCGGGTAGAAGGCGAGAAAGGCGGCGCCGGCGAGGCCGGCCGTCGCACCGCTGATCCGCACTCCCAGCATGTAGGTCAACGGGATGGAAAGCGCCCCGATCACCGCCAGCAGGAGGCGCGCCATCCGGACGTCGTCGCTTCCGGTCAGCTCGAAAAGACCGCCGACCAGGAGCGGCAACCCGGGGGAGTAGTTGTCCGCCCGTTGCGCTGCGGGCGGGATTCCGGGGCCGACCTGCTCGAACTCACCGCGCTGTTCGATGCCGCGGGCGATGCGTTCGTAGGCAGCCGAATCGGGAAGGTTCGTCTCCGACCCTTCCCAGGCGGCATCGAGACGAAGTCCCAGTCCAGCCATGACAATCAGCGTGAGGACGATCAGACGCACGGAGGCGATCCTAGAAGGCCCACCGTTCCGGTAACCTCAATGGTCACATGCGAATCCTAATTCTCGGTGGCGACGGCTACCTCGGCTGGCCCACGGCGATGCGTTTTTCGGCTCGTGGTCACGAGGTGGCGGTTGTCGATAACTTTGCCCGACGGCGCTGGCACCTGGAGCAGTCAACTGACTCGCTGACGCCGATCCTCCCTCTCGGTGAAAGGATCGATGCCTGGAACGAAGTTTCCGGCAAGACGATCGAATCCCGGATCGGCTCGATCGAAGACGGTGAGTTCCTCGACGAGGCCGTCGCCGAGTTCCTGCCGGAAGTCGTAGTCCACTACGGCGAGCAGCCCTCGGCGCCCTACTCGATGCGCTCACGCCAGACTGCGGTCGAAACCCAGCGGACAAACGTCATCGGCACTCTCAATCTGCTCTTCTCGATGCAGACATACGTTCCTGACGCCCACCTGATCAAGCTCGGAACGATGGGCGAGTACGGCACGCCGAACATCGACATCGAAGAGGGTTACATCGAGATCGAGCACAACGGCCGCAAGGACACTCTGCCTTTCCCGAAGATGCCGGGCTCGCTTTATCACTGCTCCAAGGTTCACGATTCGACCAACATCCACTTCGCCACGAGAATCTGGGGGTTGCGGGCTACAGACCTGAACCAGGGTGTCGTTTATGGCATCGAAACCGACGAAACCGCCCTCGATCCGCGGCTGGCCACCCGTTTCGACTACGACGAGACTTTCGGCACCGTGCTCAACCGGTTCTGTGTCCAGTCGGTCGTCGACCATCCGCTCACCATCTACGGGGCCGGCGGACAGACCCGCGGCTATCTGAACATCAAGGATACGCTGCGCTGCGTCGAGCTCGCGGCTCTGACTCCGGCCGACCGCGGCGAGTACCGGGTCTTCAACCAGTTCACCGAGCAGTTCTCGGTGTCGGAGCTGGCCGAACTGGTCCAGCGCTGCGCCGGAGAACTTGGCTACGAGGCCCGGATCGAGAATTTCCCGAACCCGCGCGTCGAGTTGGAACAGCACTACTACAACGCCAGCAACCAGAAGCTCCTGGACCTCGGCCTGGAACCGCATCTGCTCGGTGACGAACTGCTTCACTCGCTGATCGGCACGATCAACTCACACCGCGACAGGGTGATCTTCAAGGCGATCACGCCGCGGACCCAGTGGATTCCCGGCGAGCTCGAAGGAAGCATCCTCGCAGTCGGTCCGGAAACCTGACCGCATTGCTAGGATTACTGGTCAGATGAGAGCCGCAGACGCCATGATGGAAGCCCTCCGAGGCGAGGGCGTGGATCACATTTTCGGTATTCCCGGAGGGGCGAACCTGCCCACGTACGATGCCATCGTCGGAGCAGACCTGCGCCATGTCCAGGCTCGCCACGAACAGGCGGCCGGACACGCTGCCGAAGGTTACGCCTGGGCCACCGGCCGCACCGGAGTCGCTTTCGGCACGTCGGGTCCGGGTGCGACCAACCTGGTCACGGCGATTGCCGACGCGATGATGGACTCGGTTCCTGTGGTCTTCGTCACCGGACAGGTCCGGTCGGACCTGCTCGGCACCGACGGCTTCCAGGAGGCTGACATCGTCGGGATCACCCTGCCGATCGTCAAGCACTCGATGATGGTCACGGATGGAGCCCAGATTCCCGAGTACATCCACGAGGCTTTCCACATCGCCTCCACCGGCCGGCCGGGTCCTGTCCTGGTCGACGTCCCGCAGGACCTCTCCCGGCAGGAGATCTCGTACGAGCCACCGACCGCGGCGGTCGAGCTGCCCGGCTACCGGCCGAACCTCGAGGGCAACTCGAAGCAGATCAGGATCGCCGCCAAGGCGATGGCCAACGCGAAGCGCCCGGTGATCTACACCGGAGGTGGAGTGATCAAGGCAAACGCCTCGTCGGAGCTGCGGGAACTCTGCGCCAGCGATCGCTTCCCGGTCACTTCGACCCTGATGGGCCTGGGTGCTTTTCCGTCGGACGACCCCAACTGGCTCGGCATGCTCGGCATGCACGGCATCCGCGCCGCCAACTACTCGATGGACGAAGCCGATCTGATCATCGCGATCGGTGCCCGCTTCGACGACCGGATCACCGGCAAGCTCTCGGAGTTCGCCCCCAACGCCAAGTTCATCCACATCGATATCGATCCGGCCGAGATCTCAAAGAACATCCCGGCTCACATCCCGATCGTCGGCGATGTCGGTCTGGTCCTGCCGAAGCTGACCCGCGAGTACCGCTCGCTCCAGACGGACGGCTCTCGTCTTGACGGCTGGTGGAGCCGGATCAACGCCTGGCAGGAGGAATACCCGTTGACCTATGAACCGGGCAGCGAAGGCGAGATCAAGCCCCAGTTCATGATCGAGACGATGCACAAGGTCACTGGCGGCGACGCGATCGTCACCTCCGACGTAGGCCAGCACCAGATGTGGACCGCCCAGTACTACGGCTTCAACAAGCCGCGCCGGTGGATCAATTCGGGCGGTCTCGGCACGATGGGATTCGGCCTGCCGGCAGCGATCGGCGCCAAGGTAGGCTGTCCGGACGAGCAGGTCGTCTGCCTCTCCGGCGACGGCAGCCTGATCATGAACGTCCAGGAACTGGCGACGGCGGTGAATGAAGATGTCCCGGTCAAGGTCTTCCTGATGAACAACGGCTACATGGGCATGGTCCGCCAGTGGCAGGAGCTTTTCTGGTCGGAGAACTACAGTGGTGTCGACAACGGACCGAGCCCGGACTGGGTCAAGCTCTCGGAGGCATTCGGGGCCAAGGGCCTCAGATGTGAGGACAACGCCGACCTCGAAGAGATGATGCAGGCAACACTTGACCATGACGGCCCGGCTCTTCTCGACGTGAGGGTGAGTCCCCGGGAGAACTGTTACCCGATGATCCCCGCCGGCAGTGCCGCACGGGACATGGTGGGCTGATGAGCGCCGGCGAGATGGTCAGGTTGGAAGATCTGCAGGTCGGTCACACGCTGTCAGGTCGCAAGCACGTACTTTCGATCATGGTCGAGAACCGTCCGGGCGTGCTCGCCCGGGTCGCCGGGCTTTTCTCCCGCCGCGGCTTCAACATCGACACGCTTGCGGTGGGGCCGACTGACGATCCGAACATCTCCCGCATCACACTCACGCTCGACGGTGCCGTACACCCGATCGATCAGGTCACCAAGCAACTCCACAAGCTGGTCAACGTGCTCAAGATCCGCGACATGGAGCCGCAGGAGACGGTCGCTCGTGAAATGGCCCTGTTCAAGGTGTCCGCTGCGGTGGAAAACCGCGCCGAGATCGTTCAGTTCGCAGAGATATTCCGGGCAAAGATCGTGGACGTGTCGCGACGGGCGCTGATAGTCGAAGTCACCGGTTCACATGACAAGATCGAAGCCTTCGAGAGCATGCTGCGACCGCACGGCCTGCTCGAGATGGTGCGCACCGGCGAAGTCGCCCTCGCTCGCGGCGGCGATTGACTGGCCTCACTCTCGATTCACCCGCACTCGCTCACCTGCTGGACGAGGCGATCGGGAGAGCCTTCGAGCGAAAAGGCAGGACGGTCGCTTCAGTCACCGTCCCGATCGAGTGTGAAGACCCCGTTGCGGTCGTCTTCGCGTCCCGCATGGCCAGCGAGCCGTGGTTCTGCTGGGAGCAGCCGGACCGCGGGGTCGTGATCGCCACCCTCGGAAGCGTCGAGACCGTCGTCTCGCGTGGCAGGAACCGGTTCCAGGAGGTAGCTGCGGAATGTGCCCACCGCTCCGGCGAGGCCGAAGTGATCAATCCCGCCTTCGATGGAGCCCGTACGGACCCGACCTGGGTAGGCGGTTTCGCGTTCTCCGATCGGGGCGCGGCCGGACCGGACTGGTCCTCGTTCGAGCCCGCTTCTATGACTCTCCCTGAGATCTCCTTCAGCGCCGAGCCGTCCGGGACCACGATGACCCTGAATGCGATCGTCGACCGGTCTGCCGACGTCTCCGCCATCAAGGGCAGGCTGCACGCAAGGGTGGCCGCTCTCTCGGGTTCGGGGTTGCCGATGATCGACCCGCATCCCTCTCACCGGCCCAGCATCGAGAGCGTGCGAACTCCCGGGCAGTTCGAGGCCTCGGTCGCCGCCGCGGTAGAGCGCATCCGGTCGGGGGAGATCGAAAAGGTCGTTCTCGCCCGGGAGGTCGTGGTCCGGGCCGGTTCGGCTCACGATCCTGCTGCCATCTTCGCTGCGCTGCGCGAGGGGTTTCCCTCCTGTTTCAACTTCTGCGTCGGCACGCCGGAAGCCGCGTTCATCGGAGCCAGCCCCGAACTGCTGGTCAGATGCGCCGGAAGAAGCGTTTCGACCGTAGGCCTGGCCGGATCGACCCGTCGCAGTTCGGATCCCGCCGTAGATGACCATCTCGCCGAGAAGTTGCTCGCCAGCAGCAAAGACAGGGAGGAGCAGGGGCTGGTTGTCGCGGGCATCGTCAAGGCCCTCGGTCGGCTGAGCGTCTGGGTCGAAGCGGCCGCAGAACCAGGGATCATCAAGGTTGCCAACATCCAGCATCTTGCGACACCCGTCGTCGCACAGCTCGCACAGCCTAGAACGGCGATCGAGCTCGCCGGCGTTCTTCACCCGACCCCCGCGGTCGGAGGTGAGCCCTGGAAGAAGGCAAGTGTCGTCATGGATGAAGTTGAGGGACTCGACCGCGGTTGGTATGCCGGCCCGGTCGGCTGGATGGACGGTTCCGGCGATGGCGAGTTCTGCGTTGCCCTGCGCAGCGCACTGCTCCGTGACCGGGAGGCCCACCTGTACGCCGGGGTCGGCGTGGTTGCGGATTCCGACCCCGCCTCGGAGCTGGCCGAGACCGAGATGAAACTCGGTGCGCTCCTGCCTCTGATCAGCGGTTGAAGTCAGTCCGGCCGGAGGGCGATCTCGATGACGCACGTGCCTGGTGTCTTCAATGCCTCGGCAAGGTCGCCTGCTCCTGACACGGCGAAATGGGGAATCCCGAACATTGCCGAGGCGGCAGCCATGTCGAGTGAACCCGGCGAGTTCATCAGAGTTTCGAACTCCTCCGCAGTCAGCGAATGCTTCTGGGGGAGACGGGAGAAGATCCGCCCGCCACCGTCGTTCACGACTACGACCCTCACCGCCACCGGCGATGCCGCGACCAGGGCGAGACTGCCCAGGTCGTGCTGAAAGGCCAGCTCGCCGGTGATGACCGTCGTCGGCCGGCCGACGGCGACAGCCGCACCCGTCCCGGATGCGAGCGTGCCGTCGATTCCGTTGGCTCCGCGGTTTGAAAGGAAGAGAACGTCTGCGGGGCCGGGAGGCAGGAAGCTCTCCTGATCACGGATAGCCATGCTCGAGGCCGTGAAGACGAGGTCGCCGTCCCGGTAACAGTCGGCGATCTCTTCATGGATCCGTCTGGGTGTGAGTTCGTCTCCGCCTGCGGCTCGATCGCCGCCGGCATCGGCTTCGGCGGCCAGCCAGGCATCCCGGAAACCGTGATCTGCCGCGATGCTCCCGGTGCCGAGCCGCTGCTCGATTCCGGTCAGCAGGGTGACGGGTTCGGCCCGGACGATCAGATCGGCAATCCGGCTCGGCTCATACCAGCCATACGAACGATCGATCACGATCTGCCGGGTGCCGCGCAGACCGGCCAGCCAGACCCGCAGGTTCTTCGATGTCGGCGTTTCGCCGAGCCTCAGAACGAGGTCGGGTGTCAGGGTCGACGCCGGACCCCCTCGATCCGGACCCTTGGCCTGTTTGTCGAGCAGGATCGTGGCGATCCGGTCGTAGCGGGCGATCACCGACCCGCGGTCATGTGGTCCGAGCCGGAGCTGGGACGTCGGCTCGGCGAGAATCGGACAGCCGAGTCTCCTGGCGAGCCCTGCGACAGGCTGACGCAGCCCGGTGTCGTGCTGCCGCCCGACGACGATCATCGGGCGCTCTGCCGATTCCACGACGCCGACGATGCGCTCGAACTGCTCTGGATCGAGCGATGGTCCGGAACGGGTCACCTCCGTAAGCGGAGCCCCGCGACGGCCCCCGACGGCCAGCGGATCGCGGGCGGTGACCGCGCCTTCGACCGGAGAAGGGTCGAGCGGGTCCCGCAGCGGGAAGTTGAGGTGAACCGGACCCGGCCGTGGCTCTCCCGTGGAGCCGGCCCAGGCCCGGCAGGCAGTCGCCCTCATGTGAAGCAGACCGGAGTCATCGGCCAGGTGGCTGCCGACTTCGCTGAACCAGCGGACGGCATCGCCGAAGAGCTTGATCTGGTCGATCGCCTGGCCGGAGCCGTTGTCCCGGAGCTCGGGCGGACGATCCGCAGTGAGAACGATCAACGGCACTGATGACAGATCGGCTTCCGCGACGGCCGGGTGATAATTGGCGGCGGCCGTGCCTGAGGTGCAGAGCAGCGCGACCGGGCTTGCCGAGGAGAGGGCGGAACCGAGGGCGAAGAAGGCTGCCGAGCGCTCGTCCAGTACGACATCCACTTCGATCTCCGGATGGCGGAACAGGGCGACGGCGAGCGGGGTCGAGCGCGAGCCGGGGGATACAACCGCCCGTTTCAGTCCGCATCGGGCCAACTCCTCGGCGAAGACTGACGCGAGAGCGGTGTTTGTATTCGTCGGGTCCAAGCTGTAAGGAGGTTAGAGCCGGAGCCTCTGAAGAGCCGCCTCGTCGATCGTCACTCCGAGCCCGGGTCCCGGCCCGGGAGAAAGCCACGGGCCTGTCAGCGACGATCCTTCGTCGGCGATCGTCTCACTGAAGAGGCGGCTCGTGGCAAGGCCGTGGGCGACATCGGAGAACGGTCCGGAGCGGGGGAGGGCGAGTGCCGCGTGTGCCGCCGCCGCGATTCCGACCGGACCGTCCAGCGCACTGGACAGGTAGGTGGGCAGATGACTGCCGAGTGAAGCATCGAGGGTCCCGGTCTTGCTCAGCTTCACCGTAACGGCGTCACAGGCGCCTGCCTCGGCAGCCTCGGCAGCCTCGGCCGCGCTGCTCACCGCTTCGTCGGCCACCAGGGGAACGTCGGTCCCGGCTCTCAGCGCAGCCATTGCCGCGAGGCCGCCGACCGGCTGTTCGGCCAGTTCGATACCCAACGGCTCGAGTGCGTCCAGTTTCGCCGCTGCTTCGTCCGGTCTCCAGCTCGCATTGGCGTCGATCCGGATGTCCACCTCGCGGCCGAGGCCCTCTCGAACGGCGCGGACCTGCGCCACGTCGTCACCGGCTCCCAGCTTCAGTTTGAAGACGGTAAAACCATCAGCTGCCCACCGCTCCGCCTGTTCAAGCACCTGCCCGGGGCTGCCGGCCGTGAGCGTCGCGTTGCAGTGCAGCTCGCGTGGCGTGGACTCCGGGTCGAGCAGCCTGTGCATCGGCACCTCGCGGCGATGGGCCTCGGCATCGGTCAGGGCGGTCTCGGCAGCGATCCGCGCCGGCCCGCTCATCCCGGCGAGTGAGTTGTCGCCGGCCGTCGCCCGCACAACCCAGGCCTCCAGCTCTTCGACCAGATCGACCAGTGTGCCACCACCGCGCAGAGACAGGGGCACCCCTTCTCCGAGGCCGGTCACGCCGTCGGCCGTCCGGATTCGAAGCAGCACCATCTCGCGCCGGTCAAGTCTTCCGCGGGCGGTCACGTAGGGCTCCCGGAACGGCAGCGCATAGGGGATCACTTCGAATGCGGCGATCCGGTTCAGCTTGCGATCACCAGCCCGATCGAAGCCGTCAGCGCGAATACGCCAAGGATCAGCCCCGTGTCGGCCAGCGCCTGGTTCAGCGAGGGGCCGTCGGTTCGGGTCAGGACAGCCCTCAG
>JAUQWL010000101.1 GCA_030835185.1 Solirubrobacterales bacterium | reverse complement strand
CGTCTTACCGCCTACGTTCCCTGACGTCAACCTGAAAGAGCCCCTGACCCTGCCCCGCCTCCTCGGCTTGATCCGGACCTTGACCGTTTCCTTTTACACACCCGCTATGTATAAAGTGCTATGAATACCCGATGACATCGTCACAGGAGCTTCCGATCGTTGCCGGCACCACCACCCTGGGCGGACTTGTCGCCGAGCGGCCGCAGACCGCGGTCGTGTTCGAGCGGCTCGGCCTTGACTACTGCTGCGGAGGCCAGCAGACCCTGGAGGAAGCCTGCCGCTCCCGTGATCTCGACCCCGAGACGGTCGCCACGATGCTCGCCGCACTGGAAAACGCCGGGTCTTCCGCCGGTCCGGAGGGCGCGCACGATCTGGCCGACGCGACGGTCGATCAGATCTGCGACCACATCGTCAGCCGGCATCATGAGCCGCTGGCAGAGACGCTACCCCGGATTTCCGAGCTCATGGGCAAAGTCGTCCGCGCCCACGGGGCCGACGACCCCGGCGTAATTCGCATGGCCGACCTCTTTGGCGAGACGCGCTCTGAACTGGAGGACCACATGCGTCTGGAAGAAGAATCGCTCTTTCCGGCCTGCCGCGAGGTCGCCGGCGGCGGCAAAGCACCGAGCGCCGAGCTTCTGGGCGAGCTGCTTGACACCCACCAGGCAACCGGGGAGGCGCTGAAACAGCTGCGGGAGCTGGGACACGACTACCGGCCCGAGAGCGCTCACTGCAACACGCACCGGGTCCTCCTCCACGAGATGCGCGAGTTCGAAATGGATCTCCATATGCATATCCACGAAGAAAACAACATCCTTTTCCCGAAGGTGCGCGAGGCCGCTTCCTGAGCGGACCTGTCGCGGCGGAGGCCGAATCAGGAGGACCAGATCGAGATCCGTCTGAAGAGTGCGAGAGACGAGGCCGCGGCCAGTGACGGCTACCGCGTCCTGATCGACCGGCTCTGGCCGCGCGGTGTGAGTCGCGAGAAGGCCGCGCTCGATGACTGGCAGAAGGACCTCGCCCCGAGCACCGGGTTGCGCAAGTGGTTCGACCACGACCCGGACCGCTTCGAGGAGTTCCGGCGACGCTACATCGACGAGTTGCGCGACCGGCGCTCGCAGCTGACCGAACTCAGGCGGCGGGCCCGCGAGGGCAGGCTGACCCTGGTCTATGGCGCCGGTGACCCGGAATACAACAACGCAGTGGTCATGTCGGAGATCCTCAAGCAGGGCCTCCCGCGCGACTGAAGATGATCTGCCCCGGACCGTCATTTTTTCCTACGGAAGTGTGTAAAAACCATGCCTGCAGGGAAACAGCGGGCACACCCACGAAAAAAGGAGCAGTCTCATGGCGATAGCGGATCGAAGGGCAACGACTCAGTGGCAGGGCACCCTCGCAGCAGGCGACGGCACGGTCAGCGGCGACAGCGGCGCGATCACGGAGCTCCCGGTCGACTGGGCCGCACGAACCGAAGAGCCGGGTGGCAAGACGAGTCCCGAAGAGCTCGCCGCTGCGGCCCACTCGAGCTGCTTCTCGATGGCGCTCGCCCTGAACCTGGCTGAACACGGTGCCCGTCCCGGGAAGCTCGACGTCGCGGCGACCGTGACCCTCGACGAGGTCGACGGCAAGCCCACTGTGGTTTCGAGCGC
>JAUQWL010000100.1 GCA_030835185.1 Solirubrobacterales bacterium | reverse complement strand
CTTGTTTGACATTCCGTCGGCTTGCCTTGTGCTGTCCGGCTCTTTATCCTGAAGTCAGGTTTCCAGTGTCCCACCTGAAGCGATGGGACCAGACAAGGAGAAAGCAATGCATACCGCAGCCCCCACGCCCAGCACCGCTGAACTCGATCTTCAGTCTGCGGCCCGTCGCCACCTCTGGATGCATTTCTCCCGTATGGGCGGTTATGACTCCGAGCACGAGATCCCGATCATCACCCGCGGCGAGGGTTCGTATGTATGGGACGACAAGGGCAACAAGTATCTGGATGGCCTTGCCGGTCTTTTTTGCTCGAACGTCGGCCATTCTCGTCCCGAGTTCGCCGAAGCTGCCGCAAAGCAGCTCGAGGAACTCGACTTCTCCATTCTCTGGAGCTACGCCCATCCGCGTGCGATCGAGCTGGCCACCAAGGTCGCCTCGCTTGCACCGGGCGACCTGAACCGGGTCTTCTTCACCAGCGGCGGCGGTGAGGCGGTCGAGTCTGCTCTCAAGCTGGCCCGCAACTACTGGCGAATGCACGGTCGGGGCCAGAAGGCCAAGGTCATCGCCCGCGAGGTCGCTTACCACGGCACCACGCTCGGCGCGCTTTCGGCAACCGGTCTGACAGACCTGCGGGCACAGTTCGAGCCGCTTTCACCCGGTGGCTGTCATGTGCCCAATACGAATATGTACCGCTACCCGGACGACCGCGACCCGCTGCTGCTCGCCGACGCGATCGAGGACCGGATCATCTTCGAGGGTCCGGAAACAGTTGCTGCGGTCATCCTTGAGCCGGTCCAGAATGCCGGCGGCTGCTTCGTACCGCCCGACGGATACTTCCAGCGGGTTCGCGAGATCTGTGACCGCCACGACGTGCTCCTGATCTCGGACGAAGTGATCTGCGCCTGGGGCCGCCTCGGCCATTACTTCGGAGCGGAGCGCCTCGGCTATCAGCCCGACATCATCACAACGGCCAAGGGGCTCGCCGGAGCCGCCATGCCGATGGGAGCGATGATCTGCTCCGACAAGCTGGCCGAGCCGTTCATGGAGGGCAACGCGTCGTTCGCACACGGTTTCACGTTCGGCGGGCACCCGGTCGCTGCGGCAGTAGCGCTCGCCAACATCGAGATCTTCGAACGCGACGGGCTGAACGAGCACGTCCGCAACAAGGAAGGCGAGTTCCGCGAGATGCTGGAGAGCCTGCGCGACATCCCGATCGTCGGTGACGTGCGCGGAGCCGGCTTCTTCCACGCGATCGAACTGGTCAAGGACCAGGAGACCAAGGAGACCTTTGAAGGTCCGCAGGCCGAAGGCCTGTTGCGCGGCTTCCTTTCAGGCGAGCTGTACAGGCGCGGCCTGATCTGCCGGGCCGATGACCGCGGCGATCCGGTGATCCAGTTCTCACCGCCGTTGATCGCCGATACCGAAGAGTTCGAGTTCATGCATGATGTGCTCCGACCGGTGCTGACCGAGGCCTCCGAGCGCATGGAGATGTTCTGAACCTCATCACTAGGCGATAATCCGGCCGCGGCTGCGTTCAATCGAATAGAGAGAGGTAGATGAGTTCATGAAGGTCGGAGTCCCGAAGGAAATCAAGCAGGACGAGTACCGGGTGGCGATGACGCCGGCCGGTGTTCGGGAGATGGTCGAGCAGGGTCACGAGGTCTACATCGAGACCACGGCCGGGGAAGGCAGTTCGATTTCCGACGCCGACTTCGAGGCTCAGGGCGCGACGATCGTGCCCGATGCGGCGGCCGTCTTCGAGAAGGGCGAGATGATCCTTCACGTGAAGGAGCTCCAGGCTTCCGAGATCGAGATGCTGCGGCCCCATCACCTGCTCTTCACCTACCTCCACCTGGCCCCCGACCCCGAGCAGACCCGTGGTCTGCAGAAGTCCGGCGCGACCTGTGTCGCATATGAAACCGTCGAGGACTCGGCAGGACGGCTGCCGCTGCTGGCGCCGATGAGCGAGATCGCCGGACGGGTTGCCACGCAGGCGGGAGCGTTCATGCTGGAGAAGCCGATGGGCGGACGCGGCATCCTGCTCGGCGGCACCCCGGGTGTCGCCGCGGCCAACGTGGTCGTGATCGGCGGCGGTGCAGTCGGTGCCAACGCGGCCTTTATCGCGATGGGCATGGCAGCCGACGTCTTCATTCTCGATCGTTCGACTGACCGGTTGCGGGAACTCGACCTCCACTTTGCCCGCGAGGCATCGACGGTCTACTCGACGACGCTGGCGGTCGAAGAGCTACTGCCGAAGGCAGACCTGGTGATCGGCGCGGTGCTCGTACACGGTGCCCGGGCACCGTTCGTGGTCAAGCGTGACCAGCTCTCGCTGATGAAGCCCGGTGCCGTGCTGGTCGACGTCGCGATCGACCAGGGCGGCTGTTTCGAGACTTCCCGGCCGACCACCCATCGGGATCCGGTCTTTGAAGTCGACGGGATCATTCACTACTGCGTCGCGAACATCCCCGGGGCGGTACCGATCACCGCGACCTACGCACTGACCAACGCGACCATGCCGTACGTGCTCTCTCTGGCCGGTTACGGGCTCCATGGCGCGGTCAACCGCGATCCGGGTCTGAGGCCCGGCATCAACGTCGCCGACGGCAAGGTGACCCACAGTGGCGTGGCCGAAGGCGTGGGAGCCGAGTACGTACCCCCGGACGAGGCGCTCGGCTGGAACTGAGACCATTTCTGAATCGGACCTGCCGGCCGGCGCGGCCGCCGGCCGGCAGGGAAGTTCGCTCGGGCGGAGGCTGAAAAAGATCTGTACACCGAAC
>JAUQWL010000099.1 GCA_030835185.1 Solirubrobacterales bacterium | reverse complement strand
GATCCGGTTGCGCAGCGTGGTTCCCCCGATCCGAAGCGGCGAGAACAGGTTGGGGAACTGGTCGACGCCGGACGATCGGTCCGACGCCCCTGTAGGCGGGGCCGGTTGATCGGTCATTTGCGCAACCCTACCCGCGTCGTGCAAGGCGGTCAAACCCGCTATGGCGCTGACAATCGTACAGTCGGTCGCTTGTGCTTGAAGGATTCGAATCGCACGAGCGCAGGCGGGACAGCCGTAGCGGCCAGGCCGGTCGCCTCCCGGCCTCGAGCTTCGGATGACGCTCCCTCAGCCCCGGCCGCTCGGTGTTGTCCCTGGAGTTGACCCCGGGGAGTCTCACGTCGCTCCTTCGGCCACGGCACGGCCGGCCGTTTCACCGGTTTCCACCGCCGCATCGATCGTCTCCGTTCCGCCGGCACCGCCCGCGAGCCGCCACCCGTCAATGATGGGCCGTGTCGGCTCAACGCTCGCGTCCCTGAGTACATCAGGCACGTCCAGTGCGAGCCCGCCGGCCGCTGCACGCTGGAGCAGGAGCTCGCGTGCTGGCCGCCGGCCGTTCGCGACCAGGAGTGCATCGCATTCCATGTCTATGGACGAGCCAGTGCGCGTGGCGATACGCACACCGCTGACCGTCGGGCGCCCCAGCGCTGCTACCACAGTCGCACCACTGTGCAGATCAACACCGTTGACACGCAAGGTTTCAGCGCTGTCTCCCGCACCCGTCACGGGAGAAGACCGGCTGTCGGCGATCCCGACAACGTCGATGCCGTCGGTCAAGAGCTCGGCCGCGATGTCATACCCCGAGTCTTCGGCCGTGGCGATGGCTACACGGCGGCCGGGGCGGACGCCGTGTTGACGCAACAGCCGTTCAGCGCCGTTTGCGAGCATCACCCCGGGGCGGTCATTGTCCATGAACCGGCGGGGCCGTTCGTGCGAGCCGGTCGCGAGGACCACGCCGGTTGCGCGAACTTCAACCATGGCGGTCCCCGCGGCGACCGCCAGGACATCTTCCGCGTACCAGCCGATCGCCGTGGCGCCCGTCATGACTTCGAGCTGCGATTCGGCGCGCGTCAGCCTCTCCAGATTCCCAACGCGTGCACGATCCTCCCCGGCGGCGCTCATCGCTGCGTAACCACCGAGCTCGGCTCTTCGCTCAACAAGGAGCACACGCGCGCCAGATCTGGCGGCAGCCAACGCCGCAGCCAGACCAGCCACGCCGCCGCCGATCACGACGATGTCGGAATCCCGCGTCGTCCATGCTGACTGTTCGACCAGGGCCCGCGCTTCGCGCGGCTCGGGAAGCGTTCCACTTCCGGCCAACCGGGCCAGTAAACGCTCCCATACCGAGAACATTCGTCGTGAATGCCGGAAGCGGCGGTACTGAAATCCGACGGGTGTGAGTCGGCTGACGGAATCCATCGCTCCGAGAAAATCGCGTTCGGCGGTCGGAACCCCTCGTTCACGCGTCACGACATCCCCCGTAGCAAGAGGAGTTGAACAGGTCGCAACGCCCGGGAAGCCGTTGACCCGCATCGAGCAGTTCGGACACGCATCTGCGAGGCAGTGCAGGCCGCGCGGGCGGTGGTACTTCATGCTTCGGCCGAAGATCCTCACGCCTTGCGCGTGAAGTGCGGCGGCTATCGGCTCTCCCTCTATCCCGAACAGGCGCCGACCCTCGAACGTGAACGGGATCTCGTGTCCGATCGCATCGACGGAGCGACGTAGCCCCAAAGGGTCAAGCTCGGTCACGTTGCGTCTCCTCGACTGCTTCTTCGGTAGGCACGACAGTTGCTGCTTCCGAGATCAGCTTGCCCGAAGCGAACCGCTCGAAGCCGAACGGCGCGATCACCGGGTCGGGCTGCCCGTCGACGATCCAACGTGCAAGCAGCCGTGCGCTGCCGGGTGCCCCCATGAACCCATACGTCCACCCGGCGTCGAGAAAAAACCCCTCTACGTCTGGAGAGGGACCAAGGACAGGTGAGAGATCCGGGGACTTGTCGACAAGTCCCGACCAGTGTCGGATCAGGCACGCTCCGGCGATCCGTGGAAACAGTTGCACGAATTTCGAGGCAATGTCGCGCAGCGCCTCAAGTGTCACGACGACGTCATCGTACGCATTCGCTGCCTTGAACTCCGTCCCTCCGACGAACTCGCCGCGGCTCGTCTGGTGGCAGTACGACATCAGCGCAAGTGATGCGACTGCCGGACGCAGGAACGGCTTGAGCGACTCGGTGACGATCATTTCCAGCAGATAGCGCTGCGTCGGAAGCTCGACCCCCGCCATTGCCGCTACCTCTCGTGCGAAGGCCCCCGTCGCGTTGACGACGACGGGCGTGGAAATCCGCTGCCCCCGGACGATGACGCCACGGACCCGCCCATCAGCCACGTCGACCGCCTCTACCGGCGCCTGGGCATGTATCTCAACCCCTCGCCGTGACGCTGCTCTTGCATAGGCCCAAAGCGTGGCATCGTGATGTGCGAAGCCGGCGTGCGGCTGTAGCACGCCACCCGTGAGCAGGTCCGGAGCCGCAGCTGGAAGGAGTTCTTGCAGATCCGCGGCATCCAGCCATTCGCTACGGACCCCGAGGCGATCATGCACCGGCAGCTGATCCCGTAGCATCGCGACCTCATCCGCCGTAGTTGCCACCACGACGTAGCCCGCCGTCGTGAAGAGTGTGTTGAAGTCCAACTCGGCAGAAAGCTCACCCCAGCGTCGCAAGCTGAAGTCGAAGAGGCGCGCCCATTCTTCGCTCGCAAAGGCCGAGCGGATCATCTCGCCGTTGCGGCCGGTGCCCCCGGCGCCCGGCCATCGGGCCTCGACCACCGCGATGTCACGAACCCCCATAAGCGCCAACTCGTACGCCAGAGCGATGCCCTGGATGCCCCCACCGGCAATGACGACTTCGTAGCGGCTGCGCAGCGGGTGGTGTGTGACCCCGGGAACAGCCATGTCTACTCCGATTCGTCCGACGGTCTCCCGGCGAGCGGGCCCATGCGCACCGGGTATGCCGGCGGGCGACCGGAAGTCGGCTGCAGTTCAGAAACCGGTCGGCCCAGTTCCTCGGCGATCGCCTCCATGACGAGGTCGGCACACCATCGTCCCTGGCACGGACCCATGAAGGCGCTCGTGTAACGCTTGATGGTCTCCGGATGGGTGTAACCCTCGGCTACGGCGCGGCGAACGTCCTCAGCAGTGACATCGTGGCACAGGCAGAGGATCGTCTTGCTCACGTCGTGGCCTCTCCATCAGGCAGCAACACGCTGTCTTCCGGCCGCCAGGTGAGTCGGACCCGCAAACGCTCGGGACGCACCACGGGCACTGCTTGTTTCTCGGGGTGGTGATTTGTGCTGATCATCTCGTGGGCCGTTGCCACCACTGGTCTCCGATGACCTCGGGCCGATCAGCCGAGTGATCGAGGCGCCCGGCAGCGCGCTTGATCCCGATTTCCCGAATTGTGGTGGAGTTGACAAGTACGGACTTGCCGCCGCACTCGCGAACCTTGCCTTTCAGCTTTCCGTCTGCGGCCCGGATGAGTACATGCGTATCGAGCAGTATTTTCGGCTCGGACGGCCCTCGAACGGTTTTCGATACTTGTCATGACCCGGTCCAGCTTAGTTCTTCGGAGCGATCTGCTCGGCGATTCT
The DNA here is from genome assembly GCA_030835185.1 of Solirubrobacterales bacterium. Taxonomy (GTDB): domain Bacteria; phylum Actinomycetota; class Thermoleophilia; order Solirubrobacterales; family 70-9; genus 67-14. The sequence continues at coordinate 12,431 of JAUQWL010000099.1, read as the reverse complement.
CTCGGCGGCGTTTCCGTCCCAGAGCGGGGGAGGCCTGGGGGTGATCCGGCCTCCGCCGGTGATCAGGCCGGGGATCTCGGCGATCCGGGCGGGGTCGAGCCCGAGCAGGGTGTTGGTTCCGAGTTCGACCGTCACCGGGCGCTCGGTGTTGTCTCTGAGGGTGAAACACGGTACGCCGAGGTAGGTCGTCTCCTCCTGGATCCCTCCCGAGTCCGTCAGGACGCCGGCGGCGTCGGACTCGAGTGAAAGAAACTCGAGGTAGCCGGCGGGGTCAACCAGCTTCAGGCCGGGGCTGATCTCGACTTCGCCGGCCAGCCGGGCTTTCGTGCGCGGGTGGACCGGGAAGAGGACGGGGATGTCGGCGGCGACGAGGTTGAGTGCCGAGATCGCCTCGAAGAGCAGGGGGCCGTCGACCAGGGCGGGGCGGTGGAGGGTGACGAGCAGGTAGCCGCCCGGTTCGACCCCGTACTGCCGACAGGCTTCCAGGGGGTGGAAGCGGTCCTGGAGGGCAACCAGGCTGTCGATCATGGTATTCCCGACGAAGTGGACCTTCTCGGCGGGGATGCCCTCGATCTCGAGATTGCGGATCGCCTCTTCGCTGTGGACGAAGAGCTGGTCGGAGATCGCGTCGGTCAGGACGCGGTTGACTTCCTCAGGCATTTCACGGTCGTAGCTTCTGAGGCCCGACTCGATGTGGGCGACCGGGATTCCCATCTTCACCGCGGTGAGAGCGGCGGCGAAGGTCGAGTTGACGTCTCCGGGGACGACAAGGAGATCCGGCCGGTCCTCGACGAGCAGGGGCTCGAGTCGTTCCATGACCCTGGCGGTCTGTACGGCGTGGCTTCCGGAGCCGACCTCGAGCATGTGATCGGGAGCCGGAACCCCGAGTTGCTCGAAAAAGATCTGCGACATCATCCGGTCGTAGTGCTGACCGGTGTGCACGATTTCCTGGTCTGCGTCCGGCATGCGCCGCGTCAGGGCAGCGATGACCGGGGCCATCTTGACGAAGTTTGGCCTGGTTCCCAGGACGTGGACGATTCGCATCAGAGCGCAGAGTATCCCTGCACCGGGGCATGGGGAGGCTGCCAGGGGCCGGATTTTGATTGAATGCCCATCCTCATGCCGAAGATGAAAACCCATTCGGGCGCCAAGAAGCGCTTCAAGCGGACTGCAACCGGCAAGTTGCGTGGCCGCAAGGCCTACTCCAGCCACATTCTGGAAAAGAAGTCGCAGAAGCGCAAGCGCAAAATGCGCCAGCCGGTCGTGATCAAGAAGGTCGACGAGCCTCGCGTGAACAAGCTTCTGGGTGGCAAATAGATGCCCCGCGTAAAGCGCTCAGTCAACGCCCGCAAGAAGCGGCGCAAGGTACTTGAAGAGGCCAAGGGTTACAACGGCCGCAAGAAGTCCTCATACAAACTTGCCAAAGAACAGGTCATGCGCTCGGGCCAGTACGCCTACCGTGACCGCAGGGTACGCAAGCGCGACTTCCGCCGCCTCTGGATCACCCGCATCAACGCAGCTGCCCGTATGGAGGGCATGAGCTACTCCGAGCTGATGCACGGTCTCAGCGCCGCCGGTGTCGAGGTCAACCGCAAGATGCTCGCCGACATCGCAGTCAACGACCGCGAGGATTTTCGCCGATTTGTGGAAATCGCCCGGGAGGGTGCCGCCGCCTGACGAGCGTCGGCACTTCGAACCTTTCGGGCGGCTTCGCAGATGCGAGCCGCCCTTTTTATTGGAGAAACTTGATCACCAGCCCTGACAACGAGAAACTGAAGACGGTCCGCAAGCTCCGCCAGAAGAAGCACCGGGAGAAACTCGGTCTGTTCGTCACCGAGGGTGAGGACCTGGCGGCAGCCGGCATCGCGGCCGGGAGGCGGCCCAAGGCGCTGCTCGTCCACCCCGACTCAGGCATCGACGGTGAGCCGGTCGAGCCGGTCCTGCTGGACAGAGCCTCGGGCCTGGGTTCCGGTACGAGGGTGATCGGTATCTGGCCGATCGTCTGGGCTGAAGGGGTGTCACCGCTCTGTGTGTTCCTCGACGCCGTCTCCGATCCCGGGAACGTCGGCACGATCCTGAGGACGGTCGACTCGCTGCTCGAGGGGACGGTAGTTCTCGGCCCCGGCAGTGCCGACCCGTTTTCGCCCGGGGCGGTGCGGGCCAGCATGGGCTCGGTCTTCACTCAGCCGGTGATCAAGGCGGGAATCGGGAGCACCCCGGAGCCTCGCGTGGCAATGGTCGCTTCCGGAGGAGGCCGGCCGGTTGCCCACGATTCGCCGGTCACCCTCTGCCTCGGATCCGAGCGCGAAGGCCTTTCGGCGGCGGTGTTGAAGGAGTGCTCGGAAAAGTGGACGATTCCGCTTCGTGAGGCCGGACCGGAGTCGCTGAACGTGGCAGCCGCGGCGGCAATCGCCTGCGAGCGGATATCGTCGCCGCACGTAAGGCAGGAAACGAGTCAGAGCGAGTCATGATCGAGAGAATCGAAGAGATCGAAGTCGAGGCGGTCGCCGACGTCGGGGCGGCCGATTCGACCGCGGCCCTGGAGGAGGCGCGGGTCAGGTACCTCGGACGCAAGGGCGAACTCACTTCTATTCTGAGGGGGATCGCCGAAATCGAGCCGTCCCGGCTGGGAGCGGTCGGCGCCGCCGCCAATCACACCCGCAAGACGATCGAGGCACTGATCGATGAACGCCTCGAAGCGCTCGAAGCGGCCGAACTCGAAGCGAGCCTGGTCGAAGACCGGATCGACGTCACCCTGCCCGGATCGCCGGCCCGCGCGGTCGGCCACCTTCACCCGATCACCCGGACCAGGCGCCTGATCGAGGACGTGATGATCGGACTCGGCTACCAGGTGATGGAAGGCCCCGAGATAGAGCATGACTTCTACAACTTCACCGCTCTCAACCATCCCGAGGACCATCCCGCGCGCATGCTGCAGGACACCTTCTACGTAGATGTCTCCGGGCCGGTCGAAGTCGAAGGGGAGGGCCCGCGGGACGTGCTCCTCCGGACGCACACGTCCCCGATGCAGGTGAGGGCGATGGAGGCCGAGCCGCCGCCGATCTTCATGATCGTCCCGGGCAAGACGTACCGCCGAGACTCTGATGCGACCCACAGCCCGATGTTCCACCAGGTGGAGGGTCTCGCCGTAGGCGAAGGAATAACCCTGGCCGATCTGAAAGGCACCCTGTTGGCGATGCTTCGGGAGATCTTCGGGCCCGACCGTCAGATACGCATGCGGCCGCACTTCTTCCCGTTCACTGAGCCGTCGGTCGAGTTCGACGTCTCCTGCTTCAGGTGTGACGGTACCGGCAACCTCCCCGACGGGGCGCGGTGCGGACTCTGCAAGGGCATCGGCTGGATCGAGCTCGGCGGAGCCGGCATGGTCGACCCGAACGTTTTCGGCTTCGTCAGCGAGTCCGGTTACGACCCCGACTCGGTGACCGGCTTCGCCTTCGGTTTCGGTATCGAGCGGATCGCGATGCTGCGACACGGCGTCGGCGATCTCCGGCTCTTCTTCGACAACGACGTGCGACTCCTGGAGCAGTTCTCATGAAAGTCCCCTATTCATGGATGGCCGAGTACTGCGACCCCGGCCTCGACCCCGAGGATCTGGCCGAAAAGATGGCGATGACCGGAACCGAGGTCGAGCGTGTCCTCCGGACCGGACCGGAGGACACCACCAACTTCGTGATCGGCCTGGTCACCGGGGCCGAACCTCACCCCGACGCCGACCGTCTGAGCGTCTGCAGAGTCGACACCGGAGACGGGGTTCGCACGATCGTGTGCGGGGCGCCCAACGTCGCGGCGGGCCAGACCGTGGTCGCGGCGCTCCCCGGCGCCCGTATGCCGGACGGGACCAGGATCCGCGAGGCCGAGTTGAGGGGCGTCGCCTCGGAAGGCATGATCTGCTCGGAGAGCGAACTCGGCCTCGGAGCCGAGAGCGACGGGATCCTGGTGCTCGAAGACGGCATCGCGGTCCCCGGCAGCCCGGCGGCCGATGCCGTCGGACTGGACGAGGTCGTACTCGAGCTCGAAGTCACTCCCAACCGGACCGACTGCTTCAGCATCTACGGGGTCGCCCGGGAGGCTCACGCGATCACCGGGGCCGATCTGGGCAGCCCTCCGTGGGCAGACGGTGAGATCGATCGGGGTGGAGCCGCGGCCGGGGTCATCTCGGTGACGGTCGAGGACCCCGATCTCTGCCCTCGCTTCACTGCCCGCGCCTTCACCGGCGTCAAGGTCGGTCCGTCGCCCGGCTGGCTGCGTTCCCGGCTGGCCGCTGCAGGCCAGCGTGCGATCAACAACGTGGTCGACATCACCAACTACGTGATGTTGCTCACCGGCCAGCCACTCCACGCTTTTGACCTGGACCTCGTTCCCGGCGGCGCACTGAGTGTGCGCCCGGCGACCCAGGGAGAAAGGGTGACCACGCTCGACGGCGTCGAGCGTGAACTCGACGACGGCATGCTCCTGGTCTGCGACCGCGACGGCCCGGCGGCGATCGCCGGAGTCATGGGCGGGACGGCAGCGGAGGTCTCGGATGAAACCACGTCGGTGCTGCTCGAGGCGGCGACCTGGAACGGTCCCGACATCCTCAAGACTTCGCGTGAGCTGAACCTGCGCTCCGAGGCTTCGGCCCGCTTCGAAAAGCAGCTCCATCCGGCCCTCGCCGGGCGGGCTCAGGTCGTCGCCTCGCAACTGCTGGTCGAGCTGTGCGGAGCGACGGCGGTCGACGGGATGGTCGACGTCGCCGCGGAACTTCCCGATCCGGAACCGATCCGCTTGCGGGCCGGACGGGTCGAGCGGATTCTCGGGATGGAAATCGACCGCGACGATCAGGTCGAGTCGCTCGTACGACTCGGCTTCGCGGTGGAAGCCGACGGTGAAGACCTGCTGGTCACGGTGCCGCCGGACCGGTACTTCGACGTCACCAGGGAGATCGATCTGGTCGAAGAAGTCGGACGGATCCACGATCTCGACCGGCTGCTCCCGGCGACGCTTCCGGCGGGCTCGGGCAGGGTCGGCGGACTGAGCCGCCAGCAGAGCCTGCAGCGCCGTGCGGAGGACTCCCTGCGCGAGGCCGGCCTGGACGAGATCGTCGGCTGGAGCTTCACCGACCCGGGTGAGAACCCGAAGCTGCGGCTCGCCGTTCCCGACCCCCGGGCGCTCCCGGTGTCGCTTTCCAACCCGCTGTCCGAAGACCAGTCGGTGATGCGCACCATCCTGCTCGGTTCGCTGCTCGGTGCCGCCCAGCGCAATCTCTCACGTGGAGCCGACCGGGTCGCACTGTTCGAGTCGGGAAGGGTCTACCTGCCCGCGGCCGGAGTCGGTCCGGGTCCGCTGGGTGGAGCCTTTCCGGGAATTCGCCGACCTCCTGCAAACGAGCCCCATCACCTCGCGGCCCTGGTCTGCGGCCCGCTGGACCCGCCTTCGTGGGCGGATTCGAGCCCGCCGGATGACTTCTTCGCGCTCAAGGGCGTCCTTGAGCGGCTCGGTTCGGGCCTCGGCATGAACGTCCAGGTCGGGCCTGGCGACCAGCCCTTCCTTCACCCGGGCCGCTCCGGCCTGGTGCTCGTCGATGATCGCGAGATCGGCTGGATCGGCGAGGTCCACCCGGCGGTGGCGTCGCAGTGGGACCTGGGAAGCTGCCTGGCCTTCGAGATCGCCCTGGCCGACCTGCTCGCAGCGTCGCCGCTCGGCCGCGAGACATACTCCGACTTCACCCCGTTCCCGCACGTCGACCGTGACCTGGCGGTGGTGGTGGGGGAACGGCTGAGCGCAGCCGAGATCTCCGCCGCGGTCGACAGTGCCGGCGGCGACCTTCTGGTCGATACGAAGATCTTCGACGTCTACCGTGGCGAAGGGATCGGCGCTGACGAAAAGAGTGTCGCCCTGAGGCTCAGGTTCCGGGCGCCGGATCGGACCCTCGACGACGCCCAGGTCGATCCGGTCCTCGCCGACGTACTCGCTGCTCTCGAATCCCTCGGCGGGAGGCTCCGTGGCTGAAATGACGCAGCCGATATCGCCGGAGGGTGCGAAGGCGAGGGTCATGGTCGCCGGGGTGACCGGTTACACCGGAGCGCTCTCGGCGTGGCTGTGCTGGCAGCACCCCGCGCTCGAACTGGTCCGGATAACCGGTCGCTCCGAGCAGGGCAGGTTGCTCAGCGATCTCTATCCCCGCTACCGGGTGCCGCTGGAGATCGCCGGTCCGGACATCGCCGCCTTCGAAGACGTCGAGGTCGGCATCGTGGCCTACCCTCACGGGGCTTCGGCGCCGATGGTCGCCGAGATGCGTGGCATGGGACTGAGCGTGGTCGACCTCTCGGCGGACTTCCGCTTCGAGGACCGGGCGACCTACGAGAACTCCTACGGCCCCCACGGCGCCCCGGAGCTGCTCGAAGGCGCCGTCTACGGTCTTCCCGAACTGAACCGGGAAGAAATCCGCGAGGCCGAACTGGTCGCCGGACCGGGCTGCTATCCGACCGCAGCACTGCTCGCGCTCGCCCCTCTGGCCGAAGCCGGACTGATCGAGGACGTCGTCATCGACGCCAAGTCCGGTGTCTCGGGGGCCGGCAGGAACGGGGGGGAGGCGACTTCGTTCGTCGGCGCGACCGAGAACGTGACGCCATACAAGCCCGCGGGCCACCGGCACCGCCCCGAGATCATCGAAAAGCTCGGCCTGCTCTCGCCGGCCGGATCAGGGGATTGGCACCTGACTTTCGTTCCGCACCTTGTCCCGGTCGACCAGGGGGAGCTCGTGAGCTGCTACGTACGAAGCCCGGCCGACCTCGCCCAGGCCGATCTGGACAGGCTCTATGGCGATCGCTACCGGGATGAAGCCTTCGTGAACCTGGTCGACAGCCCTCCCGGCATGCGCGACGTGCGGGCGACCAACCGCTGTCACATCCAGGCCCTGGCCGGAGACGACCGGATCGTCGTCTTTTCGGCGATCGACAACCTCTGGAAGGGGTCGGCCGGCCAGGCGATCCAGAGCCTCAACCTGATGCTTGGCCTCGAAGAGCCGACCGGGCTGTGAGCGATCAACCGGACAACGAGCCGTTTTTCCGCTCCCGCTGGGTCGAGGAGCCGCCGGGGGTCGAGCAGATCGACGCAGCAGTGCTACCGACCGGATTCAGGGCCGGCGCAGTCCACTGCGGCTTGAAGGGCAGTGGGGCGACCGATCTCGGGCTGGTCGTCTGCGACGAGCCGCAAATGTCGTCGGCCATCCTGCTTACGCGCAATGCCGCGGCGGCGGCACCGATACGGGTTTGCCGTGACCATCTCGACCGGGACTCGATCCGGGCGGCGATCGTCAACTCCGGCAATGCCAACGCGGCGACCGGGGAGCAGGGCATGGTCGATGCGCTGGCGATGCGCGACGCCGCCGCCGCTGCCCTGGGGATCGAACCCGGGGGTGTGGCCGTCGCCGAGACCGGCGTGATCGGGGTGCCGATGGAGATGGACCGGGTCCTGGGAGCGATCGACCGCCTCGCCGGCTCGCTTTCCACCGACGGGGCGGTCGCGTTCTCGGAGGCGATCATGACCACCGACAAGTGGCCCAAGCGCTGCACCCTCCGTGCCGGCGGGGTGACGGTTTCGGCTCAGGCGAAGGGCGCGGGCATGATCGAGCCCGGTTTTGCCACGATGCTCTGTTTCGTCCAGACCGACGCTGTGATCGGCCGGACCGCCGGGGCGCTGGATGAGGCCGCCGCTGCCTCCTTCGAGCGGATCACGGTCGACGGTCAGATGAGCACCAACGACACCCTGCTGCTCCAGGCGAGCGGCAGCTCCGGCCTCGGGTTGCCCGAAGGGCTGCTCGACGCCGTGCTGCTGCAGCTCGCCCTGGAAGTGGTCGCCGACGGCGAGGGTGCGACCAGGGTGGGTCGGATCGAGGTCAAAGGAGCGGCAGACGCGGCCGAAGCCGAGCTGGTCGCCCGCCGGATCGCCAACTCCCCGCTGGTCAAGACGGCACTTCTCGGGAGGGACCCGAACTGGGGCCGGATCGCCCAGGCCGCCGGGGCGGCGCTCGCCGGATCGGACATCGGGGAGCTCGGACCGGACGTGATCTCAGCGGACGAGCTGGCCGGAGCGCAGCGCGAGGCCGAACTGGGGTTGACCCTAGACCGCGGTGAGGCGGCCGCACACGTCTATTTCAGCGACCTGACCCACGAATACATCTCCATCAACGCCGAATACACGACCTGAGGTCGATATGGACAGCAAGACACCCGACACAGAAAGCTCGCGGGCGATAGTGAAGAGCCTCGCAGCGGACCACGAGAACGTCTCGGTCCTGCTCGAGGCCCTGCCCTACATCCGGGACTTCCACGGTCGTACCGTGGTGATCAAGTATGGCGGCGCGGCGATGCGTGAGGAATTCCTGCGCGAAGCATTCGCGACCGACGTAGTACTGCTCAAGTACGTCGGTCTCAACCCGGTGATCGTGCACGGTGGCGGTCCCGAGATCTCCGATTACATGCGCCGGCTCGGCCTGGAGGTCAAGTTCCACCACGGCCTGCGGGTCTCCGACAGGGAGACGGTCGAGGTGGCGAAGATGGTCCTGCTCGGCAAAGTCAACGCCGACCTGGTCCGTCGGATCAACCGCGCCGGGCAGCCCGCGGTCGGCCTTTCGGGCGAAGACGGCTCGCTGTTCGAAGTCGCGCCGGTCGCCAACGCGGCGGATGTCGGCTTCGTCGGCAAGATCGAGCGGGTCGAAGTCGACGTTCTCAACCACATCGCCGAGGACTACATCCCGGTTATCGCCTCGGCCGCCTCGGACCTCGAGAACAATTCGTACAACGTCAACGCGGATGAAGCCGCCGGCAAAGTTGCCGCCGCGCTCGGTGCCTACAAGGCGATCTTTCTGACCGACATCGTCGGCTGGCTCGAGGATCCGGAGGACGAGTCGACCAGGATCTCCGAGGCGACCGTCTCCGAGGTCGAGGCGGCGATGGACTCGGTTACCGGCGGAATGAAGCCGAAACTCGGCGCCTGCCTCGACGCGATCCGTGGCGGCACCCAGCACGCTCACATCATCGACGGCCGCCGTCCGCACTCGCTGCTGCTCGAACTGTTCACGGACGCCGGTATCGGCACCAAGGTGACTCCTTGAAAGCGGGGCTGAAAGAGCGCGAGCAGCGTTTTCTGATGCAGACCTATCGCCGGGCGGAGGTCGAGTTCGTGCGTGGCGAGGGTGCCCTGCTCTTCGACGAAGACGGTCGCGAGTACCTCGACCTGCTCTCCGGGATCTCGGTGGCCTCGCTGGGCCACTGCGCTCCGCCGGTGACCGGGGCCGTGCAGCGCCAGGCCGGCGAACTCCTGCATGTCTCGAACCTGTTCTACACCGAGCCGATGGTCGATCTGGCCGAGCGCCTCTCGACACGTTCGATCGGTGGCCCCGTCTTCTTCTGCAACTCGGGTGCGGAGGCGAACGAATGCGCGATCAAGGTGGCCCGCAAGCACGCCCACGGCCGCGGCGTGACCGATCCGGAGATCATCGTCTTCGAGGGTGACTTCCACGGCCGGACCTACGGTGCGCTTTCAGCGACGCCGGGCCTCTGCGGAAATCCGGCCCTCGGGCCGATGCTGCCCGGATTCAAATCGACTGCTTTTGACGATCCGGCCGGGCTCGAAGCCGCCTTCGGACCGAAGACTGCCGCGGTCCTGATGGAGCCGATCCAGGGTGAAGCCGGCATTTTTCCCGTTTCGGGCGAGACCCTTGCCACGGCGCGACGCCTCTGCGACGAATCCGGCGCCCTGTTGATCTTCGATGAGGTCCAGACCGGCGTCGGCAGGACGGGCTCACTCTGGGCCTACGAGCAGACCGCGGCGCGCCCGGACGTCCTGACCACGGCCAAGGCGCTGGGTGGAGGCGTGGCGATCGGCGCCTGTGTCAACTCGGAGAGCCTCGGCCAGGTGCTCGAGGCCGGCGATCACGGTTCAACCTTCGCCGCCGGTCCGGTCGCCGCCTCGGCGGCGCTGGCCGTCCTCGAAACGGTCGACGAACCCGGGGTGCTGAGGCGGATCCGCGACCTGGGCGGCCAGCTCTCGAAGCAGCTTCTCGAGGTGGACGGAATCAGAGACGTTCGCGGACGGGGTCTGATGCTGGGCGTCGGCCTCGACGAGAGTCTGGACGCACGTGCCCTCTGTGCGGAGCTGCTCGAGCGGGGATTCGTCACCAACTCGCCCCGGCCGGACACGCTTCGTCTTCTGCCGCCGTTCGTACTGAGCGACGAGCAGGCGTCGAGTGCCGTGGCCGCGATCGCTGCGGGGATCACACGTCTCAGGGGCGGAACCTGAGCCCGGCGGGGTTCCGGATACGATCAGCTCCGATCTACCTTCAGGAAGGCGAACCAGATGAGCGAGGACCCGACAAGAATCATGCGAGACGACGACCGCCGGAGTGCGAACGGCCACCCTCCGATCGAACCCGAGGACCAGCAGCGACACATGCGTTACCTGATCGTCGGCCTCCTCGCGGTCATCGCCGGCCTGATCGTCGCGGTCATCATCATCTCCGGCTCCGGCAACTCCGACAGCGAGCAGACCGGGACCACCGATACCCCTGCAGTCACCGATACGACGCCTGACGTCGTCCCGGCCACCCCGACCGGGGAAACCGGGAGCACCGGTGATACGTCGACCACCGACAGTGGCGGCGCGACGCCCGAGCCGGCACCGGATTCCGGCTCGGCCGATTCGGGCGGCACCACACCCGACGGATCCGGCGGCATCACCCCCGACGGCAGCGGAACCGACAGTGGTGGTTCGAGCGGAGGGATCTCTCCGTGAGGGATCTTTCACCGGACTCGCTGCCGGCCCCGATCGCTTCGTACGAGGCGGTTCCCGAAGAGGTCAACCGCGTACTCCTGCTCTATTCCGGCGGTCTCGATACGAGCGTCATGCTCCACTGGATCCAGGAGGCCTACGAGGCCGAGATCGTCACCCTGACGATCAACCTCGGTCAGCCTGGCGAGGACTACACCGAGGTCACCGACAAGGCCAGGAAGATGGGTGCTCTTGAGACCATCGTGATCGATGCCCGCGAGGAGTTCGCCGAGGACTACGTGCTCCGCGCGATCAAGGCAAACGCGCTCTACGGTGGTGGTTACCCGCTCTTTACCGCGCTCGCGCGCCCGCTGATCGCAAAGCTCGGCGTCGAGGAAGCAGCCCGCACAGGCTGCGACACGCTCGCACACGGCTGTACCGGCAAAGGCAACGACCAGGTCCGGCTCGAAGCGACGGTCGCTGCCCTGGACCCGAACCTGAAAATGATCGCACCGGTCCGCTCCTGGCAGATCGGCCGCGACGAGGAGCTCGAGTACTGCAGGACCCACGGCATCCCGCTGAAAGGCGGCACCTCGGCACCGCCCTACTCGATCGACGACAATCTCTGGGGTCGATCGTCGGAGGGAGGGGGCATCGAGTCGCTGGACTCGCCACCGCCCGACGACGTCTTCCAGCTGGTCACCCGGCCGGAACTCGCGCCGGACGAAGCCGAGTACGTGAAGGTCGGCTTCGAGGCCGGTCGTCCGGTCAGCTTCAACGGCGAGAGGCTCGCAATGGTCGAGCTGCTCGAGGCTGCCGCCGACGCCGGCTGCCGGCACGGTTGTGGCATCGTCGATCACATCGAGGACCGCATCGTGGGACTCAAGGTGCGCGATATCTACGAAGTCCCGGCCTCTGCAGTCATTCTGACCGCTCATCAGGATCTGGAGAAGGTCGTATCGACCATCCACCAGAACAACTTCAAGAACACGCTGGACCGGCATTGGGCTTACCTGGCCTACGCCGGGCTGTGGCAGGAGCCGCTCAGACACGATCTTGACGCCTACATGGATTCCGCCAACGAGTTCGTCACCGGCGAGGTGACGATGAAGCTCTACAAGGGCTCGGCCACGCCGGTCGCCCGTACGTCGCCCTACGCTCTCTACGATGAGAACCTCGCCTCGTTCGGAGAGTCGGGAGGCGAGTTCTCGCAGAATGCCAGCCCCGGTTTCATCGAGCTGTTCTCGCTCCAGAGCCGGATGGCAAGTCGCGTAAGGAACCGAAAGGAAGAGAGATGATCTACAAACTGATCGGCCGGATGACGGTCAAGCTCGCGTTCAGCTTCCTCAGGCGCAGGGTGGACGTGCGTACGGCAGCGATCGCCGGAGCGGGTGTCGTAGCGACGATCGCCGCGGTCAGCGTAGTCGGCTATCTCGCGACCCGCGAGATCCCCGAAGCCTGATCCCGTCTTCTCGAAACCCTGCCGGCGCAAGGGAAGTTGCGCCGGCAGGCGATTGCCGGTGTACCGGCGCGCCGCTTCCCTACGGTGCAGAGAGCTTTGGCTTCAACTCACTCAATCTCCGGACCGGGCAGAGCCTGACCCGATGAAACCCTTTGCATTCACGGCCCTCTCTGCGGCCGCCGTATGTTTCTGGCTGTCC
>JAUQWL010000098.1 GCA_030835185.1 Solirubrobacterales bacterium | reverse complement strand
TTCCGCATCGCCCGCATCGAGTGCGAGTCTCAGGCGCCCCCCGGTAGAGGTGTCGATGCCGGTATCGACGCACTTGACTTCGACTCCGTCCGGCCAGTCCGTACCGTTCACGAATTCATCGACCATCTCGCCCAGATAGCCGGTCAGCGGTCGGAACCTGGTGAAGCCCTGGCTGGCGTAGATCATGATTACGTGCCAGAGCAGGGGCCGACCTCCGACCTCGACGAGTGCTTTCGGAAGCGACTCGGTCTCCTCGCGCAGGCGGGTGCCGCGACCCCCGCTCAGAATCAGGACCGGGGGCTTCAGCCGCCGGCCACCGCGGGAAGGATCGTCACCTCTGCCCCATCGCTCACGACGGTGTCCATGCCGTCACCGAAGCGGATGTCATCACCGGCGACATAGACGTTGACGAAGCGCCGCAGCTCGCCGTCCTGGGTGATCCGCTCGCGCAGGGCCCCGTGCTCGGCGAAGACCGCGTCGAGCACTTCGCCGACGGTGCCGCCGTCTGCCCTCAGCTCGGCACTGCCGCCGGTTGCGGCTCGTAGTTGCGTCGGGATCTTGACTGTGACTGACATCAGACTGCGATCTCCTGGCCGAAGCAGGACTGGAAGCTGGCCGGATCGGGGTCGATCTCGGTCAGATCAAAGTTATCGCGGTTGGCGTCGAGAGTCTTCAGCCCCTCGCCGGTTATGTAAACCACGACCCTCTCTCCCGCGACGAGATCCCCTCTCTCTGCGAGCTTCTTCAGCACGCCGACGGTGACGCCGCCGGCGGTCTCGGTGAAGATGCCGGTCGTCTCGGCCAGCAGCCTGATGCCCTCCCGGATCTGCCCGTCGCTGACCGAGTCGATACCGCCGCCGGTGCGCCTGGCCTGATCGACCGCGTAAGGACCGTCGGCCGGGTCGCCGATCGCGAGGCTCTTGGCGATCGTCTTCGGCTTCTGTGGCCGGCACACGTTGCTACCGTCGGCGAAGGCGGTGGCCACCGGCGAGCAGCCCTCTGCCTGGGCGCCGTTGAACTTCGGCAACTCGCCCTCGACAAGGCCCACCTCGAGCCACTCTTCGAAACCCCGGGCGATCTTGGTGAAGAGCGAGCCGGAAGCGATCGGTGAGACAACCCGGTCGGGCAGCCGCCAGCCCAGCTGTTCGGCGACTTCATAGGCCAGGGTCTTCGAGCCTTCGGCGTAGTACGGGCGCAGGTTGACGTTGACGAAGGCCCAGGGGCGCTCATCGGCGAGCTGCGTGCAGAGCCGGTTCACGTCGTCGTAGTTGCCGCGAACGCCGACCAGGTTGGTGCCGTAGATGTCGGTTGCCAGCAGTTTCTGCTCCTCCAGGTCGGAGGGAACGAAGACGAAAGACTCAAGGCCGGCGGCGGCGGCGTGGGCAGCCACCGCATTGGCCAGGTTGCCGGTCGACGCGCAGGCGACGGTCTCGTATCCCAGCTCGCGCGCCTTGGCTATCGCCACCGCGACGACCCTGTCCTTGAAGGAGTGGGTCGGGTTGGCGGCATCGTTCTTGATCCAGACCTCGGCCTCGGTGCCGAGCCTTTCGGCCAGTCGGTCGGCCCGGATCAGCGGGGTCATGCCCGGTTCGAGCGGATCCCCGACCTTTCCTTCGAAGGGCAGGAAGTCCGAGTAGCGCCAGATTCCCGCGGATCCCGCCTGGATCCGGCGCCGGGTGGCCTCCGGGTCAAGACCGGAGTAGTCGTACGTGACTTCCAGCGGCCCGAAACACTGCTCACAGAAGTAGCTGGCCCCGAGTTCGTACCCGGTCCGGCACTCCTTGCATCTGAGATTCCTTACTGATGACATCCGATCGACCTTTCTCTACAAAAAAACCTTCGCCTGTGGGGCGAAGGTCCGATCGGACTTCTCCCCACATCTCCCGGTCGTAACGACCGCTGGATTTGGCACCTTCGCCAGACTCTCGTCTGACTGGTTGCCGGGGTTTCATTGGGCCAAGTCCCTCCACCCCTCTAGATGTGGCGCTTATGTGGCTAGGAACCTAGCAGACCGCGGGGCGCACGTCGACCACAGGCACCACCGGGCTCCCGCGGAGCGCGATGTCGCCGTTCTGACCGGTTCCGGCGCGCATCGGGCTCGTCCGGCGATGCAGATGGTCTCCAGAACGTTCATGGCTGCTTTCCGGGCCGGCCCGGGACCCTGCCTTTCCGCGAGTGCCTGGAAAGCGTCGGTTCATTCCCCGTTCGTTCACACATTGATCACGCCTGTGTCATAACCTTCATCCGATGGAGGCGAAGAGTTCAGACAGGATCGGAGCCGGCGATGCCGAACCTCCCTCGTCTCAGACGGCCGCGTGAGCCTGCGGTAAGCGCTACCTCCGCGGCCGAACCCGCAGCACCCCGAATCGAAGAGATCCAGGCCGACGGCCTCAGGTGGATCAACATCGAGCATCCCGGCGGCCCCGAGCGTGCCTGGCTCGAAGAGCATTTCGACTTCCACGCCCTCGACATCGAAGACGTGCTCTCGCGGAACCAGCGTCCGAAGATCGACGAGTATCCCGACTACCTCTTCCTGGTGCTCCACATCCCCGTGTTCAACCACCACGCCGGCCGTCTCGGCGCCGGCGAGCTGGACCTCTTCGTGGGCCCCGACTACGTGGTCACCCTGCCGAACCAGCCCCTGCCTCCGGTCGAATACCTGTTCGAACGATGCCGCAGCGACGAAGCTCTGCGCCAGAAGATCTTCTCCCGTGGATCCGGCTACCTGATGTACCGGCTGGTCGACGATTCGTTCGATTACTGCTTCCCGATGCTGCGCAAGGTCGGTAACAAGCTCGATGCCCTCGAGGACGAAATCTTCGAGGGACGCTCGGAAGACGTCGTCCGGGACATCTCCAACGCCAAGCAGGAGATCATCAACTTCCGCAAGGTGATCCGCCCCCAGCGGCCGGTACTGCGCGATCTCGAGAAAGTCAAGACGCGCTACCTGGTCAGCGATCTCGACCTCGACATCTACTTCGATGACATCATCGACGCCCACGAGCGGATCTGGGACATGCTCGAGAACTACAAAGAGGTGATCGTCGCGCTCGAGGAAACCAACGAGTCGATGCTCAGCCACCGGGTGAACGACTCTTTGCGCGTGCTGACCGCGATCAGCGTGATCGTGCTGCCACTGACCCTGATCGCTTCGATCTTCGGCATGAATATCGGCCTGCCCGGCGGCGGGGACCCGGCAATCGACTCGCTGCTGAGCTTCGCCGTGGTGATCGGGATCATGCTGCTGATCCTCGTCGGCATGGCCGCCTTCTTCCGCAAGCGTCGCTGGCTATAGCCTGCAGCCTGAATGAGCGAGAACCGGATCTGGGCGCCGTGGCGTCTGAAATACGTGAAGGACGCCTCCAAGGACAACGAGGAGAGCTGCATCTTCTGTGCCAAACCGTCTCTCGGTGACGACGAGACGGCACTCATCGTCCACCGCGGTGAGGCCGCCTTCGTGATCCTCAACCTCTACCCGTATACAAACGGCCACCTGATGGTCACGCCGTTCGAGCACATCGGCCGGATCCAGGACATTCCGGCCGATACGACTGCCGAGATGCTGGAACTGGCGAAAACCGCGATGAACCGGCTCGAAGACATCTACCGGCCGCAGGGATTCAACGTCGGCTTCAACCAGGGTCGGGCAGCCGGGGCCGGGGTCGAGCACCACATCCACATGCACGTCGTCCCGCGCTGGGGCGGCGATACGAACTTCATGCCCGTGATCGCCGACCACCGGGTGATGCCGCAGTCGCTGGAAGACAGCTTCCGCGTACTCTCGGCGGCGTTCGATCCGAACGACTCCACCGGGTCCGCCGGGGCGGCAGAGGCGGCCGCAACGGGCCGAGAAGCCCAAGGGTCTGAGGCCAGGGACGACAATCACAGCGAAGGGCGGTAATCGGCCAGTGTCGATCTTCAAGGCATACGACATCCGGGGGCTCTACGGAGACCAGATGGACGAAGCGGCAGCCAGGCAGATCGGCCGGGCTTTCGTCCGCGTGCTCGGCGACCTGCGCGGCAAAGAGGTCTGCGATCTGCGCGTCGGGCTCGGTCGGGACATGCGTCTGTCGGCCCCGGCGATGTCCGCGGCATACCTCGAGGGCATGGTCGAGGAGGGTGCTCACGTGATCGACGCCGGCCAGGTGGCGACCGAACTGCTCTATTTCCTCGTCGGCAGCCGGGGGCTTGACGGGGGCGCGATGTGCACCGCGTCGCACAACCCGAAGGCCTACACCGGGGTCAAGCTGGTTCGTGAGGGCGCCCTCGCCCTGTCGGGCGAAGCCGGGATCGGCGACATCGAAAATCTGGTGGACGCCGGCCTCGGCGACGCACCGGGCGGCGGATCTTCGGAGGAGGTCGACCTCTGGGACGAGTACCACAGTGTGGCCCTGGAGACGGTCGACCGGGACAAGGTCCGTCCCCTGAAGGTGGTCGTCGACGGTGGAAACGGCATGGCCGGTCCGATGGTCGGACCGATTCTGGACGAACTCGGCATGGATCTGGTCGAGCTCTACTTCGAGCCCGACGGAGAGTTCCCCGACCATGAGCCGAACCCCCTTCTCGAGGAGAACCGCCGGCTGATCATCGAACGCGTCCGGTCGGAAGGTGCCGACCTCGGCATCGCCTGGGACGGCGACGCCGACCGCTGTTTCTTCATCGACGGCCGCGGCCGGTTCTGCGATGGAGACTTCATATGCGCGCTGCTGGCCAGGATCGCGCTCGAAACCGAGCCCGGAGCGACGATCCTCTACGACCCGCGCTCCAGCCGGGCGGTACCCGACTCCGTGGCGGCCGCCGGGGGGAAATCCGCTCTATCCCGCGTCGGACATGCCTTCTTCAAGAAGAGGATGCGTGAAGAGAACGCGGCTTTCGGGGGCGAGGTGTCCGGCCACTACTACTTCCGCGACTTCTACTGCGCCGACTCCGGCACCATCCCCGCACTCTGGATCCTTCAGCTTCTCGGCGAAAGCGAAACCGACCTCGCCGGCCTGATCGACGAATTCCGCTCGAAGTACTTCATCTCCGGCGAGATCAACTCCGAGGTCGCCGACCCGGAGGGCAAGATGGCCGAGATCGAGGCGCTGCACCCGGATGCCGGGATCACGCACCTCGACGGGGTCTCGGTCGACTACAGCGACTGGCACTTCAACGTGCGCCCCTCGAATACGGAACCACTGCTCCGGCTCAATCTGGAGTCGCTGATCTCCCGCGAAGACATGGAAGAAAAGCGCGACGAGTTGCTCGCAGT
The DNA here is from genome assembly GCA_030835185.1 of Solirubrobacterales bacterium. Taxonomy (GTDB): domain Bacteria; phylum Actinomycetota; class Thermoleophilia; order Solirubrobacterales; family 70-9; genus 67-14. The sequence goes on along the minus strand of JAUQWL010000098.1, from coordinate 6,747 downwards.
GATCCGGGCCGGCTGAGGAGAAGACGAGGGTGCCCGAAGAACGCCGAGCAACCGAACGCGACTCCGACGAAGTCCTGGCGGAGGCCCGGCAGCACGGGATCCACTGCCTGCCCATCCCGACGCCGTTCGCGGTCGGGCGGGTCAACTGCTACCTGATCGAAGGCGACCCGCTGACCCTGATCGACGCAGGACCGCGCTCCGACCGCTCACTTGCCGAACTCGAGTCGAGGATAGAGGGCACCGGCCACAGCCTCGACGAGATCGACCTGGTCGTGGTCACCCATCAGCATATCGATCACATCGGTCTTGTCGACACGGTCGCGAAGCGGTCCGGCGCCGAGGTCGCGGCGCTGCGGATCGCGGCCGTTCGGCTGGCGGAGTTCGGCAAGAACTCCGACGCCGAAGACGAGCTCGCCGTATCGCTGATGCTGCGCCACGGGATCTCCGCCGACATAGCCAACACCCTGCGCAGCCTCTCCACCACTTACCGCGACTACGGCGACGCGGTCATGGTGACCCGCCCCCTGGAGGACGGCGGCATGCTCGAGCTCGGCGATCGCAGACTCCGGGTGCTCCACCGTCCCGGCCACAGTCCCTCAGACACGGTTTTCTGGGACGAGGACAGAAAGCTGGCCTTCGGCGGCGACCACCTGCTGTCCCACATCTCCTCGAACCCGCTGATCTCCCGGCCGCTCGATGGCAGCCCCGGCCGGACTCGCTCACTTGTCAACTACAACCGGTCGATGGCCCTGACCCGGGAGATGCCGATCGAGTTGATGCTCTCCGGCCACGGCGACCCGATCACCGACCACGTCGAGCTGATCGACCGCCGCATGGCCACACAGCTTCGGCGCCTGGAAAAGATCGAGCGCATCATCGCCGCCCGGCCGCGGACCGCCCACGCGATCGCCGAAGAGATCTGGGGCAACGTTGCCGTCACCCAGGCGTTCCTCACCCTTTCGGAGGTGATCGGGCACACTGACATCCTCCGGGACCAGAATCGCGTCCGCGAGCGCGAAGAAGACGGCCTGCTGATCTTCGAGGCAGTCGGTTGAACCCGGACTCAACGATCCGGCGGCGCATGCTGGTCATCGTCAATCCGTACGCGACGACCGTCTCGGACCGCCTCAAGAACCTGGTGATCTACGCCCTCCAGGGACGCTTCGAAGTCGAAGTCGAGGCGACGGAGAGCCAGGACCACGCGATCGAAATCGGCCGTGAGGCCCGGGACGGCGACTACGACATCGTGGTCGCTTTCGGGGGGGACGGTACGATCAACGAGGTCGTCAACGGACTGGCCGGAACGGACATCCCGGTCTCTTTTCTGCCCGGCGGCAATACGAACGTGGTCTGCCGGAGCCTCGGCATCCCCAACGACGTCGTCGATGCAACCGAGCACCTGCTTTCGCTCGCCGACGACTTCAATCCGCGCAGGATCGATCTCGGCATGGTCGACAGCCGCTACTTCGTCTTCTCCTGCGGTGCCGGGATAGATGCCAGCGTGGTCAAGAGGGTCGACGCCAAACCGAAACTCAAGGCGAAGGCGGGACCGTGGTTCTACTCCTGGGCGGCGCTCTCGGCCTATATGCGCAGTTACATGCGAAATCCGGTTCGGCTCGAGGTCGAGAGCGGAGGCCGCACGGTCCAGGGCGTGACCGTCCTGGCCCAGAACTCCGACCCGTTCACCTACTTCGCCAACCAGCCGATTCATGTCTGCTCGAACGTGGCGATCGACGACGGTGCGCTCGGAATGCTCGTGCTCAAACGGGCGAATCAGTTCGACGCGATGAGCGTCATCCCGCGGCTGCTCTCAAACCGTCTGGCCGCCGCAAAGCACAGTCAGGTCGAGGCCTTCGAGAAGTTCGACGTGGCTCAGCTGCGCTCGCTTTCGACCGATGACGAAGGTGAGATCCGGCGGTTCCCGGTCCAGGTCGACGGCGACTTCATCGGCACCCGCGAACAGGTGACCCTGAAGGCCGCCCCCCGGGCGCTCTCCATCGTCGCCTGAGCCGCCGGCCGGCGTCGCGTCGAAGTCGGACCAGCGGAGCGACCGCGACCAGAGCCTCGCCGACAAGCTCCGGTCGGTCGAAGACCGCCTGGGCTGAGCCCCCGAACCCGACCCGGCTGCTCCCCGCCGGAGGCCGGGTTGCGGCGGGAGTCCCGGGAGACGATCAGCCGCTGGGCGTGATCCGGTAGGCGTCGAAGACCGACTCGACCTGTCGCATGCGGTTGATGCACTGTTTCATCTGGCCGGTGTCGGCAACCTCGACCACGAAGGTGTTCTTGACCATCGGCGGACTGGTCGCGCAGGTGGCCGAGAGGATGTTCACACCGACCTCGGCAAAGGTCTTGGCGAGATCCTCGAGGAGCCTGGTGCGGTCGTATGCGTCGATCTGGATCTCGACCTCGAAGGTGGTTTCGTTCTCACCCTCCCAGGCGACGTTGACCAGCCTCTCGGGCGTGTTACTGAGATCGGAGACGTTGCGACAGTCCGTGCGATGGATCGTGATCCCCCGTCCGAGCGAGACGTAGCCGAGGATCTCGTCGCCGGGAACCGGCAGACAGCACTTGGCCAGACGCAGCGGGACGTTGTCGACACCTTCGACCACGATCCCGAACTCGGAGGCTTCCTCGGCGCTGGCCCGGCGGCCGGGCCTGGTCACGCTCTCGACCGGCGCCGGTTCGATCACCTCCCCTGCCCGCAGTCGCTGGAGCAGTTTCTTGGCCGTCGTCTTGGCCGAGATCTTGCCGCGACCGAGCGCGATGTAGAAGTCGTCGGCCTTGCGAAAACCCATCTCCCTCATCACATCGGCGAGCATCGGTGAGCCGGCGAACTTCTGCGGCGGCAGATCGTGCTTTCTGAGGGCCTTGGCCAACGCTTCGCGTCCGTCGCGTTCGGCGTCGTCCCGGCGCTCCTCCCGGAACCAGGCACGGATCTTGTTGCGCGCACGGCTGGTCCGCACCATCTTGATCCAGTCGCGAGAAGGCCCGCGTTCCTGGTTGGCGGTCATGACCTCGACTATGTCGCCCGACTTGAGCTGGTAGTGAAGCGGCACGATCTTGCCGTTGACCTTGGCTCCGACGCATCGGTGACCGACATCCGTGTGGATCGAGTAGGCAAAGTCCAGCGGGGTCGAACCGGCAGAGAGATTGATCACCTCGCCCTTCGGGGTGAAGACGAAGACTTCCTCTTCGAAGAGGTCGACCTTGAGCGACTCGAGGAACTCGGTCGGGTTCTGGTCCGACTCCGCCTCCAGAAGCTGCCTGAGCCAGCTCATGCTGCCGCGCTGCCCACCGGACGCACCCTCTTTGTAGGAGACGTGCGCGGCGATACCGTACTCGGCCAGACGGTGCATCTCACGGGTTCGGATCTGGATCTCCAGCGGCTTGCCCTCGAGACCGATCACGGTCGTGTGAAGTGCCTGGTACATGTTCGCCTTCGGCATGGCGATGTAGTCCTTGAAGCGGCCCGGCAACGGCTTCCAGAGCGAGTGGACTACCCCGATCGCTCCGTAGCAGTCCTTGACCGAGTCGACGATCACCCGCATCGCGGTCAGGTCGAAGATCTCGTTGAACTCCCGGCCCTTCTTGGTCATCTTCGTATAGATCGAGTAGAAGTGCTTCGCCCGGCCGGCGATCTCGGCCTCGATGCCGACCTTGAGCAGTTCTTCGCTGAGGAAGCCGCCGGCGTCGCTCACGAACTCCTCACGCTCGGTCCGCTGCTGGGCCACCAGGTGTTTGATCTCGGCGTACTGGCGCGGGTGGAGCGTGGCAAAGGCGAGGTCCTCCAGTTCCCATTTGATCGCGTGGATGCCGAGCCGGTGTGCGAGCGGCGCGTATATTTCCAGCGTCTCGCGCGACTTGACGATCTGCTTCTTCTTCGGAAGCGAACTCAGAGTACGCATGTTGTGGAGCCGGTCGGCCAGTTTGACCAGGATGACCCGCACATCCGAGGCCATCGCGATCATCATCTTGCGGTAGTTCTCGGCCTGGCGTTCGTCCCGGCTCTCGAAGGTGATCTCGGTCAGCTTGGTCACCCCGTCGACAAGCCGGGCGATCTCCGGGCCGAACTCCTGTTCGATCTCCTCGAGACTGGCCGAAGTGTCTTCGACCGTGTCGTGAAGCAGGGCGGCGCAGATCGTCTCGGTGTCGAGGCTCATGCCGACCGATATCCGCGCGACGCCGACCGGATGGGTGATGAATTCAACGCCTGACTGCCGCTTCTGGTCGGCGTGATGGCGGCAGGCGAAGATGAACGCCCGGGTCACCTCGTCGCGATCCAGCGGTTCGCGTATCGGCAGGGAGCCGTCCCCTTCGCTGCTTTCGAAGTCCGAGATGACCGCCATCAGGTCGTCGAGCAGCGAGACCTCACTCGGGGTCAGCCCGGAAAGGACATCCTGTGCTTCAGCTACCTGTTCGACTGCCTCAGAAATGCGACCTGCTCCTTGTAGAGCCGCTCCTGTTCGGAAAAGAGCGGCGAATCGGTGAGGTCCACCTTCTCCGAGGATACGATGCCGGCGCGTCGGGCACCACCGAGGCTCTCCGTACGGGCGAGTCCTGTCTGGATCAGAACCCTGAGCAGGAGGGCAGCCCTTTCGGGCGACCGCTCGTGATCGCGGTCACCACGCAGGATCTCGAGCAGCTCCTCGCCGCCCGCATCACCCCCACCGGAACGCTCAACCGCATCCTTCAGAGACCGGAACAGGACTCGAAGATCCCCCGTCAAAGAGTGACCGTCGACAGCCGCCGCAACTGCGAACTCGATCGCAGCCCGGTCGCTGGTCGCGTATGCCGATCGACCGCACGAGAGGGCCACGCCCTTCTGGAGATCCGAAGCCGGCGGATCGAAGAGCAGGACGAGCGTGTTCTCGGGAACCGGTCCGGCCAGAGTCAGAAGGCTCTCGTAGTCGGTCAGACCCACCCCCTCGGACACGGTCTGGAAAAAAGCACCGGCTGCGTCCCCCGGACTGCCAGACCAGAGACCGGAAACCGGACGGTCACCACCCGCACCGGCAAAACGCGCGACACCCTCTGCCCCGCCGAGCGAGAGCCAGCGGCGCCGGGCGTCGGCGGTGACGACCAGAAGCGGTTCCCCCGAGGAAACGAGCTCGGCGAGAACCACCTCGGCCGGACCATCGAGAACCGCGTCGGGTCGATCTCCGCGCCGGTGTGCGACGGCCCCGTCTCCAGCGGTCCGTAGCCGTTCGAGCGGGGCGTCCCCGTCCATTGCGAAATCGAAGCGCTGCCACCACTCCCCTGCTTCGCAACCCTGCAGAGTCCGATCGCGGTCCCCCCCTCCCCGCCCCGGCAGCGGGAATGCATCCCGGACCTGGATCCGGGCTTCGGAGGAGCCGTTCCAGTGATTGACAGAGATCTCCGCAAGCAGGTCAAGCGGGGTGTCTTCGTCGACTCCGAAGCCGGCGCGTCCGAAGCAGACACCGGCAGCCCGCGCCCCGCCGGAGACGACCGTGAACCGGCAGTGCTTTCCGTCACCGATCTCTCTCAGGTCAGTGATTCTCGCGGACGGAATGAGCAGCGCGATCCTGGAGTTGTCCTTTCCGCAAGGCTCCAGCCGCTCGAACTCCTCGGCGAGTCCGATCGCCAGCTCGGATCCGCCGGCGAAGGCGTCCACCGGCTCGTTCGTACCTCTGAGGCTCTCGCCGAGCATCCGGGACACCGCCCGACCGAGCGCGTCGCGGAATTCGGGAATGCGTTCGGTCCGGATCTGCAGTCCGGCCGCGGCGGCATGACCACCGAACCCCTCGAGCAGGTCCGCAGTCGAAGCTATCGCGTCGTGGAGGTCGAGACCCGGCACTCCCCGCGCAGAGCCCCTGCCGGCCCCGCCGTCGAGGGCGATCACCACCGCGGGCACGCCATGGCGGCGGACCAGCTTCGCTGCGACGATGCCGATTACGCCCGGATGCCAGCCGTCCCCTGCCAGCACCAGCACCGGCGGGTCCTGCTCTCCCAGATCCCGACGGGCCGATTCGGCGGCGGTCTCGACTTCGCGCTCGATCCGCCGGCGTTCGCTGTTTGCCCGGCCGAGCTCGTTGGCGATCTCGGCCGCCCGGTCGGCAGAGCCGCACAGAAACAGCTCGACCCCGGCATCGGCGCGATAGATCCTCCCGGCAGCATTGATCCGTGGACCGAGCCGGAAACCGAGGTCCTCCGACGAGAGTCGCGAGGCCTCCAGCCGGCACTCCGCTATCAGCGCCCGCATGCCCGGACGCCGGGCACGCCTGGCAACCTGCAGACCTTCCCGGACGAGCCTGCGGTTCTCGCCGGTCAGGGGCATCACATCGGCGACGCTCGCCAGTGCAACGAGATCGAGATCGTCCTCGTCGAGGGCCGGATCGAGTCCGGCCTCGCGCCGCACGGCACTTGCGAACTTCGCCGCCACGGCCGCCCCGCAGAGCTGCGGGAAGGGGTAGCCGCTGACCTGCGGATGGAGGATCGTGCAGGCGGGTAGCTCCGCACCGGTCCGATGATGATCGGTGATGATGATGCCCATGCCGAGGGACTTCGCCAGTTCGACTTCCTCAACGGACGTCACGCCGCAGTCGACCGTGATCACCAGGCGGGTGCCACGGCCGGATATCTCCCGAATGGCATCCGGATTGAGGCCGTATCCGGCGGTGATCCGATCCGGGATGAACCAGTCGCAGTCGGCGCCGATCTGGCGCAGCATGTTGACGATGATCGCGGTGGCACAGACCCCGTCGGCATCGAAGTCACCGTAGACCGTGA
>JAUQWL010000097.1 GCA_030835185.1 Solirubrobacterales bacterium | reverse complement strand
CGGCCCGGGAAAAGCTCGCCGATCCGGCTCATCGCCTCGGCATCCATGTCCGGGTCGACTCCACCGACCGGGACGATCAGGGCGCCGTTGGCAACGTAGAAGTTCGTATATGGCACGGCCACCACGCCGTCGTCTTCGCCGGCGATCCGCGGGAGCAGCTCGAGCTCGACGACCTCGACCCCGGCCTCGACCAGCCGTCCGAGATTCTCTCGAGTGCTCTTCCAGTTCGGGTCCGACTCTTTGGCGACGGTCTGCAGCAGCGCCTTCCCGGGCTCATAGAAGCAGCAGATGTTGTCGACGTGACCGTCGGTGTCCACGTCCTCGGTCAGGCCGTCGCCGAGCCAGATCACCTTCTCCGCTCCGAGCCGGACCTTGAGCTCGTCGGCGATCCCGCCGGACTCGAGGTCGGGATTCCTGGTCGGGTCGAGCAGGCACTGCTCGGTGGTCACCAGCAGGCCTTCGCCGTCCACGGCGATCGATCCGCCTTCGAGAACCAGCGGACTCTCGATTCTCTCAATGCCGAGATGGTCGAGGATTCGACGGCCTACTGCGGCGTCGTCGTCGTAGGGGGTGAAAGCCTCGCCCCATGCGTTGAAGCGGAAGTCGACCCCGGCCCTGTAGCCGTTGCCGTCGGTGATGATGATCGGCCCGGAGTCTCTCAACCAGGAATCGTCGATCGGCACCTCGAACAGCTCGACGTTCACCGACGGAACTCGCGCTCTTGCGTCGGCCGCCTGCGACGGGTCCACCACGAGCAGAACCGGCTCGAAGTCGGCGATCGCAGCGACGACTTCGGCATGCGAATCCCGGGCGGCTTCGATCGTCGTCCCCCGCCACGCGTCCTCGCGCTGCGGCCAGGCGACCAGGGTCATCTCATGCCGCGCCCATTCGGCCGGCATGCGGACGCCGTGGTCGGCAGTCGGGTCAGCTTCGCCAGTCGGACCAGTTTCCATTGCTGGATCGTACCGCCGCCGCACGTGTGGCCCACCCCGGACGCGGGCAACCTCTGAGCGACAGTCCGGCCGAGCCGGCGACAGACCCCCGGCTCACTGAAAGCGACGGGTACAGACGGGTCACTGACCGCGTACATACCTGAGCTGAATCCGATCGAGTGGAGCTGAGGGGGATCGAACCCCTGACCTCCGCCATGCCATGGCGGCGCTCTTCCAGCTGAGCTACAGCCCCGAACGGTGAGGCGACGGCCATTTTACAGCGATTGGCCGGGAACACCCTCCACCGTTGGTTCCCGGAGTGGATCGAGCGCCGCAGACAGTGCGAACGCCGCGATCGGGCCGGGTTCAGCAGGCGGACCGTTCTTCGAGTCGCGGGCCGGGAGTCACCTTGCGGACCACGTTGCGGCGGCAAGCCGGCCTTCAGGCGGCGGAAACGGACTCCTGATCGGACTCCTCGGGTGGATTCAGGTCGAGTTCGAGGCGGGGAGCCTCGTGCCAGAGATCCTCGAGATCGTACTTCCCGCGCGCATCTTCGGTGAAGACGTGGAAGACGCAGTCGAGATAGTCGAGTACGCGCCAGCCGACGTTGTCGGAGCGGTCGGGATTGGATGGCAGCAGCGAGTGGTCCCGCTTCATACGAATGTGGACCTCGTCGGCGATCGCCTCGGCCTGACGCTCGTTGCGACCGGTGCAGAGCACCAGGTAATCGGTGTAGGTGACCAGATCGCGCATATCCAGCGCGACTATGTCCCCGGCGAGCTTGGCCTCGGCCAACCTCACGATCTCGGTTGTCAGCTCTTCACTGTTCAGACCCATATACCCCTTCATTGTCGATCATTTCCGCCACGGCCGCGGGCACCACGTCACTGACCGTCTTGCCCGCCCCGATTCGCCCCCGTACAAGGCTGGAAGACAGGTCGACCGTCGGCATGTCGATAAATGAAACGCGGTCGACCGCTCCCAGCGGCTCGAACGTGGCGACGACCTCATCCCGGCTCACGTCGGACCGGGGCGCAACACCTATCCGGGCCAGTTCGAGAATCCGCTCCGGCTGCTTCCAGCCACCGAAGCCCCTGGCCATATCGGCGCCCATCAACAGGTGAATCTCGCTGTCCGAATTCTCTGACGCAATCTCCTCAAGGGTGACATACGTGTAGGACGGGCCTTTTCGCTCGACCTCGACCGGCGAGACGGCCACCCCTTTCATCCCCCCAAAGGCGGCCCGGGCCATCGCGAGCCTCGTCCCCGGCCCCGGATCCGACTCCGAATCCTTGTGGTAGGCACTGCCGGTCGGGACTACGATCACCCGATCCAGGCCGAACTGCCGGATCGCGGCTTCGACGACAGCGATGTGGGCGTTCTGGGGCGGGTTGAAGGCGGACCCGAAAACCCCGATCCGCCGGCCGGCGGTGCCGGTGTCAGGCACGTATCTGGCCGTCGCCCCGGGCGACGTACTTGAACGTGGTCAGCTCGCGCAGGCCGATCGGGCCCCGGGCGTGGAGCTTCTGCGTGGAGTTGCCGATCTCGGCACCCATGCCATATTCGAAACCGTCGGTGAACCGGGTCGAGGCGTTTACGTAGACAGCCGCGGCGTCGACCTCCGTCGTGAAACGACCGGCGGCGGCGTCCGACGCGGTGACGATCGCCTCGGAATGACCACTGCCGTACTCGTTCACGTGATCGATCGCCTCGTCGAGTCCGGCGACGACCCCGACCGCCAGCTTGAGGTCGAGATATTCGGTCTCCCAGTCGGTCTCGTCCGCGGGGGAAACGTCCGTGTCCCCCGCAGCCGCGATCGCGGCCGGGTTTCCGACGAGCTCAACCCCGGCTTCGCTCAGGTCGGCCAGAACGAGCGGCAGGAAGTCGTCGGCGATCGCCTGGTCGACGAGCAGCGTTTCGGCTGCGTTGCAGACGCCGGGTCTGCCGGTCTTGGCGTTGACCACGATCGAGCGGGCCATTTCGAAATCGGCCTCAGCGCCGACGTAGACGTGGCAGTTGCCCGACGCGGCGTACATCAC
>JAUQWL010000096.1 GCA_030835185.1 Solirubrobacterales bacterium | reverse complement strand
TTTCGATACTTAGAAGTTCTTTACCTCCCGACACTTGTCCGACCAGCAGAACAACAATCCCGAGTCCGAAAAGGCTGACGGCCCTCGCGTCCCGCTTCCGGAATCTCCCTCCCGCGGCTACTTCGAGGGTGAGTCTGTAACCCGGCGCAATGCCTTCATTGTGAGCAGCCAGGTCCTGGCTGGCGTGGCCGGTGCTGCGGTGGTCCTGCCGACCATCGCCTTCGCCCTCGCACCGGTCTTCACCGGAGCCGAGGAGCGGTGGGAAGCGGTCGGCACCGTTGACGACTTCACTGCCGACACGTACCGCCCGGTCGTGTTCACCGAAACCCTCGGAATCGGCGACGTCGGCAAGACGACCGCGTACGTGCGCCGCGGGTCGACCGAGTTCGAGGGTGAGAGCGACGACGAATTCATCGCCATCTCCACCCGCTGCGCCCACCTCGGCTGCCCGGTCCGCTTCGTTCAGGCTGCCGGCAACTTCATCTGCCCGTGTCACGGTGGCGTCTACGACTTCGTCGGCAAGCGCATCGGCGGACCGCCGCCGCGCCCGCTCGACCGTTTCCAGACCCGCGTCCGTGACGACAAGGTCGAACTCGGACCCCGCTACAGCGTCACCAACCAGCTCAAAGCGGTGCGGGTGCGCGATCCCGGTGAGTTCACCGGCGGTATCTGGGAGTACCTCTACCCGCCCCGTCCATCGACTCCGCCCGCTCCCTGAGGTCCGGCTGCATAGACGATGAAACTTCCGCTCCCCACACGCAAGAAGGCTTCCCCCGTGGACGGCAACGGCGACGACCCGGCGGCGCCGGTCGAGCAGGCGGGCCCCAGCAAGGCCGAGAAGCGTGCGGCGATGAAGACGGCGGCGATCCACCACTCGGCCGAAGGCGGGGCCACCGCAGCCGGCTGGGTCGACCAGCGGGTCAACGCATCCGGCATCTACACAGCCCTGCTGACCCGCAAGGTGCCCAAGGGCACCAACTGGTTCTACACCCTCGGATCGGCGACGATGTTCATCTTCGCGATGCAGGCGATCACCGGCGTATTCCTTTCGATGTACTACACGCCGTCGGCAACTCAGGCGTACGCCTCGATCGCCCACCTGACCAACGATGTCTTCATGGGCGAGTTCGTGCGCGGCCTCCACAAGTGGGGCGCCAGCCTGATGATCATCCTGATCTTCCTGCACATGGCGCGGACCTTCTTCTTCGGTGCCTACAAGTACCCGCGTGAGCTGAACTGGGTCATCGGCGTGGTGCTGATCATCCTGACCATGGTCATGGGCCTGACCGGATACCTGTTGCCGTTCGACCAGAGGTCCTTCTGGGCGACGATCGTCGCCAACAACATCACCGCGTCCGGACCGGTGGTCGGACCGTATCTGGCCGACTTCCTGCGGGCCGGGCCCGACTTCAGCGCGACCACGCTCTCGCGCTTCTATGCACTCCACATGCTCGCGGTGCCCGGGCTGATCGGTGCCCTGATCGGCGCTCACCTGTTCCTGGTGGTCAAGCTCGGTACGACCGCCCCGCCGTGGGTCAGGGCTGCCCGGCCGAAGGGCGCAAGGCCGACCGAGATGGTCGCGGCCGGTGTACCGGTAGCGGTTTCGGATGGCCCGGATGCGCCGGACGCAGCACCGGCCAACGGCGCCGGGCCGGAGGGCGCGGCGGAAGAAGCGGGCGAATCCACACCCGATGACGCCGGACCCGACGGGGAGGTGAGCGCATGAACGGCCGCGAGAAGGAGGAGTACCTCCGCGAATATGAGCAGCTGAAGAAGAAGGGCAAGGCGTTCTTCCCGTACGCGATCATGAAGGACTCGGTCATGTTCGTGCTGGTCGCAGCGGTACTCGTAACGATGTCTCTGGTCATGGGCGCCGAGATGGGACCCAAGGCCGACCCGACCACGACCACCTACGTACCCCGCCCCGAGTGGTACTTCTTCTTCCTCTTCGAGCTGCTTCGCATCATCAAGTCTCCGGAACTGGTTCCCGTAGCGACGGTCGGCATACCGACCATCTGCATGGTGCTGCTGCTTCTTCTGCCTTTCTACGACACGGGGCCCGAACGGATCCCGTGGAAGCGGCCGATCGCCAGCATCACCGGCGGCATGGTGGTCGTTGCCATGGCCTACCTGACGTACCTCGGAGCGGCCGCCGGCTCGCCCTCCGAGATCGTGCTTGAAACCAGGCCCCAGTACGAGCAGGGACGCCAGATCGTCGCCCAGTCAGGCTGTCTGGCCTGTCATGCGATCGGCGAGAACGGCGCCCACGGTGGACTTGGACCGGACCTGACCGAGATCGGAACCATGGTTCCGCGCCCGGCGATCAAGCGGTCGATCGCGGTCGGTCCTGGCATCATGCCGTCCTACCAGGATCTCGGTGAGGAGAAACTGAACCAGGTCGCCGACTACCTCGCATCGCTCGACTAGCAGGACGCGGTGAGCGAGGCTCCTCCAAGCAGGGGCGACGAGCAGTTCGCCAGCCAGGTCAACTCGATGTTCGATCGGATCAGCGGCGTCTACGATCGCATGAACCGGGTGATGACGGCCGGCCTGGATCGCACCTGGCGTGCTCGTGCTGCCGAGCGCTCGCGGCTCGAGCCCGGGCAGTCGGCCCTCGACCTCTGCTGTGGTACGGGTGACGTCGCCCTCGTTCTGGCCGGGCGGGTCGGGCCGGACGGCAGGGTGGTCGGGGCCGATTTCTCACAGCCGATGCTGGAGATCGCCGCCTCCAAACCGACGCCGGCCGGTGCCGCACCGGTCGAGTTCGTGCGGGCCGACGCGCTCGACCTTCCTTTCGAAGAGGAGTCGTTCGACGCGGTGACGATCGCCTTCGGGGCGCGCAACCTGGCAGATCTCGATCGCGGGCTCGAAGAGATGCGGCGGGTGCTCGTGCCGGGCGGAAGGCTGGTGATACTCGAGATCACCCAGCCTCACCGCCAACCGCTCAAGGTCTTCTTCGGGCTCTGGTTCGATCGCATAGTGCCGATGCTGGGCAAGCTCGCGGGCGACTCCGCCGCCTACGAATACCTCCCGGAATCGGTTCGCAGCTTTCCGGATGCTCCGTCGCTCGGGGCCCGGATGGACGGCGCCGGGTTCAGGCATGTGCGGTGGACTCTGATGGCGGGAGGGATCATCGCCCTTCATTCCGCGGTCAAGTGAGCCCCGGCCGCTCAGCCCCGGAGCCGGTAACCGCTGTATTCGAGAGTGCGGGCGCCTGGCTCCCGAACGGCCTGGCCGAAGTCGAAGAAGGCCTGCTCGCGGCAGCGGAGAGCGAAGGCCCGTTGACTGCCGACGCAGTTGCGACTCTCAAGGCCGGCGGCAAGAGAATGCGTCCGATGCTGGTACTGCTCTGCGCCGGTCCCGGAGGCGGGCGGGCAGCGGTTCGCGCCGGCGTCGCGGTCGAGTTGATCCATATGGCGAGTCTTGTCCATGACGACGTGCTCGACCGCGCCCCGCTCAGGCGGGGCCGGCCCACCGTCTTCGCCGAGTCCGGCCGGGGGAGGGCGACCGCGCTCGGCGACCGTCTCTTCTCGACCGCCTTTGCAGTGCTCGCGGCAGAGAGCGACGAGTTCGCGATCGCCGAGCTGAGCGCTACCGCGGTCGACCTCGCGCGCGGCGAACTGATGCAGCGACGTGGAGCCTTCGACACGGCGCTCTCCGAAGATGAATACTTCGAGCGATGCAGGCTGAAGACCGGGAGGTTGTTCGCGGCCGCCTGCGTCTTGGGAAGGGCGAGCGTGGGCGGGACCGGGAAAGAGGTGATGGCAGAATTCGGCCATCGCATCGGTCTCGCCTTCCAGATGCTCGACGACGTGCTCGACATCTCGGGACCGGCCGAACGCACCGGCAAGGCCCGGGGTACGGACCTGCTCGACGGTACCGTCACCTTGCCGTTGATCCAGGCGATACGGGTGCAGCCGGCCCTGGCCGAGGTCGACCTCCGCGAACTCAGCGAAGAATCTGCTGTTCTCTTCTGCGACCGGATCGCCGACACCGGCGCTCTCGATTCGGTGCGCGGCAGGGCGATGGCTCTGATCGAGGAGGCAAAAGCCAGACTGTCGTCGAGCGGACTGGAGCAGGAGCAGGTCCGCCTGCTGGAGTTGATCGCCGACGGGGTCGTCCTGCGCTACAGCTGACCGGCGCCTGGACTTTCAGCCGCCCCGGCTTCTGGAATACTGCGGCTTCATGGTTCTGAGCGACCGGAGCATCCGGCAAGAGATCGAGTCCGGGCGCATTGTGATCGACCCCTACCGGGAAGATCTCGTACAGCCTTCGAGCATCGACCTCCGGGTCGATTCCAGGTACCGGGTCTTCAACAACTCGCGGTACCCCTTCATCGACGTCAAAGAGCCGATGGAAGACCTGACCGAACTGGTCACGACGAAAGAGGAAGAGCCGTTCATCCTGCATCCGGGGGAGTTCGTTCTCGGGCAGACCCTGGAGAAGGTGACGTTGCCGGACAACCTCGTCGCCCGGCTGGAAGGCAAGAGCTCGCTCGGCCGTCTCGGGTTGCTGATCCACTCGACGGCCGGTTTCGTAGACGCCGGTTTCCAGGGCAACCTCACGCTCGAGCTTTCCAACGTCGCCAACCTGCCGATCACGATTTACCACGGAATGCCGATCGGGCAGCTCTCGTTCATGCAGATGGATCATCCGGTGGACAAACCGTACGGCGACGGCGGGAACCGTTCGAAGTACCAGGGTCAGGCCGAACCGACGGCGTCGCGCTACTACCTCAACTTCCGGTAGCAGTCCGGCCTCGCGGTCCGGGAGCGGTACGATCCCCGCATGATCCCGAACGTGGGAATACTCGAGATCGCGATCGTCTTGGTGATCGCGTTGATCGTCTTCGGCCCGAAGCGCCTGCCCGAGCTGGGGAAGTCGTTGGGACGCGGCCTCAGCGAGTTCCGGGAAGGGGTCAGCAGCATCGGCGATTCACTCGGCGGGGACGACGAGGATGACGACGACGATGACGACGACGATGACGACGACGATCCGGTCGAACTGACCGCTCCGCCGGAGGCGCCGTCCCCGGAGGTAGATCCCGAAGTCATCGAAGTGACCGAAGTCCCGTCATCGGAGACGCAGCCGGAGGCCGAGCTGGTCGACGGCGAAGTAGTCACCGACCGGCAGGACTGAGGCCGGGAGCTTGGCCAAGCTCAAGCCGGTACGGCACGACGAAGAAATCAGCCTGGTCGATCACCTCGACGAGCTGAGATCGAGAATCATCTACTCGATCGTGGCCCTGTCGGTCGCCTTCGCTCTCTGTTTCTGGCAGAGCAGCCTCATCCTCGACATCGCCGCCCACCCGCTGCCGCTGGCGGACCGCGCTCTGATAGTTCTGGCCCCGACCGAGGCCTTCATGACTACGGTCACCGTCTGCCTCTATGCGGCGATCATCGTCGCGGCACCGTTCATCAGCTTCCAGATCTTCGCTTACATCCTGCCCGCTTTCTCCCCTCGTGAACGGCGGGTGGTGCTGCCGCTGGTACTGGCGATTCCTTCGCTGTTCATCGCCGGCGTGGTTTTCGCTTACTTCGTGGTTATGCCGGCGGCGGTCGACTTCCTGCTCAGTTTCAACAGCGACCAGTTCAGCACTGAACTGAGGGCCCGCGAGTATTACTCTTTCTTCTCTACCACGATG
>JAUQWL010000095.1 GCA_030835185.1 Solirubrobacterales bacterium | reverse complement strand
TTCCGAAGGCAACGTGCTGGTGCTGAGACAGCAGCTTTCGTCCGGCTCGATTGCCAAGGTGAAAGAGGAGATGAGCAACCCGGCGGCCAACGTCGACGATATCTGGCAGCGCCGAACCGAGCAGCTTTTCGAGCGCCTCGCCGTCTCCTGGGAGATCGCCGGCCTGCCGCTCGAAGACCAGAAGATGCTGCTCGGCCGCTATCGCATGGCCGATCCGGAGACCAAGCGCCGGGTCCGTGAGACGATCGCCGATCACGTGAGGCAGTTCATCCCCGAACTCGACGGCTGAGTCGGTACGGGCCGAGCAGATCGGAGATGCCCTGCAGAGGGTGACCCTGAGGGTGCCGAGGGTCACCCTGAGGGTGCCGAGGGTCACAGGGGGCTACGTCGGGCCGATTCGCGGAGATCCGCGACCGGGAGGTCCTTTGCCGGTCTGGTCAGGGCTTGAGCCGATGCCCGGTGGCGAACAGGAACTGCGCCCAGCCGACCAGCAGGACGGTGATGACTCCGACGACTCCCAGGGATACCCAGGGGCTGACGTCGCTGGCTCCGAGGAAGCCGAACCTGACCGCGTCAACCACGTAGAAGAGCGGGTTGAAATGGGAAATCTGCTCCCAGGGTGTGCCCAGCCGGCTGACCGAGTAGAAGACTCCGCCGAGGAAGATCAGTGGCAGGATGACGATGTTGTTGATGAACGACTGGTTGTCCCAGGACTGGGCGTATATGCCGACGATGATGCCGAGCGCTCCGAAGGCGGTGATGAGCAACAGCACTGCGAGCACGGCTTCGGCCGGGTTCGACAGCGGTGCGCCGGTGAGCGGCAGTGCCAGGGCGGTCAGGGTCACGCCGATCGCCAGCGACCGCATCGCCCCGCCGACCAGATAGCCGAGGTGGACCTGCCAGGCGCTCATCGGGGCGGAGAGGATGTCGTCGAGGTAACGGTCGTTCCGGGCCTGGAAGATGGTGCTGGAGTTGTTCGAGTAGGCCGCCTGGGCCATCGCCATCGCGATCAGTCCCGGCACGATGTAGACGGAGTACTCGAAGCCGTTGATTTCCGAGATGCTGTCGCCGAGCGAGAGGCCGAAGACGACCATGAACAGCAGCGAGGCGATCACCGGCGCGAGGATCGTCTGGCGCCACAGCTTCAGCACGCGGTGGCATTCGCGGCGCGAGAGCCAGGCGAGTCCCCGCCACGGATGTGGTTCGACTTCGACCGGCGGCAACGGGCTCATTCGACCTCGACCTCCTGCGCCAGCCGGATCCGGCCACCGGCCACCGTCTTCAGGTAGACCTCTTCCAGCGTTGCCGCACCGTGTGAGCGTTTGAGCCCTTCGGCGGTGTCACGGGCAACGATCCGTCCGCCGCTGATCAGGGCGATCTCGTCGCAGAGCGCTTCGGCTTCTTCGAGGTAATGCGTGGTCAGCAGGATCGTGGTCCCCTGGGCGTGGAGCTTGCGTATGTAGCTCCAGAGTTCGTGGCGGAGTTCGAGGTCGACGCCGGCGGTCGGCTCGTCGAGGATCACCAGTCGGGGTCGGTGGAGCAGCGCCCGGGCCAGCAGCAACCGCCGCCTCATGCCACCGGACAGCTTCGGCGCTTCGACGTCGCGCTTGGCAGTGAGGTCGAAAGCTTCGATCATCTGTTCGGCCCGGCTGCTCGCCTCTTGCCGGTCCATGCCGTAGTAGCCGCCGTGGTAGAGCAGGGTCTCGAATACGGTCAGGAACTTGTCGAGGTTCGGTTCCTGCTCGGCGATGCCGATCATCCGCCGGGCCCTCATCCCGGATCCCGGCTCGCCGAACACCGATATCTCCCCCTCGGTCATGCGGACCAGGTTGCAGACGGCGCCGATCAGGGTGGTCTTGCCGGCACCGTTGGGGCCGAGCAGGCCGAAGAAGCTTCCGTCGGGCACCTCCAGGCCGAGTCCGTCCAGGGCCAGGGTGCCGTCGGAGTAGCGCTTGGTCAGGCCCCTGATTTCGAGGGCGGCGGAACCTGTTCGAGGCGAGGGCACGACGAGAGAGCGTATAGGTCGATGAACTTCGCGCTCCGTAGCGTCAATATGGGGGCATGAGCGCTCTCGAAGATTTACTTGTGGCCGACTTCAGCCGGGTGCTTGCCGGGCCACTGACGGCGATGACCCTGGGCGATCTCGGCGCGGATGTAATCAAGGTCGAGCCTCCGGCCGGAGACGAAACGAGGTCCTGGCAGCCGCCGACCGATGACCACGGACGATCGACCTATTTCCTGACGGTGAACCGCAACAAGCGTTCGCTGGTTCTCGACCTCAAGGATCCCGGCGACCTCGAGCTGGCCCGGGAACTGGTCCGCCGGGCGGACGTGCTGATCGAGAACTTCCGGCCCGGCACGATGGACAAGTTCGGCCTCGACTACGAGACGGTTGCCGCGACCAACCCCCGACTGGTCTACTGCTCGATCACCGGCTTCGGCCGAAAGGAGGGTGCTGCGATGCCGGGCTACGATCCGCTGGTCCAGGCGCTCAGCGGGCTGATGTCGGTGACCGGTCCGACCGCCGGCGACGCAAGCAAGACGGGGGTCGCCCTGGTCGACGTGATCGCCGGGCTCAACGCGACCAACGGCATCCTCGCCGCCCTCAGGGTGCGCGACCGCGACGGACGGGGGCAGCGGGTCGAGGTGAACCTGCTTTCGACCGCGCTGGCGGCCCTGGCCAACCAGGCCTCTTCGTTCCTCAACACAGGGGTCTCGCCGACCCGGATGGGCAACGTTCATCCGAGTATCGAACCCTTCGGCACCTACGAAGCGGGCGACGGGCTGCTGATGATCTGCGCCGGGAATGACCACCAGTTCCATCAGCTCGTGCGAACCCTGGGGGTCCCCCAGCTGGCCGAGGACGATCGATTCTCGGGAAACAGCGACCGGGTAGGCAACCGGGATCAACTGCGGCCGGAGCTGGAATCGCGTCTCGGCCTCGATTCGGTTGCCTACTGGACCGAGGCTCTGAACGACGCCGGCGTCCCCGCCGGCCCGGTCAACGACATCGGCGCCGGGTTCGCCCTGGCCGAATCGCTCGGGCTCGAGCCGGTCGACGAACTGGACGGGGTCAGCAGCCCGCGGTCGCCGCTCGAACTCTCGGGAACCCCCGTGAGCACCCGCCGTCGTCCGCCCGAACTCGATCAGGACGGCACCGTGCTCCGTCGCTGGCTGGGCGGATAGCACCCTGCTCCGTCGCTGGCTGGGCGAGTAGCTCCGTGCTCCGCCGCTGACTGGGCGGATAGCACCGTGCCCTGCTGCCGGCTGGGCGGGTAGGGCAGAGCCTGTCGGTTGCCACCGGGAGGCAAAGCGGCTTCGGCAGGGGGCGGCCCGGCCGGGGCCGGACGTCGGAGAATTTCCGGCGCTGCGGCTCTGGCCGGGGCAGCATCGGTGCAACACTTGCCTTGTGGATCTCGAACTCCTTGAGCGCACCATGGCCGATCTCGGCCAGCCTGCCTACCGGACCTCCCAGGTCTGGGAGTGGCTGGCTCGCGGCGCCGGCTCCTTCGAGCAGATGAGCAACCTGCCGGCCGGTCTGCGTTCAGACCTGGCTGAGCGGCTGCCGATCTCCACTCTCGCGGTGGACGCGTCGGCCAGGTCGGTCGACGGCACCGAGAAGGCCCTCTTCATGACCGCCGACAGCCGGCCGGTCGAGGCGGTTCTGATGCGCTACCGGGACGGCCGCCGCTCGCTCTGCCTCTCGAGCCAGTCCGGGTGCCCGCTGACCTGCACGTTCTGCGCTACCGGCGCGATGAAGTTCGGCCGCAACCTGACCGAGTCCGAAATCCTCGACCAGGCGCTGCACTTCCGGCGCATCGAGCCGGTCAACCACACCGTCTTCATGGGCATGGGCGAGCCGATGATGAATCTGGACAACGTGCTGGCCGTATGTGAGCGACTGCCCGAAGCCGGCATCGCAAACTCCCACACCACGATCTCGACCGTCGGCTGGCTGCCCGGGATTCAGCGGGTGATCACAGAGGGCCCGTCGGTCCGGCTGGCACTCTCGCTGCACGCGCCCAACGACGAGCTGCGCTCGCGGATCATGCCGGTCAACGAGCGCTTCCCGATCGCCGACGTGGTCGGCGCCTGCCGCGAGTGGCGCCACACGCGCAAGCGCAAAGTCTTCATCGAGTACCTGATGCTCGGCGGAGTCAACGACACCCCGGACCTGGCCCACGAGCTGGCCGACCTGTTGCTGCCGAAGAACGACTTCAAGGTCAACCTGATCCCGTTCAACCCGAGCGGGACCGGCTACGAAGGTTCGAGCCGCGAAGCGATCGAGCGCTTTCGCTCGATCCTGGTCAGCCGCGGCATCCACGCCACGGTGCGACTCACCAGGGGCCGCGACATCGATGCCGCGTGCGGCCAGCTCGCCGCAAAAGCCGCCGCCTGAATCCGCTCAGGTCGACTGCTCAACATCGTGGATCGAGCAGCTGCTGGCCCGTGTCCTTCAGCCCGTGCGCGGGGGCAACCGCGAGCCTCAGCGCGCGCGGCGGGCGACGAACGTCTTGGTCGCATCGCACTTCCCTCGAAGAACTATGCGACCGTTGTTTATTCGGCCGTTTCTCAGCCTGCCGGTGACCCGGATGGTCTGAGGCACCTCGGCGGTTCCCCGACCCCGGAACACGGGGGTGGCAAGGATCGACGGCGCCTGGGACCGTCGATCGCTTCCAGAACCGACCGGTGCCGGGGTCAGCCGGTACCGACCGGTGCCGGGGTCAGCCGGTCTTGGCGTCGAGGTCGCGCTGGCGCTGGAAGGACTCTTCGATCACCTCGAGGGCAGCCTCTTTCGGGTACCAGCCGTCGACTTCCACATGCTTGCCTTCGGGCTGCTTGTAGACCGAGAAGAAGTGGGAGATCTCGTCGCGCAGCTGCTCCGGGAGCATGTCGAGCGACTCGACCCAGCTCCAGTTCGGGTCCTCGGCCGGCACGCAGAGCACCTTGTCGTCGATCTGAGCTTCATCCTTCATGCGGAAGAGGCCGATCGGCGTGGAGGGGATGATGCAGCCGGGGAAGGTCGGCTCGGATACGCAGACCATCGCGTCAAGGGGGTCCCCGTCGGCTCCCATGGCGTGGGGAACGAAGCCGTAGTCGACCGGGTAGACCATCGAGGAGAAGAGGAAGCGGTCGAGTTTGATCCCGCCGACTTCCGGGTCGTATTCGTACTTGTTGCGGCTCCCCTTGGGAACCTCGACGATGATGTTCAGATCACTCACTGTTGACCTCCTCGCTGCGTCTGGGTTTCGTTGGGTCCGGCGCTGCTCCCCGCACCTTCCTCGCCGATCACCGTCGATATCGCAGGCCGGGATTCGGCGGTTCCGTTCCGGGAGCAGACCGGGCCCGGGGTCGCCGGTGGGGCATGGCGGGGTTCGGGGTCGCAGGCGGCGGGAGCAGCCCGGGCCGCTTCCGGACTCAGCCGCCCAGCACCATGCGCTCGGCCGGACGCTCGACCGGGCGCCAGGGACTGTTCCACTCGCAGACACCCTTGACCAGCCGGTCGGCCTCCTCCGGCCCCCAGCTGCCCTTCTCGTAGAAATCGATCTCGGGAGGGTTGTCGAGCAGGGGCTGGACGATTCGCCACGTCTCCTCGATCGCATCGGCATTGGTGAACAGATCGAAGCGGCCGTGGATCGCGTCGTCGAGCAGGCGCTCGTACGGCTCCGGCTCGGTACCCGGTTCCTTTTCGAAGAGCACATCGAGGTCAGCCGGTTCGAAGACGTCTTCGCCGGCGGCCTTGGCGATGAATCGCATCCGGGCACCCGGCTCGGGGTCGATCCGGATGACCATCTGGTTGTGTCCGGGCTTGTGGCCGTCACCGATGCCGACATCCGGTGGGCGTTTGAAGACGATCCTGACCTCGGTGTGTTTGACCGGCAGGTACTTGCCCGTCCTCATGTAGAACGGTACGCCGGCCCACCGCCAGTTGTCGATTCCCAGCTGGAGCGCGGCGTAGGTTTCGACCTGGGAGTCGTCCGCGACCTCGGGGATGTCGCGGTAGCCGACGTACTGGCCCCGCACGCAGTGGGCTGGATCGACCGCGCTCATCGACTGGAAGAGCTCGAGCTTCTTCGCCCGGATCGAGTCATGCTGGTTCTCACTCGGCGGCTCGATCGCAATCAGGGCGAGTACCTGGAGCATGTGGTTCTGCACTACGTCGCGGATCGCTCCCACACCCTCGTAGAACCGTCCCCGGTCTTCGACCCCGAAGCTTTCGGCCATGGTCATCTGGACATATGCCACGTTGTCCCGGTTCCACACCGGCTCGAGGATCGCGTTGGCAAACCGCAGGTAGGTGATGTCCATCACCGGTTCCTTGCCGAGGTAATGGTCGATCCGCAGGATCTGGTCCTCATCCAGGTATTCGGTGAGGTCGGCCTGGAGGGCGCGGGCCGAAGCGAGGTCGTGGCCGAACGGCTTCTCGATGATGAAACGGCCCTTTTCGGTCAGTCCCGCCCTGTGGAGGTGATGGATTATCGGGGAGAAGAGGACCGGCGGAACCTCCAGGTAGAAGATCGGCCGCTCATACTGCGAAAGCTCCTCCGTGACCGCTTCGTAGGTCGACTGTTCGTCGAAGTTGCCGGCGACGAATCGCATCCTGGCAGCCAGTCGGGAGAAGACGGCCTCGTCGATTTCGCCGAGCCTGTCGACGATCGATTCGTGTGCGCGCTGGCGCATCGTCTCGTGCCCCCAGTCGCTGCGGCGACCGACTCCGATGATCGGGCAGTCGAGCTTTCCCCGTTTCTCGAGCCTGTAGAGGGCCCTGAAAGTCATCTTCCGCGCCAGGTCACCGGTTATTCCGAAGATCACCAGCGCGTCACTCTCCAACGGTTCCCCTCCGGCTATCGATTGCGATTTCTTGCCCATGGGTGGGAGCGTACCCGGTGGCTACGCGGCCGGGCCCGATTGGTACTGCTGCCGATGCCGCGCTTAGTATGCGGTCATGGAGATCGGGATAGTCGGACTGGGACGGATGGGGGCGAACATCGCCCGGAGGCTGATGCGTGACGGTCACAGCTGCGTCGTTTACGACGTGAATCCGGAGGTGACTGCGGCTCTCGGGGAGGAAGGCGCGGTCCCCGCGTCCGACCTGGCCGACCTTGCTTCGAAACTGACTCCCCCCCGGGCGGTATGGATCATGGTCCCGGCCGGTGAGATCACCCGCAAGACGATTGCCGGCGTCGCTGAGGAGCTGGAGTCCGGCGACGTGGTCGTCGACGGAGGCAACACCTACTACCGGGACGACATTCACATCGCCGCGGAACTCGCAGAGAAGGGCATCGACCATCTCGACTGCGGGACCAGTGGCGGCGTCTTCGGCCTCGAGCGCGGCTACTGCCTGATGATCGGCGGCCCCGAGGATGCCTACAGCCGGATCGAGCCGATCTTCGAGACGATCGCTCCGGGGGTCGGCGACGCCGAGCGGACACCCGGCCTGACCGGCAATCCGTCGCCCGCCGAGAAGGGCTATCTGTACTGCGGGCAGGCCGGTGCCGGGCACTTCGTGAAGATGGTTCACAACGGCATCGAGTACGGGATCATGGCCGCCTTTGCCGAGGGCCTGAACATTCTCAAGAACGCCGATGCGGGCAAGGCGCGCCGTGAGGAGGACGCGGAGACGGCGCCGATGGAGAACCCCGGGTACTACCAGTACGACATCGACATTCCCGAGGTCGCCGAGGTCTGGCGAAGGGGCAGCGTGATCGGTTCCTGGCTGCTCGACCTCACGGCCGCCGCATTGGCCGAGTCACCCGGACTGGAGGAGTTCTCCGGACGGGTTTCCGATTCCGGCGAAGGACGCTGGACTTCGATCGCCGCGATCGAAGAGGGCGTACCGGCCCCTGTCCTGACCTCGGCGCTCTACGAGCGTTTCTCCTCCCGGGGTCTGGGAGATTTCGGCGACAAGGTCATGTCGGCGATGCGCAAGCAGTTCGGAGGTCACGACGAGAAGCCCGGCGACCCGACCGGCGGAAGCGGCTAGGCGCGTTTGAGGAACCGACCGGAGAACGGGGGGGTCCGGTGCTGACCAGAAAGGTCGCCGACGCCGAAGCGGCAGCCCGCGAGGCGGCGAGCTTCGTCGAGTTGACCGCGGCCGAAGCGATCGGCGAGCGGGGACGGTTCAACTTTGCCGTCAGCGGCGGCAAGACGCCGTGGAAGACCCTCGAGCTGCTGGCCGAAGGCGGCATGGACTGGGCCAGGACCAACCTCTTCCAGGTCGACGAGCGAATCGCCCCGACCGGCAGCCCGGAGCGCAACCTGACCCACCTGGTACTCAGTCTGCCGCTGGTTTGCCAGGCGGCGATCCGGCCGATGCCGGTCGGCGCCAACGACCTGGAGGCCGCTGCCGCGGCGTACGCTTACTCGCTGCCCGAGCGTTTCGATCTGGTCCATCTCGGACTCGGTCCGGACGGACACACGGCTTCGCTCATCCCTGACGACCCTGTGCTGGAGGTAAAGGATCGCG
Source organism: Solirubrobacterales bacterium (assembly GCA_030835185.1). GTDB lineage: Bacteria > Actinomycetota > Thermoleophilia > Solirubrobacterales > 70-9 > 67-14. Next base: position 13,668 of record JAUQWL010000095.1, on the reverse strand, counting down.
CTGTCGCCCTCACGGCCGGTGAGTACCAGGGGACGAGGCGCATGACTCTCACATACCCGCCGATCGACCGGGCACGCAAGATCCTTTTCCTGGTTACCGGTGAAAGCAAGGAAGACGCGCTGAGCCGCCTGCTGGCGGCCGACCGATCGATCCCGGCGGGGCGGATCAGGAACGACAACTGCGTGGCGATCACCGATATCGAACTCGACGGGAGCGGGAGCACTTGAGGATCGGGGGGCGTCTCGTCGAGCGCTACGGGCTGGCGCTCCTGCTGCTGGTGGTTGCGCTCGTCTACTCGATCGCCGTGCCCGAAGGCGACTGGGAGAGACTGGTCGCGATGGCGCTGCAGGGCACCGCCCTGTTCGCCACACTCTCCGCCGCCGAGGCCGGGGGCCGGATCCTCAGATTCTTCCTCGCCATTCTCCTGGTCGCTCTGATCGCCGCTGTCCTTCAAGCCGGTCTCAGCGTCGGCGACGGAGTCGCTTTCGTCCGCGTCTGCGTTCTCGCGATCCTGCTGCTGGCCCTGCCGCTGGTCGGATCGGGGCTCATCCGCCAGGTTCGCTTCGAACGCAAGATCACCGTCCACACGATGATGGGCGTCCTCTGTGCCTACCTCCTCCTGCTCAGTGCCTTCGCTTACGCCTACGCGGTGCTGGGTGAGCTGGGTGGCGAGCCCTTTTTCGACCAGGGGCCGCAATGGAACGACCTCGGCGACTACGTCTATTTCAGCGTCACCACGATCACCACGGTCGGTATGGGTGACCTCACGCCGTCCGGCGACCTGGGCCGTTCGCTCACCGCGGCAGAGGCTCTTATCGGCCAGATCTACATGGTCACCGTGGTCGCCGTAATCGTCTCGAATCTCGGGCGTTCGGAACCGCGGCGCAAGGCCTCCGATACTGCCTCGCCGCCGGCCGATCGGGACATCGACGCGAAATCGGAGAGTGGATCCGATGGATAACGTGCTGCTCGGACTTTCGCTGGTCGTGGTCCTCTCGATACTGGCCCGGCTTGCCGGCTCCTGGGTCGGGGTTCCGGCGATCGTGCCGCTGCTGCTGGTCGGAGTGGTCGCCGGGGTTTCGGTGACGGGCTGGATCGATCCCGCCTCGCTGCTCGGCGACTCGCTTTCGCCGATCGTCCAGATCGCGGTCGGCATCATCCTCTTCGAAGGGGCGTTGAGCCTCAAGCGGGATGAACTCGGTGCCGGGGTGCACCGGGCGGTGGTCAGGCTGCTCACCTTCGGGGTGATCGTCACCTGGCTTGCCGGTGCGCTTGCCGTCAGTCTGCTGTTCGACGTCCCGCGTGAGATCGCCGTACTGATCGGAGCGATCCTGATCGTCTCCGGCCCGACGGTCGTCCTTCCGATCCTCGACTTCATCGCACCCGATTCCAAGGTCAGGGCGGTGCTCAAGTGGGAGGGTGTCCTGGTCGATCCGATCGGAGCGATCATCGCGGTGACGGTCTTCGGATCGCTGGCCGGCGACACCGGCCGGCCGGCCATCGGTGCGATCGAGATCGCCTCGTCGCTCGGCACCGGACTCCTTGCCGGAGGTGCCGGTGCCCTGCTGCTGATGCCGATCCTCGGTACCCGGCGGCTCTCCGGCCGGGACAAGGTTGCGGCCACACTGATGATGGTGGTCGCTGCCTTCGCCGTGTCCGACGCGATCTTCGAAGACTCGGGACTGGTCGCGACGATCGTCATGGGTGCCGCCCTGGCCAACCAGAAGAAGGTGAAGATCGACTACATCGCCGAGTTCAAGGAGACCCTGGTCCCGCTGCTGATCGGGGTTCTTTTCGTTCTCCTGGCCGCGAACGTGGACATCGCCGACGTCATCGATCTCGGTCTGCCTGTGGTGGTCCTGATCCTGATCCTCGTCCTGATCGCGCGGCCGCTTGCTGTCGCCGGCCTGAGCGGACTGGGTTTCTCGCGATCGGAGAAGACATTCTTCGCGTTCATGGCGCCGCGCGGAATCGTCGCCGCCTCGACCGCATCGGCCTTCGGGCTCAGTTTGACCGAGGACGGGCTGCCGGGCGCCGAGTTGATCATCCCGATCACCTTTGCGGTGATCGCCGGCACGGTCTTCATCTACGGTTTCGGCGCGCCGCCGCTCGCCCGCTACCTCGGCCTGGCAGGCAACCGGCCACCGGCCCTGCTCATGGTCGGCGCCCCCCGCTGGGCCCTGGACCTCGGCGCCGCGCTCAGCACAGCCGGGGCGGACGTCAAGGTGTGGACCGAGGACGAAGACGAAGCCCGCGCCGCCCAGGAGGCCGGCCTGGTCACGTTCGGCGGGCCGCTCGATCCGCAGGCACCGGCGATCCAGTCGGTCGCTGACAACCTCGCCGCCATTGCGCTGGTCAGCGACGACGACACCCTCAACCAGGTGCTCTCGTGGCAGTTGGCCGAGACCCGCGAACCGGACGAGGTCTACCGGCTGCGCTCGCCCTCCGATGTGGTCCCGATCGTGCCGACCGAGGCGACCGCCCTCTTCCACGAACGCGGCGACGCTGCCGAGCTTGAGAGGCGGATCGACGCCGGTCAGAAGATGGTCGTGCTCGAGCGGGGGCAGGCGGCACCGGAGGGCACGATCGCCGTCGCTTCGATCCGCCCGTCGTTTGGCCGGCGGCGTGCGACAGTAAGGCTCGCCTCGGAGCGGGGCGGGCGACTGCGGAGTCCCGAGGCCAGTCTGGTCGCACTCGGGCCGGTCAGCGCTTTCACCGCCGCCGGGAACGAAGCCTCAACCTGAGCCCGGAGCCGGCCTCCGGAAGAAGTCGACCCACTCGCCACAGATCTGCGACATCGGTAGGCGACGGCGGGCCTCGGTCCGCGTCAACGCGATCCTGCCCAGCCTGGTCTGCCGTGAGTAGCCACTGAGCTTCTGGATGGTGCTGGGAGGGTGCGCTCTGACGGTGAATTCGACTGGCCCGGGATGCTCCACCTTGACCGTGCCGCCCGGCCAGAACTGCCCGAAGCTGCCGGTCGACTGGTTCGAGATCCGCTGGCCGTCGATCGCCGGCGCGAATCGGCGCTCGTAGCCGTCCGCGGTCAGGGTCATGCCGTCGGGCGTGAAGTACTGCAGTGAGATCCGCCACAGGCCGCGCCCGAGATCGAGCGTCATCGAGGCCTCGTCGCCGGGCGAGATCTCGGGGGAGGGCATCCATTCTTCGGAGAGGCCGAGCACGGTCTCGGGCATCAGTACCGCTTCGCCGGGCAACTGCGAGAAGTACCGGCCACCTTCTTCGGTGCAGTCGATCAGCTGCGCCGGCAGGACGTTCTCGTTGAGGATCGGCCGGTCGAAGACCTCGCCGGTCCGTCGCCAGAGCTTGAAAGACGCCGTCTGGCCGACCAGTTTGAAAGCAGGCGGGGGCTTGCTGGTCCAGGCGGCGGAGGTTGTGACGACGTAGTCGTGGGCGTTCAGGGTCTTGGCGTCGAAGGAGTCGAAGCCGATCGCGCTCTGACCGCCCTTGCCTTCAAAGGGCTTCCTGCGGTCCGGGGCCACGTCGTCTTCGGGGAAGTCGGCCAGCGGCAGGCTCACGTCTGCGCCGGGGAAGTAGTACGGAGCGAACCGGTCCTGGTCTCCGTAGAGAACTTTCTTGCCGGCGACCTCCTTCTGGAAGGCTGCCAGTTCCTGCACCTTCCCCGGCGGCGGTACCGAGGCATCCCGGAGCACCATCAGGCTGGAGGCCGCGGCCAGCACGATGAAGACGGTCGCGAAGGAAGCCCAGCCGATCCGGGCCATCCCGCCGGAGCTGCCGCTGCCTCCCTCACGGGGCGGTGGCGGGCCGCTGAGCAGGGCGGTCAGAACGACCACCATGACGATCGGGGAACTGATGACCAGCGCTTTGGCGAGCGAGTAATCCCCGACCCAGGGTATGGAAACCAGGTAGAACAGCACGCAAGCGGTGAAGGCCGCCGGGTAGATCGAGCGCGGTTGCCGGTACCACCACCAGAGGGCGAGAACCGCCGCACCGATTCCGATGGCGCCCATCAGCCCGGGGAGGGGCGTGGACATCGCGCCGTCGAGCCTGTAGTCCGGGGTGAGCCACACCCCGAAGGCCTCCACCGCCGAGACCGGTCCGAAGGCGTCGCTTCTCGCAACCTCGGCGAAGGCGTCACCGAAGCCGAACGGACCAAGGAAAGCAAGCGCAGCCAGCAGCCCGAGAACCAGGACCGTCCCCGCCGCAACGAGCGGCCGCCGCAGGAAGGCGAGCACCGAAGACGGACTCAACCGGTCACGGAAATCCGGATCGGCCAGCAGCCAGACGGCCGCCACCGCTGCCGGGAAAGCGAGGCCGGGGAAGCTGTAGGTGAAGACGATCCCGGCCAGCAGGACGAGCAGCGGAGCCGTCAGCCTGAATCGCTCACGATGGGTGGCGGGCAGGGGACGGACCGACGGAAGGGCGATCGTGAAAGCGAGCAGCAGCATCGCCGTCGCGAGTTCCTTGAAAGCAGCCTGGGCGAAGTAGGAGACCATCAGGTACGGACTCGCAACCAGTACGGCCGCGATCAGCCGCCGGCCGGAACTCAGCCGGTCGAGGGCGAACCAGCCGGCCATCACGGTCAGTACCGGGATCGCCGCCACGAGCCCGATGAAGGATGTCCCCAGCCCGATCCCGGGGACGTAGCTGAGGGCCGTCGCCAGACCATGAGGACCGAGCGGGTATCCCGGGCTGGGCTCGGTGCCGAATCCGCTGCGCAGGGACTCCGCCCAGGCCAGGTGCAGCCCGAGGTCGTTGTTGTAGCCCATTCCGAGCAGCCCCCAGCGCCCGGAGACGATGAACGGCACGGCGGTCAGCAGGACGGTGATCGCCGCCGCCGTCCAGAACCATGGGGAGGAGGGGAGCTTCCAGGTTGCCGGTTTCCTCAGCCACCAGGCAGAAAGCAGGAAAATCGCCACGAGGCCGAGCACCAGGACCGCTCCGTTGGCGGGGAAACGGGCAAGCAGACCTTCCAGGGTGACCACCGCCGCGAAGCCGACCGCAGGCTCGATTCCCGACCACTGCCGGCGACCGCAGGCGACCATGATCGCCCGCCCGACGAAGATCGATAGCGCCACCATGATGGCGGCAGCCAGATAGGTGGCCGGAATCTCCATCTCAGTATCTGTCCGCGGCCGCCAGCAGTGTCCGGGTCAGATCGTCTCCGGAGATCGGCCCACCGTGGCCGCTGAGCACGACGGACGGCTTCAGGCCGGCCAGTTTGCGTACAGAAGCTTTCGCCTGCCGATGGTCCCAGGCCCAGGCGGGGTGCGGCACGCTCGCCTCGCCCTCGGGCAAGGGTTTGAGCCGGGCCGAGTCCACCACGTAAACCGTATCGCTGACCAGGGCGACGCGGTCGCTCTCCCGCCACAGCCCGATCAGGCCCGGAGAATGACCGGGAAAGTGGATCACCTCGAAGCCGGCCACGGTGTCGCCCTCCTCGAGAGTTCCGGCGATGTCGACCGAACCGCCGTCCCACCACCTCATCAGCAGCGGGTACAGCATCCTCACCGGCGCGACCTCCAGCAGTGAGAGATCCATGTACCGGGTAAGCGGTCCCGGGGAGCGGGCGTCTTCGGCCTCGTCCGCGTGGCAGAACACCGGCGGTCCCAGGTTCGGAGCGGTGCCGCGGTGGTCGGCGTGGGCGTGGCTGAGGACGAGCCGGTCGATCCCACCCAGTTCCCGGGCCGCGCGACGGTTGCGGCGGAGCATCGACCTCGTCCCGGCGTCGTACTGGACGATCCTGTCGTCCGGCCCGCGCAGGAAGTAGATGTTCATGCCGCCACGCAGGTCTCCGCGCAGCACGTACACGTCCGGTGCCACTTCTTCCAGGCCCCGCGGCGTTCCTGCCTGCGCTGTCGAGTGATCGCTCATTCTTCTAGTCTGCGTCCGGTGCCCACCAATTGGAAAGTGCTGATGGTCATAATCACCATGTTTCTGTGCGCCTCGGTGATCATCGGAACCTACAGACTTGTGACCACCCCAGTGGAGCTGTTCGGTGCCAACTTCGAGGGTCTCAGCCAGACCGAGTTTCCCAAGTAACGGGAATCGCGAAGGCGCATTGAAGCGGATTTCCGCGATCTGCCGGGCCCGCCGCTACGATGATCGCGTACTGAAGCCAATCGATCCGGGAGTGCGATGCCACTTTTCAAGCGAATAGTCGTAGGTACCGACGGGTCGGACTCGGCCCAGGAGGCGGTCCGCCAGGCGGCCGGCCTCGCCCAGCTGACCGGCGCGGCACTTGATGTCGTCAGCGCTTACGAACCGGTGCCCAGGCGGCGTCTCGATTCCGAGCGCGACGGGGCCCCGTCGGACGTCCAGCATGAATTCGGGCCGCGCGAAGACGTCAACTTCGCTCTCGATGGCGCCTCGGCGATCGCCCGCAAGCTGGATGTGGAAGTCACGCCGCACGCGATGGACGGAGACCCCGCCGACGCCATCCTCGGGGTTGCCGAGGAGGTCGATGCCGACCTGATCGTGGTCGGCAACAAAGGGATGACCGGTGCTCGCCGCTTCCTGCTCGGATCGGTACCGAACAAGGTCTCCCATCACGCCGGCTGCAGCGTGATCATCGTACGCACCACCTGAGCCAGACCCCGCATCGAAGCCAGGCCCGGCAGGTCGGAGGCCGGCTCAGGGTGGGTCCGGCAGGTCAGGCGCCGGCTCAGGGTGACCCGACAGGCTTGGCCCGGCAGGTCAGAATCCGGCTCGGGGTGGCCCGGTGAATCCGGGTCTGGCTCAGAGCGGCGCGCCAGGGTGGCCCGGTGAATCCGGGTCCGGCTCGGGGTGGCCCGTCCCGCCGACCGCGAGACGCGGACTCAGGGAACGGGTTCGACGGCGGGGTTGGTCGCCCGGCCGAGGTCGAGCATGCCGGCACCGAAGCCTGATGCCGGATCGCCGGAGCCGTAGGTCGGCGCGCGCGCCGTCTCGAGAAGCCGGTCGGCTACGCGGTCGGGTCCCCGCTTCTTCCCGAGCACGTCGCCGGCCAGAACCATGGCCGCCCCGGCTGATACGTGGGCGGCCGACATGGAAGTCCCCTGCCAGATGTCCTGGATTCCGAACCACAGAGGATCGCGGCCGACCATCGCGACCTGGAGGATTCCGCGGTTACGTCCTGCGTACGGGCAGTCCGGGCGAGGGCTTCCACCGCCGGGCGCGAGCAGATCGATCTCGGCGCTCTTGAAGCTGTAGGAGGCGAGACAGCCACTCTCGGTGCTGCCGCCGACCGAGATCACTACCGGGGAGGTCGCCGGCGGGGAGGGACACGCCTGTGAGCCGATGTTGCCCGCGGATCCGACCAGGACGGCCCCTTTACGGTGGGCGTACTTCAGTGCTTTGTCGAGCGACGGGATCGATTCGCCGCAGGCGAAGTTCAGCGACATGTTGATCACCCGGGCGCCGTGGTTGGCCGCCCAGCGGATGCCTTTGACGATGTTGAGCGTCGTTCCGAAGCCGTTGGCGTCCATCACTCTGACCGGGATCAGCCGGGCACCGAAAGCGATTCCGGCCAGTCCGCGCCGATTGTTGGTCGCCTGGGCGATCGTCGCCGCCACATGGGTGCCGTGTCCGTTCAGATCGAGCGGAACCCGGTCGCGCTCGACGAAGTCGAAGCCGGGAAGGAACGTCCTCGCCTTCATGTCCGGATTGCGGCGAAAACCCTTCCCCCGCTTGCGGTATGCAACGCCACTGTCGAGCACCGCGATCCGCACCCCTTGTGCCCCCGGGCGTCCCGCCTGTCGCAGCTCCTGCCAGGCGCGGATCACGTTGGCCCCGCCGCGGGAGACCCGCGCGTTGGTCGCCACTCCCGGGTAACACAGGCTGTAGCAGGGCAGCAGGTTCCACTGGCGTTTCTGCCAGTCGCCCCGCGGCCCCGTCCGGGCCGGGTTCAGGCCCGGGTCGTTCGGAATCCAACCCGATACACGGGCGACGTAGTTGGGGCTCGCAGACTCGATGCCGGCCTGGTGTTCCAGTGCCGCCGCAACGCGCTCTTCGTCTGCGGTCGCCGGGATGTCGATCGCCTGGGGGGTCGGCTCGCCTTCGAACTGGACGAGGACCTGACCCTGTACGTACTCCTCGCCCGGAAGTACTTCCTGCCCTGCGGCGGCGGGGGCCGGAGAAGGTGTGTTCGCAGATGCCACGCCCGTTGCCCCGGAAAACAGGACGAAAGCAAGCCCGACGAGGGCGAGGGCGAGGCAAGTGAGGTGTCTGCTCGAGGTCCGGATCATGGCGGGCCGTGCCGCTCGGGCCCGACACCGTATGAACACCGGATCGGCCGCATAGTTGCTCGTTTCATAGGCTGGATCAGTGAACACGGACGAATCGCACATGGAGGCGGCCATCGAGCAGGCCCGCCGGGCGGCCGGGGCGGGCGACGTGCCGATCGGTGCCGTGATCGTCCACGACGGCGTCATCATCGCCGCCGCCGGAAACCGGCGCGAGGCCGACCTCGACCCGACCGCTCACGCCGAGATACTCGCGATCCGCGAGGCAGCAGGGGTTCTCGGCGGCTGGCGCCTGCCGGGGACGACTCTCTACGTCACGCTCGAGCCCTGCGCGATGTGCGCCGGGGCTATCGTCCTGGCCCGCATTCCCAGGGTGGTCTTCGGTGCGAAGGATGCGAAGGCCGGCGCGGCAGGGTCGGTTCTCGACGTGCTCGCCGAGCCGGAACTGAACCACCACCCGCAGGTGACCGGGGGCGTACTCGCCGATCAGTGCGGTCGCCTGCTCACCGGCTTCTTCGCTGCCCGCCGCTGATCGGCCCGGGCGGACCGACCCGGTTCTTCCCGGCCTTCACAACAGGTGTCGGAGCGGCCCCCGCCGAAGGCGAACAACGCCCGGCGCAGAGGCCGTCCCGTACCGGTTACGGAGAGGGTGGGATTCGAACCCACGAGGCGAGAGATCCCGCCCACGCGAGTTCCAGTCGCGCTCCTTAAACCACTCGGACACCTCTCCGGAGACATGCAGATTATCCCAAACGGCTTCGAATCGCCAACCCACAGCGCGGTCGGTCGGGGTGCGCCCCCCGCTCCCGGATTGTTAGATTTGTCTGCCACCCTGGAGGGGTGCGAGAGTGGTTGAATCGGGCAGTCTCGAAAACTGTTGTGCGTTTCGGCGTACCGTGGGTTCGAATCCCACCCCCTCCGTTCCGGCTGTTACAAGCCTCCTACGAGCAGGTCCGGTCGAAACCTAGCTGCCGGTTTCCTGGCGATCGAGAATGAAGCCCACGCCCGGGGCCGTGTGGATCATCCTCTCCTCGCCGCTCTCTTCCAGCTTTCGGCGCAGGTAGCCGACGAAGACATCGACGACGTTCGTATCCGTGGCGTCCGAATGTCCCCACACGATCCGCAGTAGATCGGCGCGGGTCACAACGGTGCCCGCCCGCCGAATCAGAGCCTGCAGGAGGTCGAACTCCCGGCGCGTCAGGGCGAGTTCCCTCTCTCCGCGCCATGCTCGGCGCGCGCCACCGTCAACCCGCAGGTCGCCGACCTCGAGTTCAGCCAGATCCGGTGCCCGGCGACGCAGGAGCGCGTGGATTCGCGCAGTGAGCTCACTCAGGGCAAACGGTTTGATCATGTAGTCGTCGGCACCGGCCTCGAGGCCGAGGATGCGGTCGTGGATCTCTGTTCGCGCCGAAACGATGCAGATCGGCAGATCGAGACCCCTGGCCCGGGCATGGCGAATCACGTCGATGCCGTCGAGGCCCGGCATGCTGATGTCGAGCACGGCAAGAGCGACTTCGCGGGCTTCCAACACGGCGAGGGCGCTGTCGCCGTCACTCGCGGTGCGTACATCGAACCCTTCTGCCCTGAGGCCGCGGGTCATGGCGGCCAGCAAGCGGCGATCGTCGTCCACGACAAGCACAGGGGCGGCGTTCATCAGGCGGCCCCGGTCAGAATCGTGACCTCGAACCGGGCGCCACCTCTCTCGCTTTCGACGGCGCGTACCCGGCCACCATGGCGCCGGGCCTGCTGGGCGACGAGCGCAAGCCCGAGGCCGGAGCCACCTCCGGCGCCACCGGGGGCTCGATGGAAGCGTTCGAAAACGGCTTCCCTCTCTTCTGGCGGTATGCCCGGCCCGTCGTCGTCCACTTCGATCCGGAGCGTCGAACCCTCGGTGTGGAGCGATACCTCGATGGTCGGTGCCTCGTCGGCATGGCCATGCCGCGCGGCGTTTTCGAGCAGGTTGTCCACGAGCGTCCTCAAACCCGAAGGCGATCCGGTTACCGGGCCCACAGGGTCTCCCGGGGTCCGGCGAAACGTTGCCTCGGGATGACGCAGGGACGCAGATGCAAGAGCCGTCCGGACCAGGTCTTCGAAGTCGATCTCGCGTTCGTCGCCGAATCCGCCTCCGTCCCCGAGCGCAAGGGTCTGAAGTGCGTCGGTGAGCGCCGCGAGCCGACGCTCTTCGGCCAGGGCATCCGCGAGGGCAGCGTCACGTTCCGGTCCGGAAAGCTCTGGATGGTTCACCAGCAGCTCGAGGGTGGCACCGAGCGTCGCCAGCGGCGTCCTCAGCTCGTGGCCTGCATCCGCGACGAACCTCCGGGTAGCGTCTGTGGCCCGTTCCCGCTCGATCGAGGCTTCCTGAAGTCGATCCAGCATCGAGTTCAGGGCGACACTGACCGATTTGACCTCGCTTGCTCCCTCGGTCGGGACGCGATAGACCAGTTCACGGGTCCCCGCGACCTCGTCGGCAGCGCGTCGCAGGTGGCGAAGCGGACGCAACACGAAGCCTGCGGCGAGCGCGGCCAGACCCGCGGCAACCGCCATGCCACCGGCAGCCAGGAGCATCACGTTCCGACGGAGCGTGTCGCGGCGTGCGTTCTCGGGTGCGAGGGAAGTAAGCGCTTCTGCCGTGGTGTCCGTCCCCGGAATCGGGCGTGTGTAGGAGCGCCACTCGACTCCGGAGGCGGGATAGAGACTCCTTGCCCCTGGCCGTGGCGCCTTCGGCAGGCCCTCGGGCGGAAGCGGGCCGGCTTCGAAGACCAGGCGGTCCTCCGAGTAGATCCGGACGGCCGTGTCTGAGCCGCGGAGGAGTGAAGTCGCCCTTCCCTCGACACTGCCCGGGGGATACGCCTCACGAAGCGGCGCAAGATTCAGTCTGGCTGCCAACGCGAAAGCACTCGACTGTCGCTCGAGGCGCTGGTCCACCGCGATCCGATCGCTTCGAGCGCTCTCCCGGACCAGCACGACGCCGGTGGCGACAATCACGGCGGCGACGACGAATCCAGAGGCGATCGCCACCCGAAAGCGCATGCTGTTGAGGATGGAAGCAAGGCGTGCAAGCACCGAAGGAGTGTGACAGCGACCGCAGGCCGGCTCTGAGGATCCTCTAAGAAGACGTTGCGATCAGGTGAAATCCTGGTGGACGGGGTGCATAGTGTCGGGATGAACTCAGGATCCCAACGAATTCGATCTTCCAGCGGCAGAGCATTCGCCGACGACTCCGTGACGAACGGGCTGCCGAAACCGCGCTCGAAAAAGGGTGGCAAGGCACTGGAGGCGAGTCGTGGCTGAAGGCAGCCGGCGGCCTTCCTCTTCCGTGGGGGCATCCGCCCCGGCGTCTCCCGGCAAAGGACAGGTCGCCCTGCTTCGACTGATTCTGCTTGGCGGGCGGGACTACGCCGACATCGCGGCACTGCTCGACACCGACGTGGAAGGAGTTCGGGAACGAGCCCGCGAGGCACTCGCGACGCTCGCCGGTGAAGATCCGGACGAGTACGTCGGCCTGACCGACTTCCTCCTGGGCCAGGCCGATGAGCAGGCCGGCGAGTCGATCTCCGAGACCTTGAATCGCGATGCGCGGGCGAACGAACTGGCCGAGAGGCTGGCCATTGAACTGCGCCAGATCGCCCCCGAGGCGGACTTCCCTCCGACGAGTCGGACCCGTCAAGTCCGGGCGAACCCGTTTGCGCGCTGGCGGGAGATCGGTCGCGGCCTGAGTACCCGCTATCGCGTTGCAATCGGCGGCGGCATTGCCGCCCTGGTCATCGTGATCGCATCACAGGCGGCGATCCCGACCATGGCGGCGAACAGCGTGCGCGATCGCCTTCAGGATCTGGGGCCGGTAAAGGAGCTGAGCATGTCGACCCCGTTTCCTGCGATCGGCGTACTGGTCGGGGCCAAACCCGGTCGAGTGGATGCTCACCTGGGCGAGGTTGACGTCACCGAGTCCCCTGATTTCGGGTCGCAGCTGTCCGACGGCGCTGCTGAAATCGATGACGGCCATCTTCTGGTCGACCAGCTCAGAGGAGGGCCGGTACCTGCGAAGAACGTCGACCTGCAGAAGGACGGATCCAGCCTGAACCTAAGCGCCGATCTGGAAATGGCCACGCTCGGGTCCGCTCTCGGGATGCCGTCGTCCGCGAAGGTGAAGTTCAAGCCGGCCGGGCGCGATCAGATCTCGTTGTCGGTCGCGCTGGGCGCCCAGGGAAGCATGGGGGTGCGGATTTACGCCGAGGGTGGTGGACTGCTGGCCCAGGTCGACCCCGGGCCGCAGATCGCAGCCGCAATGGGGCTGCCGGAAGGAATCTCGATCCCACCCCAGCCGTTGATCGAAAGCGACAGGTTCTCTATCGATTCGATCGAGGCCGACGAGAACGGAGACCTCGTGCGGGTCAGCGCGAACGGACGTTTGAAAACGTGATCGCAACCGGGGGGGTAGGATCCGCCCATGGAAACCCCCCGGAAGTCCCTCGTCGCAATCGGAACCGCGTTCATCCTTTCGGCCGCTGTCGTGGCCGGCTGCGGGGGCAGCGACAAGCCTGACTACTGCGACAAGGTGGATACGCTCCAGGATTCGATCACGACCCTGACCAGCGTCAAGGTCGAGGCGGGGGTGCTTGACAACGTGAGGAGCGATCTCGAAACCGTCCAGAGCGACGCGGAGGCCGCGGTCGACGCGGCCCGGAGCGACTTCCCCGACGAGACTTCGAACCTCGAGGACTCGATTGACACGGCATCGGATTCGATCAACGACCTCCCCGAATCGCCGTCGGCATCCGACATCGCCGTGGTCGCCCTCAATGTGAGCGCGATCGCGAACGCCGCCAAGTCATTCGAAGAAGCCACTTCGTCGGCCTGCGACTGAGTTCGGTCGCGGCCTGGACCGCGAACCAGACATAGGCGACCGCGAACATGATCCGCTGGAGTACCCCGTCGGCCTCGGGAGGTACGGTCATCGCGAGCGAAGCGAGGACCGCAGCGACTGCCGGGACGGGTGAATCAGCCCGGCCGGAAGCGCGGCCTCGAAGTGAAGACCCGGCGGTCAACCCCGCGGCGATAGGTCTTGAGGGTGTGGCGGTCGGAGTCGATCCTCAGGTTCGAGCGGCTGCCATCGCCGTTTTTCCACGATTCGCTCCACACGGATATGGCCTTGATCCGTGGGAAACGACGGGATGCAACGGACCTCAGCGCCGCTTTGAACCCACCCGCCTTTCGCCGGCCCTGAAGAGCGCCGAACTCGAGCAGTGCGATCGGTTTGCTGGAAAGCGAGGTGAGCTCGGGGTAAACGCGACGCATGTCCGCGGCGAACCCCGGACCCCACGGATCGCCGGGGGTGAGCGGGCCGTAGACCGACACTCCGACCCAGTCCACGTAGCGGTCGCCCGGATAGTAGGAACGGATCGAGTTCCAGGGCTTTCGTGGCTGCGAGCTGTCGTCGACGTGGAAGAACCAGGTCAGGTTGTCGGCACCG
>JAUQWL010000094.1 GCA_030835185.1 Solirubrobacterales bacterium | reverse complement strand
ATGTCCGCCCGCTGGCAGAGCTCACGCACCATTTGGAAGTACTCCGGGTTCTCCGACTCCTCCATCGGTTCCGCGCGGCTCATCTTGAGAGCCACCTTGTCGCTGAAGAAGTAGGAGAAGAAGTTCATCGCAACGGCGAAGCCCAGGAACATCAGAGTGGTACCCGGGTTGCCGCCACTGACCAGGTAACCGATACCGACCAGCAGTCCGGACAGGGTCGCAAGCAGGATCGTCGTCCTCAGTGTGGCCGAAAAAGTTGACTCTCTCGTTGTCTTCATCAAGAACTCCTGGGGGCTGTGGGGGCGCAGTACGCCGGATTGCTGATCACAAGTGTGACGGTCGACGGTCTCCGGCGCCATGGGTACTGCCCCCCGTATCGCGGACGGCTGCCCCCCACGCGATGCCGATCGCCGCCTCGCCTGCGACCATTGTCGCCGGTACTGCGAAATGGAACGACGACCGATATTCACCGAGGTGCTGATCCTCAACGCGGCTCTGGTCGGCCTGGCCGCCGCCATGGCCGCACTGCTCGCAGGCTGGCAGCAGCCCGGCCGGATTTTCCTTCTGGCGACGGCAATGGCGGCGCTCGCCTTCCTGATCAATACCGCGGTCCTGCGTCGCCGGTTCAACCCGCTGGAGAACCTGATCGACGAGATGGAAAAGGTCGACCTCAGCCAGCCGGGGGCGAACCTGCCGCCGGGGATCGACGGCAAGGCGGACTCGGAAGAGGTCGAGCGGCTCGAGCTCGCGTTCCTCAGGATGATGCGCCGGCTCGAAGCCGAGCGCCGACGGAGTTCGAGTGCCGCCCTGAGGGCGCAGGAGGAAGAGCGGGCGCGCGTGGCACGCGACCTCCACGATCAGGTCAACCAGTCGCTCACCGGTGTTCTGCTCCGCCTGGAGGCGGCAAGGGCGGTCGCACCACCCGAACTGGAGGCCGAGATCGCCGAAACCAGCGCCCTCGCCCATCGGGCAATGGACGAGCTCCTGACCGTTGCCCGCCAGCTCCGCCCCTCGGCACTCGACGACCTCGGTCTGAAAGCAGCGATCGCCGGACAGGTAGAGCAGCTCGACCGCAGCGGATTCGAGCTCAGTTTCGAGAGCGAGGGTGAACTCGGCGATCTCGACCCGGATACCCAGCTCGTGATCTACCGGGTCTCGCAGGAGGCGATCGGCAATGCGATCCGACACAGTGAAGGCAAGCGGATTGTCGTGAGCCTGAAACGGTCCGCGGACCGGGTCGACCTGAGCGTGACCGACGACGGGCGCGGCTTTTCTTTCGCAGAAGCGACCACCGGCCTCGGTCTGGGCGGGATGCGGGAGCGTGCCCTGCTCGTCGGCGGTGAGCTCACGACCGAATCGCGACCGGGCAGCGGCACCACGGTTCGTCTCACCGTGCCGGTCCGCTACGAAGGATCCGACACGGATCTTCCGAGGTCCGAAGCAGAAGCGGAGTCGGTCGAATGAGGGTCGTGATCGCCGACGATCACGGCATCGTCCGCTCGGGGATCCGGCTGCTCCTGGAGAAGCAGCCGGACATCAAAGTGGTGGCCGAGGCAGCCGACGGCGTGGAGGCCCGCGACATCGTCATCCGGGAGCGACCCGACCTGGCGATCCTCGACGTGAAGATGCCGGGACTGACCGGCCTCCAGGCGACCAGGGAGATCAAGGCCCAGGCGCCGGAGGTGTCGATCCTGATCCTCTCGATGCATGACGACGAGCGCTACCTTTTCGAAGCGCTGAAAGCCGGTGCCTCCGGTTACGTGCTGAAGTCCCAGGCCGACACCGACCTGCTGGCGGCGATCCGCTCGGTCGAGCGTGGCGAGCCCTTCCTCTCGCCGGCCGCCCAACAGGCCTTGATCCGGGACGTGCTGGAACGCGGCGCCGAGACCGAATCCGAGCTCACCCCGCGCGAAGAAGAAATCGTCAAACTCGTGGCCGAGGCGAACACGAGCCGGGAGATTGCCGAGATGCTCCACCTGTCCGAGAAAACAGTCGAAAACCACCGGGCCAACGCGATGAAGAAGCTCGGCATGCGAGACCGGGTCGAGCTGGTCCGCTACGCGATCCGCCAGGGGCTGGTCGAACCGTGAGTCCCGACGCACCGAACCCGGAGACTGTGACCCTCGCTCCCGGGCTGGAGGTTCTGATCAGGCCGATCCGGCCGGAAGACCGTCACCTGATGACCGCAGCCTTCGCCCAGCTCAGTCCGGAATCCAGGTATCAGCGCTTCTTCGCCCCGGTCGAACGACTGAGCGAGTCGGACCTCACCTACCTGACCGACATCGACCATCACGATCACGAGGCTCTGGTCGCGATAGACCCTGACAACGGCGGAATCGTGGCGGTCGCCCGGTACGTCTGCGTCGACGCAAAGGGTGGGGACTCCCCGGAAGAGACCGAAGACGGGGACCGACCCGACAGCGCGACCCCTGGCACGCTGAAGCCCGGCGGGCTCAGCATGAAG
>JAUQWL010000093.1 GCA_030835185.1 Solirubrobacterales bacterium | reverse complement strand
TTCAGGATGCAGGATGGCCGGATCGAGCTCACTCGGGCTCGCAGAATCAGAGCAGGCCTCCTTCTCCTGGCGCTCATCCTGACAGGCTGCGGGGGCTCGAGCGAGCCCGCCCAGACCTTGCCGCAACCGGCTGAAGTGGCGCCCTCGCTGGCCAGGCTGGCGGCCGAAGACCAGCAGCGCAAAGCCGAGAAAATCGAGATATGCCACCACACCGGGGAGGTTGGAGGGCATCACGTCATCGAGGTCAGCCAGAATGCGCTCCAGGCTCATCTAGGACATGGCGACAGCTTGCTTCCCTGCCCCGGCGGCGGAGGCGGAGGCGGAGGCGGAGGCGGCGATGACGGAGGTGGTGGTGGTGGCGATGACGGTGGCGGAAGTGGCGGATCCACCGGGCCCTACCCCGAGATCCCCGGCCAGGAAGTCGACTTCGCCACCTCGGTTGCGTTCCTTCATTCTGGCGAGGGAGCGACGCAGGTCGGCGTAGCCCCGGGCGCTATCGACCCCGAGCGCGCCTGCGTGGTGCGAGGCCGCGTGCTCGATACCGACGGCCAGCCCCTGGGCGGGGCCACCGTTGAAGTCCTCAACGCTCCCCAGTACGGCAGCACCCTCAGCCAGGCGACCGGAGAATACGACCTGGCTCTCTCGGGTGGTGGCGCCGTGACGCTGCGCTTCTCCCTGTCCGGTCGCCTGCCGGCCCAGCGCACCGTCAACACCCCCTTCAACAACTACGCCTTCGCCGAGGACGTGGTGCTCGTACCCCGGGTCAGCCAGTCCACCGTGGTCAACCTCAACAGCGGCCTGCAGGTCGCCCGCGGACCGGTCGAAACCGACCAGGACGGAAGCCGCCAGTCCACCCTCATCTTCCCGGCCGGAGCCACCGCCCAGGTGGTCCTGCCGGACGGCAGCACCCAGGCCATCTCGGGTCTTACCCTCTATCAGACCGAATACACGGTGGGCTCGCTGGTGGCCGAGTCGACGCCGGCCAACCTGCCGGAGGCCTCGGCGCCGACCCTGTGCTACGAATTCACCGTGCAAGAGGCAGAAAGCCTGGGCGGAGTCGAGACAAGGCTGTCTCAGCCGATTTTTCACTACAACGAGAACTTTCTCAGCCTTCCGGTAGGCACCCGGGTGCCCTCGGGCTCTTTCGATCAACGCACGGCAACCTGGATCCCCTCCGACGATGGGCGGGTCATCGGTATCCTCGGCGTGGACAGCGGCGTGGCCAGCATCGACGCAGACGGGGACGGCGCCCCCGACTCGAGCGCCGCCCTCACCGCCCTCGGATTCACCCTCGGCGAGCTGGAGCAGCTCGCCCAGCTCTATTCTCCCGGCAAGTCGCTCTGGCGCGTTCCCCTGAGCCACCTCTCGACCTGGGACTTCAACTTCAACGACGGCCCGCCCAACGACGCCGTGCCTCCCCAGCCCCTCGACCGCAGCGACGAGGAGCGTCGCTGCAGTTGCCGCGACTGCGACGAGGGATCGCCCGCCGACCAGATGAGCAAGCATCATCAACTCCTGCCCGGCTCGGCTTACAACCTTCACTACTCAAGCGACCGGTCTCCCGGTCGCAAGGGACAGCGCACCGTGGCCGCCCGCCTGAGCGGAGCCAGCGTTCCGGCCTCGTTGCGCGAGATCAAGGTCGAGCTCGAGGTGGCCGGCCAGCGCATCGTGCAGAGCTATCCGCCCGGCGCCAACTTCGAGTGGCGACACCTTTGGGACGGGAAGGACGCTTACGGGCGCACCGTGCAGGGGATGGTCCAGGCCCGCTACCGCGTCTCTTATGTCTATCCCACCTTCTATCGCCAGCCCGGCGCCACCCAGCCGAGGAGCTTCGGCCTCTTCGCCAACCAGCCCCTGACCGGCAGCGTGCGCACCGGGCTCAGCTTTCCCATCCAAACAGGCTGGTTCCCCGTGATGCTGGGCAGCTACGACGTGCGCTCCATCGGCCTGGGCGGCTTCTCGCTCGACCCGGTCCACTTCTACAGCCCCAACCAGAAGGCTGTCTATCTCGGCACCGGAGGCGTGCAGGGCGTGGACGGACTGGGCCTGGTGCTCTCGCGCATCGCCGGTGGAGGCAGCCTGGCTCCCGGCTCGATCAGCGCCCGCGACGCCCGGCTCAACTTCTCGCGCATCTACAACATCGCCGGCCTGGCCGTCGGCAAGGACGGCTCGCTCTTCGTGGGCGATCTGAGCCACCGCATCTTCCGGGTCGACCGCAGCGGCCAGATGACGCTCGTGGCCGGCACCTCTGCCGGCTACTCCGGCGACGGCGGTCCCGCCACCAGCGCCCGGCTCCTGTACCCCGGTCGCATGGCCGTGGGCCCCGACGGCAGCCTCTACTTCCTGGATAACGGCGGCGGCACTACCGCGTGGTCGATGGTGCGGCGCATCGCCCCGGACGGCACCATCAGCACTGTGGCCGGCACCCCGACCCGGGGATTCAGCGGCGATGGCGGCCCCGCCACGGCTGCCCAACTTGGGGCCAGCGACCTCGACGTGGACGCCCAGGGCAATCTCTACCTCGCGGACGCGGCCAACTGGCGCATCCGCAAGGTCTCCACCGACGGCATCGTGACCACCATCGCCGGCACCGGCTTCGTGGGCGGCAGCCTGGCCGACGGCGTGCCTGGCTCGCAGGCCCAGATCCGCTACCCCACCAGCCTGTGCCTGGCCCCCGATGGCTCGCTGCTCTTCTCCAGCCAGCACAAAATCCGCCGCCTGCGCACCGATGGCATCGTCGAGACCGTGGCCGGCATCGGCACCGACGGCGATACCGGCGACGGCGACTCGGCCTTGCTCGCCCGGCTCAGCAGCCCCAACGCCCTGGCGGTGGCCGACGGGCGCATTCTGTTCGCTCAGGACGCTCCCCCCAACGCGACCGGCGACACCGCCATGGTTCTCCGCGCCATCGAAAGCGACGGCCGCATCACCCGGGTGGCCGGGGTGGACAACGGCATCATCACCGACACCAGCGACGAGGGCAACCTGGCCATCAAGTCCGAAATCGGCACCATCTACGCCGTCGAGACCGGCCACGACGGCAAAGTCTACTTCAACAGCGCCTCCACCGCCATGAGCGTGGTCTGGGCGCTGCAGCAGCCCATGCCAGGCTTTGGCCTGAGCGACCACCTCATTCCCAGTCGCGACGGCAGCGAGCTGTGGCGTTTCAGCGGCTCGGGGCGCCACCTGGAGACTTACAGCGCTCTAACGGGCGCGCTTGGCTCCTCCTTCGGCTATGACAGTCAGGGCTGGCTCTCGTTTGTGACCGATTCCGACGGCAACACGACCCTCATCGAGCGCGACTCCAACGGCCATCCCTCGGCCATCATGGGGCCGTTTGGCCAGCGCACCGTGCTCACCACCAACGCCGACGGCTACGTCACCGCCGTCACCTCGCCCGGCGGCCGAGTGACCCGCATGAGCTTCACATCCGACGGCCTGCTGCAATCGGTGACCGACCCCAACGGCAACCCCTCGACCATGGAGTATTCCGCCAACGGCCTGCTCTTCCGCTCGCTCGACCCCACCGGGAACGGCGTCACCATGAGCCGGCAGCTGCTCGAGGATGGCTTCGAGACCACCTTCACCACCAGCATGGGCCGGGTCTCCAAGGTGCGCATCGTGCACGGGGTGAACGATGACACGGTGGAAATTTCGACCGCTCCCGATGGGACCGTGTCGACGGTGTCCACGCTGTATGATGGACGGCGGACGACTTTGGCGGCTGATGGCACCACGTCTACGATGCAGATGAGTCCGGACCCGCGGTTTGGGATGGCGGCTCCGTTCGTTTCCTCCTGGACGACGTCTACGGGCGGGCTGACCGCTGTGGGATCGGCGACTCGTACGGTGACGCTGGGGACGCCGGGGAACCCGTTGACGATCACGGGCATGGAAGAGACTTCAACTTTCAACGGGCGGACGTCCACGAGTGCGTGGGACAACACGGCCAAGACGCTGGTGGAGACTTCGCCGGCGGGACGGACTGTTACGACGGGCTACGATCCCCTTGGGCGGCTGTTGACGACCAGCGTGCCGGGGTTGGCGACCGTAGCGCGGCAGTATGACGGCCGGGGGCGGCTGTCGCAGGTGACGCACGACGACCGCGTTATCGGCTACACTTACAACGGCCAGGGCTATCTAGCTTCGCAGGTCGATCCGCTTGGACAGACCACCCTGTACAGCTATGAGGCCGACGGGCTGGTGGAGCAGGTCACCCTCCCGGATTCGCGCACCGTTGGTTTCCGCTACGACGCCAACGGGAACCTTCAGTTCATCCGGCCTCCGGGGCGGCCCGAGTACGAGTACAGGCCTGATAACCGCGACCTGCTCGCGGAGTACCTGCCCCCCGCGGTCACGCCAGGCGGGAGCACGCGCTAC
>JAUQWL010000092.1 GCA_030835185.1 Solirubrobacterales bacterium | reverse complement strand
GCGACGGTCTGGGTGAGCAGATCCTCCACCCGGACTTCGCGCATCTGCTGCTCGAGCATCTCGCGCTCGGCTTCGCTCAACTGGGGTTCGCCGCCTTCCGGGCCGGCGGAGGCCCGCTGATCGGGTTCCGGAATCTCTTGGTCGTTCTGATTCTCGTCCATCGGAACCACTCTATTGGCTGCCGGAATCAGGCTCCGTCGGCATGGGAGAAGCTGCGTTCGGTCTCTTCGGTGAACTCGCGGTACACCTCGGCGATAGAAGAACCCGCCTGAAAGAGTTCGCGGGCCCGGTAGGAACCGTTGCGTACCGGCAGATCCACCTCTATGCCGAGTCCCTCGCGGGCTTCCGTGGTCCACTCGAGCGTTTCTTCGAGGACCCGGACCGTCTCGACCTCCCGGCCGCGATCAAAATCGATCATCCTGCCTTCCATTCCGTATCGGATCGCCCGCCACAGGTTCTCCTCGATTTCACGGTCACGGAGCGGCTGCCTCCCGTCCCACCGACCGGCATCGAGGTCGAGGGCCGTCTGGGCAATCACGGCGACGATCAGGCCGGCCAGTGCCGTCGACTCCCCGGCAGTGGGCTGGGCGTCGCAGATTCGCACCTCAACCGTTCCGAATGCGTGATGCGGCCGGACGCTCCACCAGAGCTGGGTCGCCTCGACGATCGAGCCTGTGTTGCGCAGCATGTCGACGAAGCCCGCGTACTCCTCCCAGCTGCCGAAGCTTTCGGGGATTCCGCAGCGCGGGAAAGTCCGCGTGAATATCTCCGTCCGGACGGAAGCCAGGCCGGTGTCCCGATTGTCGAGGAACGGAGAGTTCGAAGAAAGGGCGAGCAGGAACGGAAGCTTCTCGCGCAGACGGTCACAGACCGCGATCGCCCGGTCCGCACCGCGAATGCCCACGTGCGCGTGGAGGCTCCACGTGTTGTTGCGCTGGGCAACCCAGCCGAGATCCCGCTTGAGTCGCTGGTAATGAGGCGTATCGATGATCTCCTGATCGAGATAGTCAGCCCAGGGGTGGGTGCCCATCGAAGCCAGTGAGACCCCCATCGAACCGGCGAGTTCGTAGAGCCTTCGACGTCGTTCGATCTGACGTTCGATCGCCTCGGCCATGGTTTCGGACCTGCCCGAGCGGATCTCGACCTCGGACGCGATCAGCTCACCGGCCACCGCATCGGACAGCAGCGGGTCCTCCGAAGAGCGGGCTTTCAGCTCGGGAAAACGGTCGACCAGATCGAGCGACTCCGGATCGACGATCGCGAACTCCTCTTCGAGTCCGATCGTGAAGTCCTGCGAGGTCTCGAAGACTTCGCGAACCGCGTCGAGGTCAAGCAGGTCAGAGTCCGTCAAGCGTCAGGAGAGGTAGAAGTAGAGGGCGTAAAGCAGATCGACAGCGGGGCTGGAGGTATGGACCGTCACCTCAGGCGGCACCTGGAGAAGCTGCTCGGTGTAGTTGAAGATCACGGTGACCCCTGCTTCCACCAGACCGTCGGTGACCTCCTGGGCCGCAGCGGCCGGGACCGCGAGCACACCGACCACGATCGACTCGACCTTGACCGCGTCGCCGAGCTCCGAGAAGTCCCTGACCGTGAGCGAGCCGACCTTCTTGCCGATCCGGGCGGGGTCGACGTCGAAGAGCGAGACGATCTCGAAACCGTGGTCGGCGAAGATGTCGGAATTGGCGATCGCTTGACCCAGTTTGCCCGCTCCGAAGAGAGCGATGTTGTGGTGGCCTGCGGTACGCAGGATCTTGCGGATCTCATCGACCAGAAACTCGATCCGGTAGCCGACGCCCCGTTTGCCGAACTTGCCGAACCCGGAAAGATCTCGCCGGATCTGGGTCGAATTGATGTGGGTGTATTCGGAAAGTTCCTGTGAAGAAATCGTCTCCCGGCCCATCTTGCGGGCCTGGATCAGGACCTGGAGATAACGCGACAGCCGGGCCGCGACGCCCAGAGACAGGCGCTCGCCGTCGGCAACCAGCAGGGAACCTTCATCGCTATCGGATCGAGGGGCGGGAGTCATCTCGATCTTCAGAGTACCCGCAAGGGCGCGGGTCAGGCTATCCCCAGCCGGACGCGCAACGGCCCGGGGTCGAAGACCAGCTCACTGACTTCCTCTCCTCCCGCCTCAACCACCGGAATACGCTCGA
Source organism: Solirubrobacterales bacterium (assembly GCA_030835185.1). Taxonomy (GTDB): domain Bacteria; phylum Actinomycetota; class Thermoleophilia; order Solirubrobacterales; family 70-9; genus 67-14. The sequence continues at coordinate 13,518 of JAUQWL010000092.1, read as the reverse complement.
GGTAGCGACGCATCAGCCCGTCGTCGCTTTCGATGTCCACGGTCTCGATGGTGACTCCGTCCATCCCCGCCGTAATCGCGCGGATCTGATCGCCTGCCTCGTCACAGAGATGACAGCCCGGGCGTCCGTAGATCACGATCTTCACGCGCGCGCTCCGGTGGCAAAGGCGTCGAAGCCGAGGTAGTCGGGCCAGGCGATCGCCTCGCTGCGATAGGCGGCGGCGCCGATCATCGCCGCATTGTCGGTGCAGAGGGAGATCGGGACCAGCTTCAGCCGGATGTCCCGTTCCGCGCAGAGGCCCGACACCGCCTCCCTCAACGGCCCGTTGGCGGCGACTCCGCCCCCGAGGGCGACCACAGGCCACGTTTCGCGATCCAGGGCCCGCCCGAGCTTGGAAACGAGCTGGCCGACTATCGCCGCCTGGTACCCGGACGCGAGATCGGCACGGTGGCGCTCGACGCCTTCCCGGCCGAGTTCGCGGCAGAGATAGACCATCGCGGTCTTCAACCCGCTGAAGCTGAAGTCGAGGCCGGGGTCTCGGGACATCGCCACCGGGAACTCGAAAGCAGCCGGATCCCCGTCACGGGCCAGCCGCTCCAGCGCGGGCCCGCCGGGAAAACCGAGACCGAGCTGCCTCGCACCCTTGTCGATTGCCTCTCCGGCGGCGTCATCGAGAGTCTCACCGAGGATTTCGAAGCCGCTTTCGTCGCGGACGCCGGCCAGGAGAGTGTGACCCCCACTGGCCACCAGGCAGAGGAAGGGTGGCTCGATCGGATCCGGCGCAAGGTCGTTCGCGGCAACGTGCCCGTTGAGATGATCGGTCGGAATCAGGGGCAACCGCCTCGGGGCGGCAATCGCCTTGGCCGCGCTCAGTCCGACCAGCAGGGCGCCGATCAGTCCGGGACCGGCCGTGACCGCGACCGCGTCGATCCCGTCGAGCCCCAGTCCGGACTGATCCAGGGCCTGCTCGATCACGGGACGGATCAGTTCGAGGTGGTGGCGCGAAGCGATCTCGGGCACGACACCGCCGTATCGCTCGTGGATACCCTGGGAGGAAATTACGCTGGAAAGGATCTCCGGACCTTCGAGCACCGCGGCGCAGGTGTCGTCGCAGGAGGTTTCGATCGCCAGCAGAGGCATCCCGGTCAGGCTTCCGCGGCGCCCGGCGGCACACCGGCGGTGGCCGGATTCCCCCGCCACATGATCAGGGCGTCTTCGCCGTTGTCCGGGTAGTAGGCCTTGCGGTGGCCATAGGAGCGGAATCCGAACTCCTCGTACAGGGCGATCGCCGCGCGGTTGGATGGACGGACCTCCAGGGTCACCGGTGCGTCCTGACCGATCTGCGCGAAGGCCTTGTGGATCAGAAGCGTGGCGAGTCGTGCCCGGCGATGTTCGGGCGCCACGGCCACGTTCATCAGGTGCCAGGCTGCGTCGTAGCGGGACAGCACCAGATAGGCGAGCACCCGACCGTTTCGCTCGGCCGCGAGGGCAAGGGTCGACTCCTTCGACATCTCGGATACGAACATGCCCGGAGACCAGGGTCCGCCGAAGGAACGGTTCTCGATCGAGATGACCTCGGGCAGGTCGCCATAGGCGAGCTCCCGTACGGTCACCGGGCCGGATTCAGCCGACCGGGCGGCCACTGTCTCGTTCGAGCCAGACTTTTGCATCGGGTTCACGGATGTAGATCGGTTCGAGGGGTTGCTTCGGATCGGGGGCGTCGGCAGCGGCACCGAGTTCGCAGAAGGAGATGCCTCGCAACCGGCCTCGCACCGATCCCGGGTCCTCGACTTTGATCCCTGCAGCCGCAAACAGGTCACCGAAGCGTACCGCTCCGGCCCCTCCGGCCCGGACCGGCCCGGAGAGCGCGACGATCGACTCGATCGACTCTTCGGGCGACACAGCCGCGGCGGGCAGGAGTTCCTCGCCTGACGCGCCATAGGCAGCGGTGAACACCTCACCCCGCTTGGCGTCCAGCACGGGTACGACCACCCCGCTGCCGTCCGACAGCGTATGAGCCATCGCCTCGAGGGTCGAGATCCCGACCACAGGCGTATCGGTCGACATCGCCAGCCCCAACGCGGTCGAGATCGCAATGCGAAGACCGGTGAACGTACCGGGACCGATCCCGACCGCTATCCGGTCGACCGCCCCCCATCCGCCGAGAGATTCGACGGCCGCACCGATCGCAGGGAGGAGCTCCCTGCTGTGTGCCGGTCGCCCGCCGGGTTCCGGTCCGGTCAGCTGCTCGTAGATCACTTCGTCGCCGTCCAGGGCAGCCACTGCCGTGTCATCGGTCGCCGAATCGAATCCGATCGTCCTCACGCGGAGCGCCCCGGATACAATCGGCCGCACACGACGGCGATGGGGCCCTCACGGGCGGCGGGATCGTCAAGGCTTTCCATACGGACCATTGTCTCACTGCCGAAGGAGCTTCGATGACAAGAAAGATCAGAACAGCCGTCGCAAGCGTGGCCGCGGCCGCGCTCGTCTCGACCGGATTTGCCGCCTGCGGGGACTCCCAGGATCAGGTGAACAACGCGATCGACGACGCCCAGAAGTCGATCGACGAGCAACTCGGCAACCCCAGCAAAGCGGTTGAGGATGCGAAGAAGCAGCTCGAGCAGGCCAAGGAGGAAGTGAACAGCCTCCCCGACGAACAGAAGCAGCAGCTCGACGACGCCATCAAGCAGGCTCAGCAGCAGCTCGACGACGCGCAACAGCAGCTCGACCAGTCGATCAGCCCCTGAACGGCTGTTCAGGGTTCGGGACGGATTGGAGTTCCGGACTCAGGGCGGACTGAAGGGTCCTGTTCTGATCGACCGCCGGTCGCGGTCGACATGCTCGAACCAGATCCGGCGACTGCGCCGGGCGCGGGCGAGCAGTTCCGCAGATCCTTCCCCGGGCCACTCGGCGAAGACGATGCCGCGCGGGTCGAGGTACTCACTGAGCAGCCCCGGATCCTCTTCATCGATATCGGAGATGCGATAGAGGTCGAGATGTGAGACCGGCAGCCCGTCGCGTCCCCGGTAGAGCCGGCCGATGGTGAATGTGGGCGACGGGATCGGCCCTTCCACTCCGAGAGCGCGCATCGCCGCCCTCGCCAGCGTGGACTTGCCGGTGCCGACCTCTCCGATGAGCAGGACGACGTCCCCCGGTTCAAGTTCCGCCGCAAGTCCGGCGGCTATGGCGGCCGTCTCCCCCGGACTGCCGGAAAGCTGCAGATCTCCGGCCTCGGGCGGTCCGGCCGTCAAGTGGGCCCACCGCCCCGGGGCGAGGTTCCGGCACCGTGGGCTCCATCGCCTGTCCGGGCGGCAGCGGGAGCAGCCGTCGGTGCCGGCAGGCCGCGTTCGAGCAGCGCCGGCAGGGCTGCCAGATCCTGTCTCAGGAGATCGGCCGTGCCGGTCGCCCGTAACGCCGCCGCGGGATGAAAGAGCGGGAAGAGCCAGACCGTCCTCGAACCCAGGGTGCGGACCTGCGGCACTCCCCTCACCTTCGTGATGCCGGTCGGATCCCCGCTCAGCAGCCTGGTCGCGAAGTTTCCGAGCGTCGCGACCACGATCGGTTCGATCAGCCGGATCTGATCATGAAGCCAGGGCCGGCAGGTTTCGGTTTCGGTCGCGGTCGGATCCCGGTTGGCCGGCGGCCGGCACTTGAGCGTATTGGCGATGAAGACGCCGTCCCGGGAGAGCCCGACCTCTTCGAGCATCGAACTCAGCAGGGCGCCCGATCTGCCCACGAACGGCAGCCCCTGTCGGTCCTCTTCGGCCCCTGGCGCTTCACCGACGAACATCAAGTCCGCGTCCGCGTTCCCCGCGCCGAACACGACCTGGGTCCGCGATCTGCTGAGATCGCACCGGCTGCAGGTCCGGGCATCCTGAAAGACCTCAACCAGTCGCTGCCTCCGCTGTTCGGCCGTATCCAGCATGCCGGGAGCCTATAATCGGCAGTGGCCGTCACCCGGAAACGGGGTCGGACCTTGTCCCGGAACGGGCTACATCTTTCGAAGCAGGTCAATCGATCCGTCTGGTATCGCCGAAAGGGAACTGGAACGGCAGCATGGAGAATTCAGAAAGCGTGCCGGCTGCGCTCTCAATCGTCGGACCCGGAAGGGTCGGCACATCGATCGCGTCCGCGGCCCGGCGGGCAGGCATCGACGTGGCCCTGGTCGACCGCTCGTGCGATGCCTCCGTTTTCTCGGGAGGCACCGTTCTCCTCTGCGTGCCGGATGCGGCGATCGAACAGGTTGCCCGGAAGGTGGGACAGGCAGTCGGCGGTCCCCGCCTGATCGGTCACGTCAGCGGAGCGACCTCACTGGAACCCCTCGAAGCAGGCGGCGCCACCGAGGGGTGTTTTTCGATCCATCCGCTTCAGACGCTGCCGCACGGAAAGAGCGATCTGAGCGGAGCACCGGCGGCGATGGCGGGATCGACCCCGGTCGCGCGGACCTATGCCGAAAACCTCACCAGGACCCTGGGGATGGTCCCGTTCGCAGTCGCCGAAGGGGACCGCTCGACCTACCACGCGGCAGCAAGCATGGCCTCGAATTTCCTCGTCGCGCTGGAGGAAAGCGCAGCCGGACTGCTGGAGGGGATCGATATCGACGACCCACGCGAAGTACTGGCGCCGCTGGTTCGCCGCAGCCTCGAGAACTGGATCGAACACGGCGCAGCGGCGCTGACCGGTCCGATCGCCCGGGGCGATGAGAGTACGGTCCAGCGGCACCGGGAAGCTCTGCTCCGCGCCCGCCCGGACCTGCTCCCCCTGTACGACGTCCTCGCCGGGGCGACCCGCTCGATCAGCACCGCCACCGTGCCGGAGGCGACGGAGGGCAGGGCAGCGACCCGCAGCCCTGAGGAACGACCACCGACGACGTCGGGGGCGAGGTGAGCGCGTGAAAGTCCTCCGCCTGCCGCGCGAGATTCACGAGGCGCGCGATTCACTCCGGAAGACCTCGGACGTCGTCGGACTGGTCCCGACGATGGGCTACCTCCATGAAGGCCACGTCTCACTGCTTGAAGCAGCACGTCAACGCTGCGACACGGTCGTGATGAGCCTCTTCGTCAATCCCGCCCAGTTCCGGCCCGGCGAGGATCTCGACGGATACCCACGGGACGAGAAGCGGGATTTCGCGATCGCGGAAGAGGCCGGTGTCGACATCGTCTACGCCCCCTCTGCCGAAGAGGTCTACCCGGCCGGATTCGCGACGACCGTCGAGGTCAAGGGATTGACCGAGGTCCTGTGCGGTAGCCGGGACGGGCGCCGCCCCGAGCATTTCGCCGGCGTAACGACGATCGTTGCCAAGCTCCTGAACGCGGTCGATCCGGATTTCGCCTTTTTCGGACAGAAGGACGCCCAGCAGGCGACAGTGATCGGTCGCATGGCCGAGGACCTGGATTTCCGGACCCGCATCGTCATCCTGCCTACGGTGCGCGAGCGCGACGGGCTGGCGATGAGTTCACGGAACGCCTACCTCTCGGCACCGGCCCGGGAGAAGGCCTCGGCGATCTGGTCGGCCCTCCTCGAGACCGAGAATGCCTATCCCGAGCGGGGGCTGGACGAAGCGCTTCGCGCCGGGGTGAGGAGACTGGAGGCCGCGGGGATCGAGCCCGAGTACTTCGAGGCCCGGTATCCGGGCACTCTGGACCCGGCCGAGGACGAAACCGGAGAAGCAATCCTGGTTGCCGTAGCTGCGAAGGTTGACGGCACCCGGCTGATCGACAACATTCTTATCGAACCCGACAAACAGGTGAGGAGAAAATGAGCTCCGGAAGCAGGCAACAGACAGATGCGCAGCCGCCCCCTGTGAGGAAGCAGGTGACCGTGACCAGGCTGGCCGAGATGAAGGACGCCGGCGAACCGATCGTGATGGTCACGGCCTACGACTTTCCATCGGCCCAGGTCGCCGAGGATGTCGGGGTCGACATTGTGCTGGTCGGCGATTCGGCCGCCAACTGCGTGCTCGGATACGACAGCACCGTTCCGGTCGGCATGGAGGAGATGACCATGCTGGCGAGCGCAGTCCGGAGGGGATTGAAGACTCCACTGCTGGTCGGCGACCTGCCCTTCGGCTCCTACGAATCCTCGAACGAGCTCGCAATCGCCAGCGCCCAGGCCATGGTCAAGCAGGCCGGCTGCGACGCCGTCAAGCTCGAAGGCGGCGGGGCTTCGGTCGACCGGGCCCGGGCGATCATCGGCGCCGGCATACCCGTGATGGGTCACGTCGGCCTGACGCCGCAGACCGCGACCGCCCTCGGCGGAATGAAGGCCCAGGGCCGCACCGCGGAGAAGGCGATCAAGGTGGCTGAAGACGCGATCGCTCTGGATCGGGCCGGCTGCTTCTCGATCGTGATCGAAGCCGTCCCCCAGGCGGTCAGCGAGATGATCGCCGACCGGCTGAACGCGCCGACGATCGGTATCGGGGCCGGCAATTCAACCGCCGGCCAGGTATTGGTCCTGCATGACCTGACCGGTATCAACACGGGGCATGTAGCGAAGTTCGTCAAACGGTATTCAGACGTCAGGAGCGAGATGAAGCGCGGCCTCGCCGCCTACGCCGAAGAGGTGCGCTCAGGCGCCTTTCCCGGTCCGGAGCACGTCTACAGCGTCGAACCGTCGGAACTGGATGAACTGCGGCGGCGGCTCAACCCCGAGGACATCGAGTCGAGCTACTCCTGGGACTGGGAACCGCTGCCCTGAGCGTCCGGAGCGCTCCCGGGCAGGGCACCGTCCGCCGCGGCGCCTGACCGCTTGAACTCGATCTCACGGATCACTTTCGCCGGCGCGCCGGCGGCGATCGTGCCGGGCGGAAGGTCGGAGGTGACGACCGAGTTCGCGCCGATCACACAGCGGTCGCCGATCGTCACTCCGCCGGTGACCACGCAATGGACCCCGAACCAGCAGTTCGATCCGACCCTGACCGGGCCTTTGGTTGTGAAGCCCTGCCAGGTGATCGGGATGTCGGGGTCGTCGAACCGGTGGCTGGCGTCACCGATGAAGCAGCCGTTGGCGAACATGACGTGATCGCCGATCGTCACCTCGCGTTCAGCAGCGATCATCGTCTCGCGGTTGAGGAAGCAGCCCCCGCCGATCTCCACCTTCGCCTGCTCCGACATCGTGATCCAGCAGCCGGGCTCGAAGTGGCTGCCCTGCCCGACCGTGAGCCGGCCGGAGAGCAGACAGTCGAGTACGTCGCCCTCGATCGGATGGCGGATATAGGCACCGCGCCGGGCCATTTCCCGGTCGAGTCGGAGGCGGCGGAACAGGCGATGGTTGCGCTCGTACCAGCGCCGCTTGTACCACCACATCCGCCATCCGGTCTGATCGTCCACAGCCGTACCCTGCCAGAGGCGGATAACCTTGCGCGTATCGGTCAAGACTGGAGGGAAATGATGCTCAGGCGCAAGAAGTCGGCAGCGAGGAAACAGGCGGCGTCCGGCGACGACGATTCGGTGCTCGGCTTTGAACCGGCGGAGAACACCACGACGGCAGATCCGACCCCTCCTCCGACCCCTCCTCCGACCCGCTCCACCCTGCCGACCACCCATCCTCTCGCCAGCAAGCGGGCCGGCACCCTGACCGGCGGGATCGATCTCGGTGGGACCAAGATCGCCGCCGCCGTGATCGGCCCGGATCACAACGTACTTTCCTACCGCCGCCGGCCCACGCCGACCAAAGGCGGTCCCGCAGACGTCGCCCGGGCGATGGCGGCGACCATGCAGGAAGCCGCTCGCGACGCCGGCATCGAGGCTCATCAGCTTCGCGCAGTCGGAGTCGGCTCCCCCGGTTCGGTCGACAGCGAACACGGCGCAGTGAGCGGCGCCGGCAACCTGCCCGGATGGGATGGCAGATTCCTGCTCGGGATGGCCCTGCGCGACGCGATCGGCACCCCGGTGACCGTCGGCAACGACGTCCAGGTCGGCACCAATGCCGAGTTCCAGCTCGGAGCCGGAGCCGACTACGACAGCCTGCTCGGTGTTTTCTGGGGAACGGGCGTCGGCGGCGGGATCATCCTCGACGGAAAGCCGTGGAAAGGCCGCGGCCGGGCCGGCGAGATCGGCCACACCCTGGTCCGCCGAAGCGGCGCCAAAGGCCTCAATGGCCTGAACGGGACGGTCGAGGCCTATGCCGGGCGCAAGGCGATGGAGGAGAAGGCCCGCCGCGAAGTCAAGAAAGGTCGCAAGACCACGCTGTTCCGGATCATGAAGAAACACAACAAGCCCGGCCTGACCAGCTCGGTTTGGGCCAAAGCGCTGGAGGAAGACGACGAGCTTGCGAGCGACCTCCTCAACCGCGCGGTCGTCGCGCTCTCGGCGGGCATCGCTTCGGCCGTGAACCTTCTCGACGTGGAAGCCGTGGTGATCGGCGGCGGACTCGGCGTGCGTTTCGCCGACAACCTGGTCCCCGAGATCATCGACGGCATGGGCAGGTACCTGCTCAACCCCGAAAACCCGCCGGCCGTGAAGGTCGCCGCACTCGGCGACGAGGGTGGCGTCATCGGCGCTTCGCTGCTGGTCGACTGAGCTTTTTCGAGCCGTTCAGGGCGCGAGGGCGAGCTTGCGTCCCGGGCTGCGCTGCTGAAGCTCCCAGGCGTCTGCGACCTGTTCGAGCGGGAAGACCTCGACGTCCACGTCGAGACGGCCCTCGCCGGAGTGAGAGCACATCGTCCGGAAAGCCTCGGTCTGAACCTGCAGCGGGGCGTAGAAGTTCCGGTGGCCGAGGATCGAAACCGTACCCCCGCGCAACGGCCCGGCCGTGAGCGTCGCCTGTGTGCCGGCCGAGTTGCCGACCTGCACCAGCCTGCCGCCGAAGGCGATCGCGGCGAGGGCCGCCTCTGCCGGAGCGCCCCAGAGTCCGTCGAGCACGAGGTCCGGTCCACCGTCGCTTGCCTGCCTGATCCGGTCGGCAAGCTCGGAAACGGAATCGGTCTCGGTGCTGACAGCCGCGTCGGCCCCGAGTTGGAGGGCTCTTTCCCTGCCGCGGGCGCTTCGGGTCGCGGCGACCACTGTGCCCGCCCCCAGCAGCCTCGCCGCCTGTACCGCGATCTGGCCCACCGTACCGCCCGCCCCCAGTACGAGCACCTTCTCGCCCGGCTGAAGCTGTCCGCGCCACTCAAGTCCCAGCCAGGCTGCCAGGCCGGCGACACCGAAAGGAATCGCTTCGGCCGGCGCGGTGCCGTCGGGCACGGCGATCGCCCGCGAAGGGTCGATCAGGCACCTCTCCGAGAACGACCCGACCGGCAGCACCGGCACGTCGAACCAGACCCGTTCGCCGCCGGGGGTCAGGCCGATGCCTTCGAGACCGGGCGTGTAAGGGAGCTGCGGTGCACCGGCATCGAACTTGCCTGAGGCGATCGCGATGTCCACCGGATTGAGGCCGGCCAGCTCGACCGTGACCGGGACCTGCCCGGACCCGGCTTCCGGCAGTTCCACGTCACCGATCTCCGGTGGCTCTCCGTAGGCGTTGAGCAGTGCAGCCCGCATCGTTCAGGCCGCCACGGGAACGACGCCGAGGGCTTCCTGGAGGAAGTATCCGGTGTACGACTCGCTCTGCCCGGCGATCCGTTCGGGGGTTCCGACCGCGACCACCTCGCCGCCACCGTCGCCGCCCTCCGGGCCGAGGTCGATCACCCAGTCGGCGCTCTTGATGACATCGACATCGTGTTCGATCACGACGACGCTGTTGCCGGCGTCGACCAGCCTGCCGAGGACCTCGAGCAGCCGGCGCACGTCGGCGAAGTGCAGGCCGGTCGTCGGCTCGTCGAGGATGTAGAGGGTGCTTCCGGTCGCGACCTTGGAGAGTTCCGAGGCCAGCTTGATGCGCTGAGCTTCCCCACCGGACAGCGTGGTCGCCGGCTGACCCAGCCGGACGTAGCCGAGTCCGACGTCGTTGAGAGTCTTCAGCCGTCGCGCGATCTTCGGAATACTGTCAAAGAAGGGGTAGGCCTCCTCGATCGACATCTCGAGTACGTCGGCGATCGATTTCCCCTTGAACCGGACCTCCAGGGTCTCGCGGTTGTAACGGTGGCCGTGGCACTGCTCACACGGCACGTAGACATCGGGCAGGAAGTGCATCTCGATCTTGATCTGGCCGTCCCCCCGGCAGACCTCGCAGCGTCCGCCCTTGACGTTGAAGCTGAAACGGCCCGGCTTGTATCCACGGGCCCGCGACTCCTGGGTGGCGGCGAAGAGCTGGCGGATGTGGTCGAAGACACCGGTATAGGTGGCCGGGTTGGAGCGTGGCGTGCGGCCGATCGGCGACTGGTCGATGTTGATGATCTTGTCGATCTGGTCGATGCCGTCGATACGGTCATGCGGCCCGGGTCTCATCTTCGAGCGGTTGAGCCGGTTGGCGACCGCCGGATAAAGCGTGCTGTTGACCAGAGTCGACTTGCCTGACCCCGACACACCGGTGACGCAGGTCAGCACGCCCAGCGGGAATTCGACGTCGACGTCGTCCAGGTTGTGCTCTCTCGCCCCGTGCACGGTCAGGTATCCGTTCGGACTGCGCCGTTGCTCCGGCATCTCGATCCGCTCGATCCCGGCCAGATAGAGACCGGTCAACGAGTCCGGGTTGGCCTCCACCTCGAGCGGCGTGCCGGAGGCGACCACCTCGCCCCCGTGCTCGCCGGCACCGGGGCCGAGATCGACCAGGTGGTCGGCGGCCTTCATCGTGCCTTCATCGTGCTCGACCACGATCACGGTGTTACCGAGATCACGCAGCCTCTCCAGGGTGCCGATCAGCTTCTCGTTGTCGCGCTGGTGAAGGCCGATCGAAGGCTCGTCCAGCACGTACATCACGCCGACCAGGCTCGAACCGATCTGGGTCGCCAGACGGATGCGTTGCGCCTCACCGCCGGAGAGCGTGCGTGCCGAGCGCGAAAGCGAGAGGTAGCCGATGCCGACATTGACCAGGAACGAGAGCCGCTCGGCCACTTCCTTGACGATCAACCGGGCAATCGCCCGTTCCGTCCCGGTCATCTCCAGGGAATCGATCCACGCGCGGGCCACGGTCGCAGACATCTCGGTGAACTCCTGAATCGAGATGCCGCCGACGGTCACGGCCAGGCTCGAGGGCTTCAGCCTCGCCCCGTGACAGGCCGGGCAGGGCTGCTCGGCCATGTACCCCTCGATTCGTTCGCGGACCTTCTCCGACTCGGAGTCCTGATAACGGCGTTCGAGGTTGTTGACCAGTCCCTCGAACTTGACCTCGTAGCTGCGCTGACGCCCGGCCCGGCTCCTGGTCCGGACCGTATGGCGCTCGGTACCGGTGCCGTAGAGGAAGACATCCCGTTCCTTGCCGGTCAACTCCTGCCAGGGCAGGTCGATATCGATGTCGTAGGTACCGGCCACCGACTTGATCAGTCGCCTCCAGTAGCCGGAGTAACCGGTGCGCCAAGGCTGGAGCGCTCCTTCAGCCAGCGAGAGGGTCGGGTCGGGTACCACGAGTTGTGGGTCGATCACCCGCTTGAAGCCCAGGCCGGTGCACGTCGGGCAGGCGCCGTGAGGTGCGTTGAACGAGAAGATCCGCGGTTCCAGCTCGGGCATCGAGGTGCCGCACTTGAGACAGGCGAAGCTCTCGGAAAAAAGCATCCGCTCGCCGTCGACTATCTGGACGGCGACGAGGCCTTCGCCCATCCCGGCGGCTGCCTCAACCGACTCCGACAGACGCCGGCGCAGATCCTTCTTCATGACGAGCCGGTCGACGACCACCGAAATGTCGTGCTTGTACTTCTTGTCGAGCTCGAACTCCTCGTCGAGCATCCGCATCTCGCCGTCGACCTCGACCCGGGTATAGCCATCGGATCGGAACTGGTCCAGGAGTTTGCCGTACTCCCCCTTGCGGCCGCGTACGACCGGTGCCATCACCATGAAGCGCGTCCCCTCGTCCAGAGTCATCAGGCGGTCGGTGATCTGCTCCTGGGTCTGGCCGGTGATCTCCTCGCCACATTCAGGGCAGTGGGGCTTGCCGATGCGCGACCAGAGCAGCCGGAGATAGTCGTAGATCTCGGTCACGGTCCCGACCGTGGAGCGGGGATTCCTGGAGGTCGTCTTCTGGTCGATGGAGATCGCCGGCGAGAGCCCTTCGATCGAATCCACGTCGGGCTTCTCCATCAAGCCGAGGAACTGGCGTGCATAGGCCGAAAGCGACTCGACATAGCGGCGCTGACCCTCGGCGTAGATAGTGTCGAAAGCCAGGCTGGATTTGCCCGAACCCGACAGCCCGGTGACCACGATCATCGCGTCCCGGGGCAGGTCGAGATCGATCCCCTTCAGGTTGTGCTCACGAGCTCCGGTGATGACGATGCGTTCTGAACGGGCCACTTCCACCCATTCTAGGGATCCGAACACACGTTCGAACCGGTCACTCTGACCGGCGGATCAGAAGCTCGCGACCTTGTCGGCCCAGAGCGTCCAGTCCGTGACCTCGTCGAGCGTCGAGCGTCGAGCACCGGGCAGAAGCATCTCGTCGGTGAGGCCTCGGGCATCCATGCAGGTGCCACAACAGCCCACTTCGCCACCGTGACGAATGAGCAGCGTCATCATGCGATCCAGGTGGTAGTAACCGTCGGGGAGCTTCTGGTTCGCGATCGCGCAGCCCACCGAGTCGCCGAAGAGGAAGACGCGTACTTCGGCCTCCTCGCGCTTGGCGAGAGAACCTGCGAGGCGCAGCCCGTTGTAGGACCGCTCCGTCCCGTAAGGCGGATCGTTCAGCAGCACCAGGACCTTCATTCAGTTCCCTTCGCGAGCATGTTCCGACACCGGCGGCTCTTCCGCCGAACCCGGCGTCCTGGTCAGGGGTCAGCGTATCGCCGTAGATCCGGCCCGGCCACTTCGTCCCTACCCTTCCCTCTCCCCCGGGTCGGATCCGCATCACCGCCCGCCACGGCAGATCCGTCCCCGAGCGAAGCGACAGGATCCCGGCACTGTTCCGGGTCGGAGTCAGGCGAGGCGGGTGAGGACGTCGTCTACGAGGGTCCTCGGATCCTCGAGCTCATAGGCTTCGGCCAGACGGCTGACTATGTCGTCCCGCTCCGAGCCTTCAAGCGCAAGCCTCGTCGCAACAAGACGGGCCGAGACCTCGTCCCCAGAAGTCGCCGAGTCCGCCGGAGGCCCGTGATCAGGGCTGGCGCCGGGGTGCGATTCGCCTGCGGGCTCAGGGGCATCCGCAGGGACATCCGCGGAAACGGGCACAGCCACCGTCGAAGGCAGCTCGGCTTCGCTGTCGCCGGGTTCCGGCAGGGCGACCCCGGTCCGGCGACGGCGGAGGGCGTCGCGCTCGACTTCCAGGGCATCGACCTGGGCTTCCAGCGCCGCGGCCCAGGCCGCCACCGCGACGAGGTGAGCGTCAACCGAAGCACGATCGTAGCCGTCCCCCGCTTCCGGAAAGTCGTCACGTGTGATCTGTTCGCGCTCCATGCCGGAAAGGCTAGCCGCTCCGTGCGAATCAGCGGACTACCAGTTGCTGGCCACTCCCGGGGGTCAACAACTCGCAACCGTCTTGCGTGATCACGATGCT
>JAUQWL010000091.1 GCA_030835185.1 Solirubrobacterales bacterium | reverse complement strand
CCGCCTCAGAGGCGGTCTTTGGCGATGCGGGTGAGACGCTGATTGTGGAAGGTACTGTCGCCCAGCATGGTCGCGTCGAGCTGGGCGCGTTTGTAGAACCAGTGGATGTCGGCCTCCCAGGTGAAGCCGATGCCGCCGTGGGCCTGGATGGCAGAGCCGGTCACCTCCACTCCCGCTTTCGAGGATGCCGATTTGGCCAGCGATGCGGCTTCCGGCAACCGCTCGCGATCGGCGTCTGCGGCCCAGGCAGCGAAGTAGGTATCTGCCCGCGCACCCTCGGTGAAGAGCAGCATCCGGGCACAGCGGTGCTGGACGGCCTGGAAGGAGCCGACGGGACGACCGAACTGTCTGCGGTCCTTCACGTACTCGAGGGTCATGTCGAGGGCACGCCGGCAGATTCCGACGAGCTCGGCCGAGATCAGCACCGCAGCCAGGTCGATCGCCGGCCCGGCGTCTCCGGGCATGTCTTCGCCGGCCGAGAGCCCCTTCCCGAGCCTGGCGTAGCGGCGCGTCGGGTCGATCGTGTTCAGCGCCGGCATCGAGTTGCCAGAGGCCTCGATCAGCCGGGCCGTACCGGCTGACCGGTCGGCGACAACTGCCACATCGGCCTCTGCGGCGTCAGCGATGATCTCGCCGTCGAGTCCGAACGCCCCCGTCGACTCGCCCGAGGCGAGTCGTGGCAGCCAGTTCCGCATCTGATCGTCGCTTCCGGCCTCGGCGATGGCGGTTGCGCACATCGCGCTGCTGAGAAACGGAGCGTTCAGCAGGGCGTATCCGGATTCCTCGATAAGCCCTGCAAGCTCGACGAAGCCCAGGCCCCCTCCCCCGCGCTCTTCGGCGACCGCGACACCGGGCCAGCCGAGCTCAACGAGCTCCCCCCAGACGAGAGGGTCGTACTCCCCCGCTTCGGCTGCCTTGCGCTGCTTTTCCGGCGTGGATCGGGAGGCGAGGAGGTCCCTGGCGGTACGCTTGATCTCGTGCTGGTCTTCGGTGAAGTCGAACCTCATCGTGCCCTCACTTCCTCGGTAGTCCGAGCACGCGCTCGGCGACGATGTTCTTGAGGATTTCGGTCGTACCGCCCTCGATCGTATTTCCGCGCGAGCGGAGCAGCTCGTAAGCCCAGGAATCGCCGGTGGTCAGCGAATCGGCGCCGCGCACGCTCACCGCAAGCTGGGCGAGCATCTGGTTTGTCTCCGACCAGAGCCACTTGGTGAGCGAGCCTTCCGGACCGGGCTGACCGTACTGTTCTATCGCGCTGAGTCCACGGTAGGCGAGCAGGCGGAGGGTCTCGGTCCGCACGTGCATGTCCCCCAGGGCTTCGGCCACGACCGGATCGTCTATGCGTCCGTTTTCTCCTGCTTCGCGGACCAGGCGGTCCAGAAGCTGTCGCAGGCGGACCTGAAGGAAGAATCCGAGTCCGGAGCGTTCGTTCATCAGTGTGGTCAGCGCGACGTTCCAGCCGTCGCCTTGCCCGCCGAGCATGTTCTCGTGAGGAATCCTTGCCTCTTCCATGAAGAGTTCGTTGAACTCGGCCTCGCCGGTGATCTGAACCAGCGGGCGCACCTGAACGGCTTCCTGGTCCATGTCCATCAGGAAGTAGGAGAGTCCCTTGTGCCTGGAGGCTTCGGGATCGGTCCGGGCGACCAGCATGCACCACTTCGAATACTGGGCGCCACTGGTCCACACCTTCTGGCCGGTCACCACCCAGTCGTCGCCGTCACGAACGGCTCTGGTCTTCACAGCGGCCAGATCCGACCCGGCTTCCGGTTCGCTGAACCCCTGGCACCAGATTTCATCGGCCGAGAGAATCGGCGTCAGATAGCGCTCCTTCTGCTCCTCGGTGCCCCAGGCCATGATCGTCGGACCGGCGAGCAGCAGCCCGAGAACGTTGGCCGGCAGCGGCGCCCCGATCCGCCCCATCTCCTCGAAGAAGATCGCCGACTGCATCAGCGTGGCGTCCCGGCCGCCGTACTCCCGGGGCCAGTGAACTGCCGCCCAGCCGGCGTCGTACAGGGTTCGCTGCCAGGCCTTGCGGAAAGCGTACTGGGCCTCTTCGTCACCGCGGGGCTCTTCGCCGGGCGCGTTGACTGTCAACCACCCCCTCAGCTCGTCGCGGAACTCGGTCTCTTCAGGCGAGAAGGTCAGGTCCATGCCGGTGAGTCTAGGTAAGAAGGGGGAGGCAACTGAAGTTCATCGCATCCTGGTCTGGCGCTCGACCCTGTCCGCGTAGCCGGCACGGGTGACCGGGTCTGTCTGTGAATACACCTTTTCGAGGCCGAAGAACCGGATCAGTCGTTCCCTCCACCGCGGCGGGAGCAGGCCGGAGAAGCGGACCAGGTAGCCGCTCGAACGTGGGACGAAGACCTCTTCGCGGCGATGTTCGATCGCCGCGATCACTTCGGCGGCGACGGCTTGCGGTGTGACGAGCCTGACCAGGGGCACCCTGCGGGTTCCGTCCATCATCTGCGTTCGTGCCGGTCCGGGCATGACGCACGTGAAGCGGACTCCAGACTCCCGGTACTCGAACCGGACCGCGTCGGTGAATCCGACCACGCCGAATTTGGAAGCCGTGTAAGCAGCCAGAGCGGGCACGCCGAGCCTGCCTGCCTGGGAAGCGATGTTGACGATCTGGCCGCTCCCCCGACGCTCCATCCGTGCGAGCGCGCAGAGTGTTCCGTTGATCGTCCCTCTGAGGTTGACGTCGATCATGCGGTCGATCATCTTGCGCGACTGCTCGCCGATCCGTGCGGATGCTTCGGCGATGCCGGCGTTGTTGACCAGGACGTCGACCGGACCGAGGTCGTGCTCGACCGATTCGAGGAGTTCAGTGAAGCCCGCGGCATCGCACACATCGAGCGCATAACCGCGACAGCGCGGGCCGAGTCGTGTCGCGGTCCCGGCGGCCGCGGAGCCGTCGATGTCGACGACTGCGACACGAGCGCCGCCGGCCCGTGCAGCTTCGCAGATTGCCAGGCCGATCCCCCGGGCTCCGCCGGTCACGACGATCGTCCTGTCCCGGAGGCCGGCCATACCAGTCAGGCTACCCGGCGTTTCTCAGTTCGACCAGGTCGGCGAGCTCTTCGTTGCTGAGCTCGGTCAGGGCGGCCTCGCCGGAGCTGACGATGGCATCGGCCAGTTCGCGCTTGCTTTCGTGGATCGAGGCGATCCTGTCTTCGATCGTGCCTTCGGCGATCAGTCGGTGGACCTGGACCGACTTGGTCTGGCCGATCCGGTGGGCTCGGTCGGTGGCCTGTTCCTCCACTGCGGGATTCCACCAGCGGTCGAAGTGAATGACATGGTCTGCCCGGGTCAGGTTGAGTCCGGTGCCGGCTGCCTTCAGCGAAAGCAGGAAGACGGAGGCTTCACCGTCCTGGAAGCGGTCGACCATGTCCTCGCGCCGGGCGACCGGGGTGCCGCCGTGGAGCAACTGGTTTGCGATCTGCCGTTCGTCGAGGTGGCGCTTGAGGAGCTGGGCCATGGCGACGTACTGGGTGAAGACCAAAACTGCACCGTCTTCGGCGAGAATCGTATCGAGGAGTTCGTCGAGCAACTCCAGTTTGCCGGAGCGTTCGGCCAGGTCCGACTTCTCCTCTTTGAGGTACTGGGCGGGATGGTTGCAGATCTGCTTGAGCGAGGTGAGCAGCTTGAGTACAAGGCCCCTTCGACCCATCCCTTCACTGGTGCGGATCTCGAGCATGTTCTCTCGGACCGCTTTCTCGTAGAGCGCGATCTGTTCCGGGGTGAGCCCGACGGGCTGGTCGGTGATCTCCTTGGGTGGCAGCTCGGGAGCGATACCCGGATCGGACTTGCGCCGCCTCAGGACGAACGGTCGAATCAGCTTGGCCAGCAGCCTGGTGGTCGACTCTTTGCGCTCGGTCTCGATCGGATCGGCCCAGTTCTTGCGGAAGGAGCCATGACTGCCGAGCAGACCGGGCGTGGTCCAGTCGAGGATGGCCCACAGTTCGGAGAGGTTGTTCTCGACCGGGGTGCCGGTGAGTGCCACCCGGGAGCGCGCGGGGATCGCGCGGAGCGCCTTGGCTCCGGCCGAGCGGGGATTCTTCACGTGTTGGGCTTCGTCGGCCACCAGCAGGCCCCATTTCACCGCGCTGAACCGGTTGGCGTCGAGCCTCATCGTTCCGTATGTCGTCAGCACGAAGCCTTTGCCGACGCCTTCGAGCGACCGGCCGCTGCCGTGGTAGCGGCGGACCTCCTCCCCCGGTGCGAAGCGTCGAATCTCGCGTTCCCAGTTGCCGAGCAGCGAAGCCGGGCAGACGACGAGGGTCGGGCCGTCGGTCTTCCGGTTGCCTTTTCGATGGAGGTGGAGGGCGATCAGCATCACGGTCTTGCCCAGTCCCATGTCGTCGGCCAGGCAGCCGCCGAGGCCGAGCGAGGTCATCCGGTGAAGCCAGCGAAGCCCTTCCAGCTGGTAGGCGCGCAGCGTTGCGTTCAGGGTCTCCGGTTGCCGGACCGGTTCAGATTGCTCGTTCGATCCGGTGATCTGTTCACGCAGGTCCGCCAGCCAGCCGGTCGCTTCGACCTCGATGGTGCGCCCGTCGATGACCGTGCTGCCGGTGAGCGCCACGCTCAGAGCGTCGATCGCGGTCAGCGGCCGCAGGTCCGGGTTGCGGGCCCGCTCCGCCTGGACCGGGGGTACGAGCACCCACTGGTCGCGAAGCCAGGTGATCGGGCGGTTGGTCCGCGCGAGGGATTCGAGTTCCCCGGTGGAGAGCGCCTTCCCGTCGAGGTAGATCTTCCACGAGAAACCCTGAAGTGCGGACTGGTCGAAGACCTCGGGAACACTTTGACCGAGGCTTCCGGTGGTGCCGACTACAACTCTCGCTTCCAGTGAGTGGTTCAGCTCCGGGTCCCAGCAGATCCCGACGCCCGAGCCTTCGAGACGATCCGCAGCGCCGTCGAGCAGATCCTCGACTTCGGGGTCGGAGAGGCGCAGGCGATCGGGCACATCGGCATCCAGCAGGCGTCTCAGGGGAGCCCATGCCGCGGCCGCCATACCCACACCCAGCGTCGTGTCGATCCGCCCGCGCGAGCCGAAAACGTCCTTGTCCTGATCCCAGAGGAGCTCGACGTCCTCGAAGGCTTCGGGTCGGTCGGGCCGGTGGGCCTGGACCGCGACCTCGAAGAAACCGCCGTCGTAGTCACCGTCGGGCTCCGCGATCCGCAGCCGGATCGAAGCGCCCGAGCGCTTCCTCGCGCGCGCTTTACTGCCGGAACCGGCCCCCGGGGAGGCCTTCCTGCGGGGTCGGGATGGGGACGGAGTCGGAGACAAGGGGAACCGGGAATTGTACCCGCTCGGCCCGTTCACCCTTTCCGAGGGGACCGGACCGGGGGTTCAGCCCTCTCCGGCTCCGGCATTCTTCGGGTTGAGTGCCTTCAGGTCCACTCCCTCCCGTCGGAGCAGGAGGTAGCAGAGCCAGATCCCCAGAGCGAAGAGCGGCAGGCCCATCACCGTCCTGGCGATTCCCAGTGCGACCAGGGATCCGGCGAAATAGAAGGGAAGCTGAACGGCAAGGCGGGTGAGGAAGAGCCCGACCCAGATCCAGCTCATTCGATTGAACAGCCTTACTCTGGCCGGGTCGTGTCGCCACTTCATACCGTCGCCGATGATCGGTCCGATCAGAAGGCCCATCAACGGCCAGCCGACCGCGATCGACGCGGCGTAGGCGACTGCGTAACCGGCGTTGAACAGCAACCCCGGCAGGAAGAAGTCCTCAGCCCGGCCCGTCCTGGTGGCGATGAAGCCGGCGATGGCAACCCCGACGAAGCCCGCCGCTGCGAAGCGGGCCGACTCCCCCCGCACCAGCCTGACTACACCGATAACCGCCCCGAGCGTGACCGCAGCGATCGCAGAGAGTTGCAGGTCCTGGCCGGAGACCGAGTAGACAGCGACGAAGAGAAGCCCGGGAAGGCTCGAGTCGGCGATGCCCTGCGGGCCGCCCATCTCGTCGATCAGGTTGAGCTCCTGCTTCTTGTTCAGCTCGGGTTCGATAACCGCGTGTTCGTCGGCCCCCCCTGGTTCTCGGTCGAAATGGTTCACAGCACGATTGTCGCTGATCCGTCCGTCCGGACCCTCCCACGGCTCGCCCGGGGGCGGCCGGAGTCGTCCTCGATCGGCCCCCGGGTGCGTCAGTCTGGCGGGGAACTCAGGCCGCGAACGGAACGAGTGGCCAGACGGTCTGGACCTTTTCGGTTCGGCCCTGGCGTTCGAAGTACTCCTGAAGCGAGCGGCCCTGTTCATCGGCCCAGATGATCTGGTCTTCATGCAGGGTGGGCAGGTCGTAGGCGCCGAGTTCCGCATTGATCCGGCCGAGTTTCCAGGCAAGGCGTGCGGCAGCCAGCGCGTCGGCGTCGGCGGCGTGGGCGTCGGTCAGGGGGATTCCGTAGTCCTCGCAGAGGATGCCGAGGGTGCGTCCGCCCTTGCGGAACTTGTTGATCTGCTTCTCGAGTACGTATGGGTCGACCACCAGCAGCGATTCCGGCCCGCCGACGACTTCGATCAGCGGTTCGATCCCGTGGCGACGGGCTTCGCGGTCGAGGATCGTCAGGTCGAAGCGGGCGTTGAAGGCGACGATCGGGATGTCCTCGGCGACGAGCATCGCCAGCGCCTGGGTGATCTCGGACACGGCGTCGGCGGCGTTTTGACCCTCGGCCCGGGCCTTTTCGGTGGTGATGCCGTGAACCGCGGTTGCCTCCTCCGGGATTTCGACGCCCGGATCGACCAGCCAGGTGCGACTCTCGCTTTCCTCCCCCCCGCCGACGATGCTGACGGCGGCGGTGACTATCCGGTCGTTCTCGGTGTCGGTGCCGGTGGTTTCGATGTCGTAGGCGGCCAGGCGGCCTTCGAACCAGTTCACGAGAGGAAAGGTAGCGTCGGCACCGGACGTTCCCGTTCGGGCAGGAATTCACCCGACTTGCAGGCGATGAGCCGACCTCAGTCGTCTGCACTCTGGATGCGTAGCGGCGCTGGATCTGCGCTGTGCTCGACCTGAAGCGTCGTATGGTCGATCTCGAACCGTTCGCGCAGCAGGGACTCGAGTTCCAGGCGGATGCCGTGACAGTCGGCGTCCTGACCCACCAGAATGTGGGCGGAAAGGCTCGGAAAGCCGGAGGTGATCTGCCAGACGTGCAGGTCGTGGACTTCCTCGACACCTGCGTGAGAGGCCATCGCCATACCGACCTCCTCGGCGTCCATGCCTTCCGGGACCGATTCCAGAAGCACGTCGACCGCTTCTTTGAGCACGGACCAGGCGCTGGCCGCGATCAGGATCGAGATCAGGATCGAGACGATCGCGTCTGCGGATTCCCAGCCCGTGAGCAGGATGATTCCGGCGGCGGCGATCACTCCGATCGAGCCGGCTATGTCCCCGAGTACATGCCGGAGTGCTGCCTTCACGTTGAGGCTCCCGCCTCCGGATCGCATCAGGATCCAGGCCGCGACGAGGTTGGCGGCCAGGCCGATCACCGCGACGATGAGCATGCCGGCTCCCATCACCTCGACCGGGTCCTCCAGCCGGCGGATCGCCTCGACGATCACCCAGACGGAGACGACGAGCAGGAGCAGGCCGTTGAAGAGCGCCGCGAGGATCTCCGCCCGCTTGTAGCCGAAGGGGCGCCGGGTGGTGGCCGGTCTCGCAGCGAGCGAGACCGCGGTCAGCGCGAGAAGCAGAGAGAAGCTGTCCGAAAGCATGTGTCCGGCGTCCGCCAGCAGTGCCAGGCTCCCGAAGATCAGCCCGCCGGCCGCCTCGGCGACCATGAAACCGGCGGTCAGGCCGGCGGCTGTCAGCAGGGCCCGCCGGTCACCGCCCCGGTAGGCCCCGGGTCCGTGACTGTGAGAGTGCCCGTCGGCCGGCGAACCCATGTGTTTCAGTCTAGGAGAGCCAAGCGTGCCATTGATACTTTGACCTCTTGGCAAAGACGGCCCCGACCATCCCCACACTCGAGAAGCGCCTTCTGCTTGCCGGTGCGACTCTGGCCGGAGCGGGCTTGCTCGTAGCCCTTGCTGCGAACGTCCGTGTCCTGATCGGTGGCGGCGGAAAGGTGTACTGCGAGGCTTCGTATGCGCAGCCGGCCCAGACGGCGATCGTTCCCGGGGCACTGGTGAAAGGAGATGGCAGCATGAGCCTGATGCTGGCCGACCGGATCCAGCAGGCGGCGGACCTCTGGAAGCAAGGCAAGGTCGAACGCATTCTGGTGAGTGGCGATCACGGCGACTGGTTCTACGACGAACCGACCACGATGAGGCTGGCGCTGACCCGCCGGGGCGTGCCACGCGAAGTGATCTTCACCGACCACGCCGGTTTCAACACGAGGGCGACGATGGAGCGGGCCCGCCGGATCTTCGGGGTCGGTGACGCACTGGTGGTGACCCAGGGGTTCCACATGAGGCGGGCACTTTTTCTCGCCGGCTCGGCAGGGCTCGACGCCCGGGGTCTGACCTCGGACCTCCACTCCTACGGCAGGCAGGGTCTGAAGAGCGCCATGAGAGAGGTGGCGTCACGTGTCAAAGCGGCAGGTGATGTCATTATTGGCACCGGAGTCGTCGGCGGTCCACGGATTCCGATTGAAGGTCCAGCTACCGCAAGCTGGGGTCCTTCCCCCCCTCCCGGCACGCCGCCCGGCGGCGCGCCGGGCCGTTGAGCTGACAGCAGAAAGCGCGCGACCTTGGCTAATCCGATCAAAGACCCCGAAACGAGCTGGCGGGACGCCGGCACCGACTTCATCAAGAGCGAGGTCTCCGGTGGCGCCGTACTGCTGGTCGCCGCGGTCGCAGCGGTGCTCTGGGCCAACGCCCCCTTCGGTGAGAGTTATCAGTCCTTCTGGGAGACCAGACTGACGGTCGGTTGGGGCGAGTTCGCGATCACCGAGGATCTCAAGCATTGGGTGAACGACGGTCTGATGGTGCTGTTCTTCTTCGTAGTCGGGCTGGAGATCAAGCGGGAACTGGTGGTCGGAGAACTGAATGACCGCAGCAAGGCGATGCTGCCCGTGGTTGCCGCAGTCGGTGGCGTGATGCTGCCCGGACTCATCTTCACGGCCCTGAACGCCGGCGGCGAGGGTGCCGACGGCTGGGCGATCCCGATGGCTACGGATATCGCCTTCGCAGTGGCGGTCCTGGCGCTGCTCGGTAAGCGGGTCCCATCGGGCGTGCGGCTTCTTCTGCTGAGCATCGCGATCATCGACGACGTGATCGCGATCCTGATCATCGCGCTCTTCTACTCCAGGGATATCGGCATGCTGTGGCTGGCGGCGGGTGCTGCCGGCATCCTTATCGTCTACATGATGCAGCGCCTCCGGATCGGCAAGATCTGGCCCTACTGGATAATCGGGGCGGTGGTCTGGCTCGCCTTCCTCGAATCGGGCGTCCACGCGACCATTGCCGGTGTGATACTCGGTCTGATGGCCCCGGCTCATCCGATCAGGGGCCGCCACGTGATCGAGACTCTCGAACGCCGCCTCCACCCGTTCACGAGCATGATCGTCGTTCCGCTGTTCGCCCTTGCAAATGCAGGAATCGTGATCTCCGCAACCATTCTCGCCGATGCTTCGGCGAGCCTGATCTTCTGGGGTGTAGCACTCGGCCTGATCTTCGGCAAGGTGATCGGGATCGGTTCAGGCATCGCTATCGCGCAGAGGTTCGGCTGGGGAAAGACGCCCGACGGCGTCACGCCTTCCCATGTCTGGGGCGTCGCAGCGCTCGGGGGTATCGGCTTTACCGTGTCGCTCTTCATCGCCGAGCTCTCGTTTGAAGCCGAACAGCTGCTGGAGTACGCCAAGATCGGCATTTTCACCGGTTCGATCGTGAGCGCCCTGTTCGGCGTTTTCCTGCTGACTCGAAGAGGCTTGAAGCCTGCCGACGATGACCCCGCCGCAACCGGCAAGTCCTGAAGCCTGCCGCGACAGCTTCCGGGACCGCTCTCGGCAGGTTGCGGCTCAGGTCTCCTGAGCGCGACCGGCGGAGACACCCGGATCCGGCCCGAGGCCGGGTGACACGTGGAGTGGCGGGCCTTCGGGACCGTCGTCCGCCGGACGGACGTTGCCGGTGCGGACTTCCGGCGAGGGCAGGTCGCCGAGATACCGGTCGACCATACGGGCGCATTGACGGCCTTCGTTGATCGCCCAGACGATCAGCGACTGACCGCGGCGGGCATCGCCGGCAGCGAATACTCCGGGAACCGACGTCGAATAAGTACCGGCCTTCACGTTGCCCCGGCCGTCCTTTTCGCAGCCGATGGCATCGAGCAGTTCCTGCTCCGGATGGAGGAAGCCCATCGCCAGGAGCACGAGGTCGGCGTCGATCTCGAAACCGCTGCCCTCGACCGGGCCGAACGGTGGCGCCGAATCGGCCCGGGCGCAGTGAAGGGTCTTCACTTCGCCGTTTTCGCCGGAAAGGTGAGTCGTGGTCACGGAGAAGTCCTGCTCGCCGCGTTCGATCGTCCTGGCCTCTTCCATCGCGTAGGAGAGGCGGTACTTCTGTGGCCAGAGCGGCCAGGGAGTCCTGTCGTCCGGACGGGATTCGGGCGGCTGGGGAAGGAGTTCGAGCTGAACGACCTGACGGGCACCCTCGCGGATCGAGTTGGCGACGCAGTCGGCGCCGGTGTCGCCGCCGCCGATCACAACCACGTTCTTGCCCTTCGCCGACACCGGCGGCATTTCCGGCACGGCCGCGCGCGGCTCCGGTCCCGCGACTCCGGCTACCCAGCGGTTTCGGGTGTAGAGATACTCCATGGCGAAGTGGACCCCTTCGAGTTCGCGACCGGGTACGGCCAGATCGCGCGGGACCCGTGAACCGGTGGCCAGCACGGCGGCGTCGAAGTCCTGCCTGAGTTGTTCGACGGGGTAGTCCACCCCGACATCCACCCCGCAGCGGATTTCGACCCCCTCGTCGATCAGCTGCTGGACGCGACGTTCGACCACGGTCTTCTCGATCTTGAAGTCGGGGACTCCGAAACGGACCAGTCCGCCGACAGACTCGTCACGTTCGAAGAGGGTCACCCTGTGTCCCGTGCGCCGGAGCTGCTGGGCCGCGGCCATGCCGGCCGGCCCGGAACCGACGACGGCAACCCGATGGCCCGTCTCGCGCTTCGGGGGTTCGGGTTTGACCCAGCCTTCCTTCCAGGCGCGGTCGATGATGTTCTCTTCGATCTGCTTGATCGTCACCGCCTCGTTCTCGCGGATTTCCAGAACGCAGGCGGCCTCGCACGGTGCCGGGCAGAGCCTCCCGGTGAAGTCGGGGAAGTTGTTGGTCGCGTGGAGCTGGCGGATGGCGTCCTGCCAGCGGCCGCGGTAGACGAGGTCGTTCCAGTCCGGGATCAGGTTGCCCAGCGGACAGCCGTTGTGGCAGAAGGGCACGCCACAGTCCATGCAGCGCGCGCCCTGGTCGGCCAGTTCCTCATCGCTCCTGTGGATGACGAATTCGCTGTAGTCGCCGATGCGCTGAGCAGGGTCACGGTAAGGGATGCCGACCCTTGTGATTTCGAGGAAGCCACCGAGTTTGCCCATTTCAGCCTCTCCTTCCTGTCGAGCTGACCGGCTCAGCCCCATCGGCCGCGGGGGACCCGGCGGGTCCGGCCCCGGTGGCATCGGACTCGAGCTCGGCCAGCACGCGCTTGTAGTCGGTCGGGAAGACCTTCACGAACTCCCCGACGCGTCCCTCCCAGTCGTCGAGGATATCGGCGGCCACTGATGAACCGGTCCTGCGTCGATGCTCTTCGACCAGGCGCTTCAGTTCGAAACGGTCGCCCCGCTCGAGCGGTTCCATCTGGTTGGCCATGGCCGGGTTGATCCGCCGGCTGAAATCGCCGTGAGGGTCGTAGACGTAGGCCAGGCCGCCGCTCATGCCGGCAGCAAAGTTTCTTCCGGTCGGGCCGAGGACCACGACGGTGCCCCCGGTCATGTACTCGCAGCCGTGGTCGCCCACCCCCTCGATGACTGCCTCGGCGCCCGAGTTCCTCACTGCGAAACGCTCACCGCCGATGCCACGGAAGAAGACCCTGCCGCGAGTGGCGCCGTAGAGCGCCGTGTTGCCGACGATCACGTTCTTCTCGGCGTCGTAACGGGCTCCGTCCGGTAGGGTTACGGAGATGATGCCTCCGGAGAGGCCCTTGCCTACATAGTCGTTGACCTCGCCCCGCAGCGAGAAGGTCACTCCCGGGGCGAGCCATCCACCGAACGACTGCCCGGCGGCACCGCGCAGGTTTACGCTGATCGTATCGTCCGGCAGGCCGGCGGCTCCGTGGCGGACCGCGATCGCATTGGACATGATCCCGCCGACGCAGCGGTCGACGTTGCGAACGGCAATGTCGAACTCGACCGGATCGGCGTTGTCGATTGAATCGCCCGCCGCCTCGATCAGCTTCCAGTCCAGGTTGTCGTCGAGTACCGGTTCCTGGGGCCGGGTGCGGCAGCGTGGCGCGTCTTCCGGTACGCCTTCGGGGAAGTCGAGCAGTCCGCTCAGGTCGATTCCCCTGGCTTTCCAGTGTTCGACTGCGTCGTCAACCTCGAGCAGTTCGGTGCGTCCGATCAGTTCGCCCAGCGTGCGTACCCCGAGACCGGCCATCACCCTGCGCGTTTCTTCGGCGACGAAGAAGAAGTAGTTGACGACGTGCTCGGGCTGGCCTCGGAAACGCTTTCTCAGCTCCGGATCCTGGGTAGCGATGCCGACCGGACAGGTGTTCAGGTGACAGGCCCTCATCATGATGCACCCCGATGCGATCAGCGGCGCTGTCGAGAATCCGTACTCATCGGCCCCGAGCAGGGCGGCGATCACCACGTCGCGACCGGTCTTGAGCTGGCCGTCCGTCTGGACGGTGATCCGCGAGCGCAGATCATTTCGAATCAGGGTCTGCTGGGTTTCAGCGAGGCCGATCTCCCAGGGGATGCCGGCTGACTGGATCGATGAGAGCGGCGAAGCGCCGGTTCCACCGTCGTGGCCGGCGATCAGCACGTGGTCCGAGTTCGCCTTGGCGACACCGGCAGCGACGGTGCCGACTCCGACTTCGGCCACCAGCTTGACCGATACGGAAGCCTTCGGGTTGGCGCAGCGCAGGTCGTAGATCAGCTGCTTGAGGTCCTCTATCGAGTAGATGTCGTGGTGAGGCGGCGGCGAGATCAGGCTGACTCCCGGCGTCGTATGGCGTACTGAACCGATGTACCGGTCGACCTTGTGGCCGGGAAGCTGACCCCCCTCGCCGGGCTTGGCACCCTGGGCCATCTTGATCTGTAGCTGGTCGGCGTTCGACAGGTAGTGGATGGTCACTCCGAAGCGGCCGGAGGCCACCTGCTTGATCGCCGAGCGGCGGAGGTCGCCGTTTTCGTCACGCTCGAAGCGGACCGGGTCCTCCCCACCCTCACCGGTGTTGGACTTCCCCCCGAGGCGATTCATCGCGATCGCCAGGCTTTCGTGCGATTCACGCGAGATCGACCCCAGCGACATCGCGCCTGTCGCGAAGCGCTTTACGATCTCCGAAGCCGGTTCGACTTCCTCCAGCGGAATCGGCTCGTCGGCTTCTTTCAGCTTGAAGAGGCCCCTGAGCGTGGCTTTCCGGACCGCGCTTTCGTTCACCTGCTCGGCAAATTCGTCGTACTTGCTCTGGGCGTCGCCACCTTCGCCCCTTACCGCATGCTGGACGAGGGCGATCGTCTCCGGGTTCCACTGGTGGAACTCACCGTCACGACGCCAGTAATAGAGGCCGCCGACCGGGAGCAGGTCCTCGTGGCGCCCGGGAAATGCGGTGGCGTGACGGGCAAGCGTCTCGCGGGCGATCACGTCGAGGCCGATGCCGCCGATCCGAGAGGCGGTCCCGGTGAAGTAGCGGTCGACCAGGGCGGATTCAAGGCCGACGGCCTCGAAGATCTGTGCGCCGCAATACGACTGGATCGTCGAGATCCCCATCTTCGAGATCGTCTTGAGCAACCCTTTGCCGATCGCTTTGACCACGTTCCGCTGGGCGCGCTCCGGAGAGTCGATGTCCGGAACACGGCCCTCGAGCACGAGCTCGTCGACCGTGTCGAGCATCAGGTACGGGTTGATCGCGCTGACGCCGTAGCCGATCAGCGTCGCCATGTGGTGGACCTCCCGCGGTTCGCCGGATTCGAGCACCATGCCCGCCCGCAGGCGGGTTCCCGCACGGACCAGATGGTGGTGGACGGCGCCTGCCGCGAGTAGCGCCGGGATCGGTACCCGGCGCGGGCCGGTGCGCCGGTCGGAGAGGATCAGGATGTTGAAACCGTTCTCGATCGCCTCTCCGGCTTCCTGGCAGAGCTCCTCAAGCCGGCTCCCGAGGCCTTCCGGGCCTTCGGCGACGTCCCATGTGATGTCAAGGGTGTCGGCTTTGAAGATGTCGTGGTTCACATGGCGGATCGTCTCCAGCTCCTGGTTCATCAGGATCGGCTGGTCGAGCGAGAGCTGATGGGCGTGCTGTTCGGTTTCGGCGAGCAGGTTCTGCTCGGAGCCGACCCCGACCGCGAGGCTCATCACCAGTTCCTCCCGGATCGGGTCGACCGGCGGGTTGGTCACCTGGGCGAAGAGCTGTTTGAAGTAGCTGTATAGCGGCGGGCGACTGTCGGACAGCACCGGCAGCGCCGAGTCGTTGCCCATCGAGCCGATCGGCTCCGCCCCGGTCGCGGCCATCGGAGCGATCAGGGTACGCAGGTCCTCCTGCGTGTAACCGAAGGCCTTCTGGCGCCGGGGAGTCGGCTGGACGCCGGTCATGGTCACGTATGCGGTCGGCAGATCGTCGAAATGGACCGAAGCCCGGTCGAACCACTCGCCGTAGGGCCTGGCTCCGGCGATCTCGTGCTTGACTTCGGAGTCGTCGACGATCCGGTGCTTCTCGAGATCGACCAGGAAGAGCTTGCCGGGCTGCAGGCGGCCCAGCCGCTTGATCCGCTCGGGAGCGATGTCGAGCAGGCCGGTTTCGGAGCCGAGCACGACCAGACCGTCGGTCGTCTCCACCCAGCGTCCCGGGCGGAGCCCGTTGCGGTCGAGCGTGGCGCCGATGACCCGGCCGTCGGTGAAGCAGACTGCGGCAGGGCCGTCCCAGGGCTCGATCAGGCAGGAGTGGTAGGCGTAAAAACCGATCAGCTCCTCGGGGAGGTCGGTCCTGTCCCGGTAGGCCTCGGGGATCATCATCATCGCCGCATGCGGCAGGGAACGGCCGGCCATCATCAGCAGTTCGAGCACGTTGTCGAACGTGGCCGAGTCCGAACCGTCCGGACGGACCACCGGAGTCACCTTTTCGAGGTCGTCGCCGAAGAGCTCGCAGGCGAGTTGTGACTCGCGGGCCCTCATCCAGTTGATGTTGCCGCGCAGGGTGTTGATTTCGCCGTTGTGGGCGATCAGGCGGAACGGGTGGGCGAGGTCCCAGCTGGGGAAGGTGTTGGTCGAGTAGCGCGAGTGGACCAGGGCCAACGCCGAGCGCACCCGCTCATCCTGCAGGTCCGGAAAGAATCCGGGCACCTGGCGGGAAGTGAGCATTCCCTTGTAGACGATCGTCTTCGAGGAGAGCGAGGCGATGTAGAGCTCGTCACCGAACTCCCGCTCGCAGACCCTGCGGATGACGTAGAGCTTGCGCTCGAAGGCGTCCTGGTCGCCGGAAAGCGAATCGGCGGCGCGGATGAAGAGCTGGGCGACGTGCGGGCGGCTCCCGTCGGCGGCTTTGCCGACGTGGCCGGTGTCTACGGGAACGTCCCTCCAGCCCAGGGCCGCCTGGCCTTCGGCTTCCGTGACGTCGATGACCCCCTGCTTGAGACGCTCCCGTGCAGCCTCGTCCCGGGGGAGGAAGCACATCGCGACGCCGTAGTCGCCGGCCGACGGCAGCTCGCAGGCCGTCTCTTCCCGGAAGAAGAGATCGGGCATCTGGATCAGGATCCCGGCGCCGTCGCCGGTAGAGGCGTCGGCCCCGGCCGCACCCCGGTGCTCGAGGTTCTCCAGGGCGAGCAGTCCTTGCGAAACTACGTCGTGGCACGGCTCGTTGTCGAGGCGCGCGACCATGGCGACCCCGCATGCGTCGTGTTCAAATTTCGAGTCGTAGAGACCACTGCGGGTCCGTGATGACGGGGTGAATTCGGTCATTCTGTCGCGCTTTCCAAGCCTGGCGCGGCTGTCGATGGTTGGTCAATCTGACGGCACTCCCCGGCCCCGGTCATCCTCCGCTGGGTACCGAACCGCTCAGGGAGGATACCGGAGCCTCAAGCGGAGGCACTTGTCCCGCGGGCTGCTGGGGCCGGCGGCGACTCAGTCGGCGCTCAGGGCCTTCTTCTCGTAGGCGACCCGTCCGGGGTCGCTTTCGCGATGGGCGAGCACGGTGTCGGCGTTGAAGGCGCGCATCAGCCAGTCCCTCGCTCCGGCCGGAAGTACCGCCACCGGCGACTGCAGGAAGCGGGTCGCAGGCGGGAGCCAGACTTCGGCCTGTTTGCCGGCGATCGCCCTGGCGATGCCCTCCCCGACTTCGGACGGAAGCAGCCAGCGCACTCCGCGTGCGTTGCCGATGCCCGCAGCCAGTTCGGTCCTGACCGGGCCCGGCATGACGCAGGTCACGCCGACCCCTGTCCCGGCGAGTTCGTTGCGAACCGACTCGCAGAGGCCGACTACCGCGAACTTGGTCGCGCAGTAGGTCGCTCCTCCCGGGAAGCCGGTCTTTCCGGCCTGGGATGCAAGATTGACGATCTGGCCGCGGCCGCGTGGCTTCATCCGCCGCATCGCAATCTTGGTCCCGTTGATCACGCCGAACAGGTTGACCTGAATCGACTTCTCCGTCACTTCCTCGGGCTCTTCATCGAGGGCACCGAGAATCATCACACCGGCGTTGTTGACCAGGGCGTCGATCGGACCGAGCTCCGCCTCTACCTGGTCGATGAAGTCCTCGAAGGAGCTGAAGTCGGTCACGTCGAGCCGGCCTCCGAAGTTGCCTTCGCCGAGCGACTTTGCGTCGGCCTGGGCCCGTTCGCCGTCGAGGTCGCCGAGTGCCACCCTCGCGCCGGTGGCGACCAGCGCACGTGCCGTCGCCAGGCCGATGCCCCCGGTTCCGCCGGTGATCGCAACTATCGCACCGTTCAACTGCCGTTCGAGTTCACTCATCTGTGCCTACCTCCGTCAGGTCGAAATCGGATCAGCCAATTTACAGAGGCTCGGTCGAGCGGCGCTCCGGGAGAGTCGGGTCACTACGATTGTCCGCATGAACGCCATTCTGGCCTCTACCGACCCGGCGGCTGGAATCGGCCTGATAGCCGCTCTGCTGGCCGGGGTGGTCTCCTTCCTCTCCCCCTGTGTCCTCCCGCTCGTGCCCGGCTACCTTTCTGCGGTCTCCGGGGTCTCGGTCGACGACCTCGACGATGCCGGCTGGCGCCGGGTGATTGTGCCGAGCCTGCTGTTCGTCGCCAGTTTTTCGGTGATCTTCATCCTGCTCGGCCTGAGCGCGACGAAGATCGGGTCAGCCCTGAACGACAGCCAGAACCGCGAGATCCTCGACAAGGTGGCGGCGGCGGTGATCATCGCGATGGGGGTGCTCTTCGTAGCTTCGTTCTTCGTCGTCAAGCTGAACAAGGAATGGCGACCGGACGCTCTGATCGAGAGGGCCGGGAAGGGCGGTCCGATGATCGCCGGCGCCGCCTTTGCCATCGCCTGGACGCCATGTATCGGGCCTACCCTCGGGGCGATCCTTTCAGCCGCGGCACTCACCGAATCGGCCGGTCGCGGCGCGCTTCTGCTCGCCGTCTACTCGGCCGGGCTGGCAATCCCGTTCCTGCTCACCGCGGTCGCTTTCAACCGCATGACCACGGCCTTCTCGGTCGTCAAGCGCCACTACGCCGCGCTGATCGCGATCGGTGGAGTGATCCTGATCGCGATGGGAATCCTGATCTGGACCGGCGAACTCTTCCGCATCAACATCGAAATCCAGAAATGGATGACCAACCTGGGCATCGACTTCTGGAACGACGTCTGAGGACGCCGCCCGGGTCAGTTCCTCGAGGGATCCGGCAGGTCGGGGATCGGGGGAGCAGGTTCGGTCCCGGCCGGTGTCACCGCGACGTACTCCCGGCCGACCGCCTCTACTTCCTCGAGGTCCTCGCCGTCCATGTCCCTCGAGCAGACGATCCGGAACCGGCCGGTGCCGAGATCGGGGTCGCCCACGATCGGCAGGCCGCGGATCTCCTCCCAGCCGAGCCGTTCGATCTCGAACGGGTTCATCCGCACCTCTGCCGCCGGATAGGGACAGCCCGAGTTGTGCTGGTCGATCGCCTTAGAGATCGCTTCGAGGTTCTTGACTTCGGGGTTGCTCACCCCTCAAGTATTACCAGCCACGGGCCGGCCGCATCAGCGATCGGTCCAGACCGATCCGATATCGCCGAAGCCGAGGTCGTTGCGCGTGGCCGCGGTCAGGTCGAACTCCCTGCCGGCTACGTAAGGACCCCGGTCGACGACGCGGGTGGTGACGGTGCGGCCGCGGTAGCGGAGGGTGACCCTGGTACCGCAGGGAAGCGTCTTGTGGGCGACGCCGCGCGTGTCCGGGGAGAGGCGTCCACCGCAGGCGAGCGGTCCGCCGTAGAGACCGGGACCGAAATAGGAGGCGTGAGTCTGTCGGAGCCCGGTGACCCTGATCCTGCGACTCGCGTCAGAAGCCGCGTCACCGTTGCCGGAGGCGAATACGCGCACCCTGTATGTCCCGCTGCTCTTCGGCTTCCAGCGAACCTTGAAGCCGCCTTTTGCGGTGCTGCGGGTTCGGATCGTTCTTCCACCCGGGCCGCCGATCACGACTTTGATCCGGCGCTTGCCGGCCGGGCTGACCGCGCCGCGGATCAGTACCGCCGATCCGACGGCTGTGTACTTCTTCACCGGCTTGACCGAGATCCGGCTGCGAACCCGGAGGCTCCGGGGGCTCGACACGGTGCCGACCGACGAGATCGCCCTGAGTTCACCGCTCCGCCGGGCCTTGACCGTGGTCGCGTAACGACCGGCTCTGTCGGGGGTCAGCTTCTTCAACCGGAGCCAGCGCTTCGATCCGGAGGGCCGGAAGAAGATGCCGACGTGATCGCTCCGCCGCTCGACGATGCCACGGACGCGGACCCTGGTGCCGTGACGGACGTGCTTCGAACCGAGGTGGACGCGGGAGACTGTCGCCGAAGGCTTCGCCTCTGTTTTGACCTGCTGCTTTTCGGCTGCCGCGCCGGCCGCCGTCGAGCCTGGCTCGACCGGCGTTGCCCCTTCTGGACCGGCCGCACCGAAAGCGGGGACCGCGAGGAAGGTTGCGAAGGCGAGCAGGCATACGGCTGTGATCGACCCGAAGGTCCGTCTGAGGTTCACTTTGGTTCTCCTTGTGGCCTACGGGGTTAGCTGTCGGGCTCGCCGGGGTTTTCAATTCCCGGCTACCGGTGGATCACCACCGGATTCGCCCCGTGTCGCGTACGTCCACGACTTCGGGTCCCCCGTCCGTCACTCGTTCGCGACGGCTCGGCTTTATGAGTGTTGTGTAAGTAGAACGTTAGTAAAGGGATACGAATCAGGTCTGTGTGTGGGTGGGATCACAGACGCAAGAACGCAGCCGGAATCGCCCGGGTGGCCTTTGCCGCTAAAACTCCAGTGGTGACGACGCTTCCCCGGATCGCACTTGCCCAGATCAATCCCACCGTGGGAGACCTCGATGCCAATGCCGCGATGATCAGCGACTGGATCGAGCAGGCCAAGCGGGCCGGTGCCGAGCTCGTGGTGTTTCCCGAGCTGGCGCTGACCGGATATCCGGCCGAAGATCTCTACCTGAGGCAGGATTTCATCGCGGCCAACGTCACCCGGCTCGAGGAGATCGCCCGGGGCGTCCACGGAATCACCGCCCTGGTCGGCTTCGCAGAACCGGTCGGTCACCCGATCGGCCGTGCAATCGCGGCCAATGCCGCCGGGGTCCTCCGCGACGGGGGGTTGAAGTCGGTTTATCGCAAGCGCCTCCTGCCGAACTACGGGGTGTTCGACGAGTACCGGACGTTCAGGAACGGCAGCGGCCCGATGCTTGCCGAAGTGACCGGATATCAGGTCGGCGTGACCATCTGCGAAGACTGCTGGGAGCCGGGATCGGATGTCGCCGCGGACCTGTCGCCGGGTGCCGGGCTGATTGCCAACCTCTCGGCGTCGCCTTACCACCGGGGGAAAGCGCGTGAGCGGGAAGGGATCTTCCGCCAGATCGCCCTCGACCAGGGCACGGCGGTTGCCCTGGTCAACATGGTCGGCGGCCAGGACGAGCTGATCTTCGACGGGGCCAGCGCGGTGATCGCCCCGGACGGGACCGTCCTGGCAAGAGCGGGGCAGTTCACCGAGGACCTTCTCGTCTTCGACGGTGAGGGGCGGGTCTCCGGTTGGCTCGGCGATCTCGACGAGGTCTACGCTGCGCTGGTCACGGGCCTGAGGGATTACGCGGTCAAGAACGGCTTCGCCCACGTCGGACTCGGCCTCTCCGGCGGTATCGACTCGGCACTCGTCGCAGCACTCGCCGCCGATGCCCTCGGGCCGGAACGGGTGACCTGCGTGGTCATGCCCTCCCCCCACTCCAGCGACGCGACCCAGTCCGACGCCCGGGAGATGGCCGACCGGCTGGGGGTCGGGATGATGGAGATTCCTATCGAGGGTCCGATGGAGGCTTTTGCATCGCTGCTCGGTGACGACAACTCCGGGCTCACCGCCGAGAACCTCCAGGCGAGGATTCGCGGCAACCTGATGATGGCTCTCTCGAACAGCCGCGGATGGCTGATCCTTACAACGGCCAACAAGAGCGAGACCTCGGTCGGATACTCGACGATCTACGGTGACATGGCCGGCGGCCTCGCTCCGATCAAGGACGTACCGAAGACACTCGTCTATGAACTCTGTCGCCACCGGAACCAGGTCTCGCCGGTAATCCCCGAGGAGATCATCACCCGGCCTCCTTCGGCCGAACTCCGTCCCGACCAGAAGGATTCGGACTCCCTGCCCGATTACGCCACCCTTGACCGCATTCTCAGGCTTTACGTCGAAGAAGACCTCGGGCCGGCCGAGATAACGGCCCGTGGCGAGGATCCGCGGGTGACCTCCGAAGTGGTGGCCCTGGTCGACCGGGCCGAGTACAAGCGGCGTCAGTCCCCGCCGGGACTGCGCATCACGTCGAAAGGCTTCGGCCGTGACCGCCGGATGCCGATCACCAACCGCTACCGTCCCTGGAAGGCCTGACCGGGTACCGCGCCTTCAGGCTTCGGTCCGGTCTTCCTTCTCACTGACCAGGAAGCCGAGGTCTAGGCCGTCGGGAGCGTCACGGATCGCCATCGTGATCTGGGCGATCGCGCAGATCCTGCCTTCGAAGTCCTTGATCTCCGCCCTCCAGACCCAGGTCATACGGCCTCGGTGTACGGCTACCGCCTCGACTTCGATCCCGCCGCTGGAAACCGGTCGCAGCAGGTTGACCGAGATGTTCTGACCCATCGCGATCCGGTTCTCCGGCACGACCGCCTTCGCCGTCGCCAACGAGCAGAGACTCTCGACCAGGCTGGCCATCACGCCGCCGTGCATTATCGCCATCGGCTGGCGGTGATCGTCCCGCATCCTGATCCGGGCGCGGGCTCCGTCGGGGTCCTCGGAAAGGAATTCGGTTCCGAGAAGGGCGTCAAACGGGGACTCTGGAAGCTTTACATCGGGCATATGCCGTCGATCATAAACCCATAGGGTTCGGTGCCATGGCACTGAGCGAGGACAGCCGGTCACTCCTGCAGCTTCTGCTCGCCCGGGGCAAGAGCTATGACGACATCGCCGCGCTGCTCGGAGTCGAGGAGTCCGAGGTGCGCCGCCGGGCTCACGTGGCACTGACCGAGATCAACGGCTCGGACCCCGACCGCGACGCCAACCTGACGGACTACCTGCTGGGCCAGGCCGATCCGATCGGCCGGGCCGAGGCTGCAAGAGCGCTCAAGGACAGCCCGGAGGCCAGGGAGACGGCCGCCGACCTCAGGGACCAGCTCCAACTGCTCGTTCCCGACGCCGAACTGCCCAGGCTCGATGCCACTGCCGGCTCCCTGGGCACCGGATCCCGCAGAAGGTCGCGATCGGACGCCGATCGAAAGCGGAAGGCGACACCGGGCAGGGCCGGACCCGGCGGCACGGCATCGGGCGGCAACGCCCCCGGACCCGGTTTCTTCCAAGGCCTCAGCGTGTCCCAGCGCCGCCTGCTGGCGATTCTCGTCCTGGCCGTGGCACTGATCGTCGCGGTCGTTGCGGTCGTCCTGCTCACGGGGTCGGACGATGGCAGCCCGAATACCGCGGAGGAGCCGGCTCCGACCACCGCGGTACTTCGTCCGGTCAAGGGTGGCGAAGGTCGCGGCGTGGTCCGTTTCGGCTTCAGTGGCACCGACTTCGCCGCAGATCTGCAGATCAATGGCCTCCGACCCTCCGGCCAGGGTCAGAGCTATGCCCTGTGGCTCTACGGATCCGGCGGCGCCTTTCCGATCAATCAGGCGAACGTGAACGACTCCGGCGCGATCACCGGCCAGGTAGTGATGAACCAGGCCATTCTCTGCCTGATCGCCGGCGACTTCTTCACCGAGATGCGCCTCGCCAGTGTGGACAATGGCGAGATGCGCCGCACCGTCAACGAAGCGGTGCAGAGCGGAGGTGGCGGCAACGCCGACAGCCTGCCCGAATTCGTCGGCAAAACGGTTCTCGAAGGACCGATCTCGATGCCGCAGGAAGCCAAAGACGAGCTCCTCAGGATCTGCAACGGCTGATCCGGGGCCGGCTCCCGTGCGCGCTCAGGCGGACAGCGGGATCAGGCAGCCTGGATTCATGATTCCAGTGGGATCCAACCTCTCCTTGACCGCCCGAAGCGTGTCGATGCCCAGCGCGCCTATCTCTCCCTCCAGATATGGCTGGTGATCGCGTCCCGTGGCGTGATGATGCGACAGCGTGCCTCCGCCGGCCTGGATCGCCCGGCTGGCGGCCCCCTTGATCCGCTTCCAGCAGGCAAGCCCGCCGTCGGACCCGGGTGATGCGATCACCGTGAAATAGAGAGAGGCACCGTCAGGGTAGGCGTGCGAGAGGTGACACATGACCACCCCGGCCACGCCGAGGGAGTCGAGCTCCGACCTGATCGCCGCCCTGACCGATTCGTAGAGCCCGCGATGGCGGCTCCACTGCTGGGCCGTCTCGAGCGTATCGACCACGAGCCCCCGGTCGAGCAGAGCCTCGCGCAGATAGGGGCCGTGGAAGCGGGCCTTCGACCAGCTCCTGCCCGCCGACTGGCCCAGCGGGATTGCCCCGCCTGCCCGCAGCGAGCGGGCCAGCTCGCGCCGGTCGTCCCGGACCCGGGCGGAGGTCCCTTCGAGGCCGATGATCATCAACGAGCCACTGCTTTTTCCACGCAGCTTCAGGTAGCGCCTGAAGGCGTCTCCGGCGATTCCCGAAGGACCGGACATGCCCAGTGAAACAGCTGTCTCTTCCGGATCGGAAACCCGGGCTATGGTCGGCAGCCGGTCGCGCTGGGCCAGCCCGCGGACGATCTGGTTACCGGCTTCGAAGTCTTCGGCCAGCCACGCTTCGTACCGCTTGGCTTCCGGCAGCGGCCGGATCCTTACATCCACGTCCGGGATCACGCCGAAGGCCCCCTCTGAACCGACGACGAGCTCCCTCAGCGACGGACCGATCGCGGAGTGCGGCGTCTCCAGCGTGGAGAGTTCTCCGGCGGGCGCGACCAGGCGGATCGAGCTGACCAGCGAGTCGAAACGCCCGTAGCCGCTTGACGCCTGCCCGGCAGATCGGGTTGCGGCGAAACCGCCGATCGTCGCGTACTCGAATGACTGCGGGAAGTGACCCAGGGTGAATCCTGCCCTGGCCAGCAGCGCTTCGGCTTCGGGGCCGCGCAGGCCGGCTCCGAGCCGGGCTGTCATTGAAGTCGGATCGAGTTCGGCGGAACGCAGGCCGGCCATGTCGAGACTGATCACGGAGTCGAAGCCGTTCCGCTCCGGGACAACCCCGCCGACCACGCTGGTGCCGCCACCGAACGGAATGACAGCCACCCCGTTCTTTGCGCAGGATTCGAGCAGCGGCAGCAACCGGGATGCCGAGTCGATCGTCACCACAGCGTCGGGGGCGAGACCGGGTACGCCCGAGCGGCGCTCGGTCAGATCGGCGTAGCTCTGTCCGCCGGAGTGGCGCAGGCGGTCCTCGTCGAGGACGGACACGTTCCTGCTGCCGGCGGCTCCGGCGACCGCATCGGGAACCGGATTGGCCTCCGGCAGCCTGATCGTTTCCATCGAAGGAACCGGCCGGACCGCGGCGACCTCGATACCCGCTTCGGCGAGCAGGTTCTCCGCGCCGGCCGAAAGGACGGTCGTCTCGGAAGGGTCCCCCCAACCCCACCATCGCGTATCGCGGCGTGGATCCGCCATCAGTTGCGGTCGGCCGGTGTATCCCCGGAGACCGGCCCGGCGCCGCCCCCGCCGGTGCCTTCGACTTCGGCCGCGAACAGCTGCTCGAGCCGGTTCAGGGCGGCCTCGAGCATGTCTTTCTGGCTTCTTTTCATCGCGAAGCCGGCCAGCCTGGCGGTCCCCCTCAGGGTGTGGGTCGAGGTTGTCTTCACCGCCGTGCCTCCAGAGGCCGGTTCCAGCAGGATCTCGGTCGTCTGACTGAGCATGTGCTCGGCGAACGGTGTGCCCTGGAGTTCGTGCTCCCACTCGTACCTCCGCGGGCGGCTGGAGGCCAGGCAGCAGTAGTCGAGCCTGAGCTTGCGGCCGGAATCGGCGGCCAGTACGTTGGTCCACCGGGTTCGTTCGGCACCGGGCCGGCCGGCGACGTCCTCGACCCGGACGACCCGCGGCCACCACTCGGTGAGACGGCGAGGGTCTGAGATCAGGTCGAATACCTCCTCGGGCGGTGCGGCCAGCAGTCGTTTCCTGGTGACTGAAGGCATGCCGCTGCTCAGCTGCGGGAGAGACGTCGGAGGTCCCGAACCAGCAACGCGTGCTTGAGTTCACTCAGGACCGAAGCCATGCGTTCGAGAGTTTCGGTTGCCTCCTTGCGGCGCTGCGGGTTGCGCGAGGCGAATTTCGGGGCAAGAAGCGCTTCGATCAGCTGAACCTCCCGGTCGGCTGAAGTCTTGAACAGGCGGAGGTTGCGCGCACCGACGCCGGACTTGGCGAGTTCGTTCGCCGCGCGGACGATCTCGACGTCGGTTTCGTCGTAGATTCTGGCGCCACCTTCGATCCGCGGTTCGACCAGGCCGAATTCAGCGAGCTCGCCGATGAACTCGGCGGAGGCGCCGGTTTCCTCGGTCACGTCTTCAAGGCTGAAACGGGAGCTGCTCGTGCCGATCAGCTTCGCCCGGCGTGATGTGTTCGGGCTGCCCGTGCCGCTTGAGAGCCCGCTGATGGAGGGACCGCCGGAAAGCTCCTGACGGATCACCCGCAGCGGCAGAAACTCATCTCGCTGGAGTCGCAGGATGGTGCGGAGCCGGTCGACATCGGCCTGGCTGTAGAGCCTGTATCCCCCGGCCGTCCGGCGGGGAGAGACCAGCTTCTGGTCTTCGAGGTAGCGGATCTTGGAGATCGACACGTCGTCGAACTCCTTGCTCAGCACGGTCGCCACGGCACCTATGGTCAACGCCTTGCGCGGCCGGGCCGGCGGGGCGTCCGTGACCTGGGCGGCCTCCCTGCGGTCGGAGACGGCCATCACTTCTCCAGGTAGCTGAGTTTGTACTTGCCGACCTGGATCTCATCGCCGTCTTCGAGCTTCTGCGACTCGATGCGACTGCGGTTCACGTAGGTGCCGTTGAGCGATCCGAGATCATCGATGTATGTGCCGTCCTGGCGGGTGACAAGAAGGGCGTGGTTCCTTGAAACGGTGACATCGTCGAGGAAGACCCCGGCTTCGGGACTGCGTCCGATCGCCAGACGGTCCTCGCTCATCGGAAAGCTCTCCCCCGCCCGGCCGCCTCCGCTCCTGATGACCAGTGCGGCTCCGGCCAGCTCGATCTCGGCGTCGATGTCGATCGCCTCGATCTCCCCGGTCTCGCCCACCCGGTAGGTGGTGGTGGTCGGCTCGTCGCTTCCGCCCTCGCGGATGCCGATGAACGTGCCGCATTTCTGGCAGTAGTTGGCTGCCTCCGGATTGATGTGCCCGCATTCGGGACAGTGCGACGTCGCCATGGGGGCCATTATACGCGCGAAGCCTAACCTTCAACTACTGCTTTACTGTTGGGCGGGATCTGCCGCTTCCCGGGCCTCCCGTATGCGGTCGCGGCCGACCCGTGCATAGAGCACGGTCGCCATGATCGCCATGACGACGCCGATGACCAGCAGGGTCGTCGGAAACCAGCCGGGCCAGACCATGGCGAAGAAGATCGCCGACATGACCGGGAAGACGGCCATGCGACCGAACCAGTTGACCTCGATGTCCACCCCGTGGCTGAGCCCCCAGCGGGCGAGCAGCAGGGTGGCCAGTTCACGCAGGGCCAGCAGCAGGAGGAGCCATCTGGGCAACAGCTCGAAATGCCAGCAGACGACCACGCCGGAGAGGATCGCCAGGCGGTCGACGACCGGATCGAGCAGGGCTCCGAGCCGGCTGTACTGGCCGGTGATCCGCGCCAGAAGCCCGTCGAGGTAGTCGCCGGCAGAAATCACCCAGAAGATGCCCGCCGCCACCCAGGAGGTCCCGTCGCCGCTCTCGAAGGCGACAACCAGGAAGACGGGGATCAGCAGAAGCCGGACGAAGCCGACCAGATTCGGCAGGGTGAACGGCCGCAGCGGCTGGCCTGAACGCGTGGCCGTGGGCTCGGGGGCGCTGCGATCGAGGCCGAAAAGCCTGCGGGTCCTGCCTCTGCCGAACGGAGCCGCTTTGCCCATCAGGCCAGGGTGCCGGAGAGACGGGCGATTTCCGCGGGGCCCCCGTCGACCGGAATGCGGTGTTCCTCACCGCTGCCGCGTTCCGAGGCCTCGTAAATACCATCCGCCAGCCCGCGCCTGCCGACCACGACCCTCAGCGGGCAACCGATCAGTTCGGCGTCGGTCAGCTTCTGACCCGGACCGGCATCGCGATCGTCGTAGAGCACTTCGACGCCGGCCTGCTCAAGTTCTTCGTAGAGGCGATCGGCGCTCGCACGCTCGGATTCGCCGGCCTTGGCAAGCGAAACCAGGTGGACCTGCCACGGGGCGAGCGACGCCGGCCAGCAGAGGCCCTTTTCGTCGCTGAGCTGTTCGGCCGCGGCGGCGGCGATCCTCGCCGGCCCGATTCCGTAGCTGCCCATCTCAATCGCGTTCTCGTTGCCGTTTTCGTCGAGGTAGGTCGCACCCAGCGGTTCGCTGTATCGCGTACCCAGCTTGAAGATGTTGCCGACCTCGATCGCTGCTTCGAGCGTGACTTCATGTCCGTCGTCGGTCAGATCGCCGGACCTGACCATACGGATGTCGGCTTCCTCGAATTCGAAGTCACGACCCGGCTCGACCCCGCGCAGGTGGAGGTCCAGCCGGTTGGCCCCGGCGATCAGACCCGAACCCCTGACGGCGAAGTCCTTGACCACTCTGAGCGAAGCACCGGCCGGCCCGATGAACCCCGGGGGACCGAGCTTTTCTTCGATCTCGTCCTCCCGGGCCGGGCGCGCGGCAAAGCCGAGCGCGTTAGCGAGTTTCACCGGGTTGACCTGGTCGTCACCGCGGACCAGGACCAGGACCATCTCGCCGTCGTCGCTGACCATCGGTACCGACTTGATCAAGGCCCCCGGCTGCACGCCCAGGCTCTCCGAGACT
This sequence comes from Solirubrobacterales bacterium, assembly GCA_030835185.1. GTDB lineage: Bacteria > Actinomycetota > Thermoleophilia > Solirubrobacterales > 70-9 > 67-14. The sequence goes on along the minus strand of JAUQWL010000091.1, from coordinate 23,616 downwards.
TCCGCCACCGTCTTCAATCCAGGGGTTTCGATCTCCTCGGGAGCAGGCAGAGCGGGCGGGAGTTCGATCTTCGGCGGGGCTGCCGATGCGATTTCGAGGTTCGCCGCATACCCGGGAGCGATGACGACCGTGTCTTCCCCGGCCTCGCACGGCGCCATGTACTCGTGAGCGCCCAGGCCGCCCATCATGCCGACGTCGCTCTCGACCCGGTACCAGCGCAGGCCGGTCCGGTCGAAGATCCGGTCGTAGGCGGCGGTCATCGCCGCGTAGCTGGCGTCGAGCCCCTCGAGGTCGCGGTCGAAGCTGTATGCGTCCTTCATCAGGAACTCACGGGTTCGGAGCACACCGGCCCTCGGCCGTGGTTCATCGCGCTCCTTGACCTGAAGCTGGAAAAGGATCTTCGGCAGGTCCCGGTAGGAACGGACCTCCTTGGCGATGTGGCCGGTGACACATTCTTCGTGAGTCATCGCCAGGACCATCGGCGAGCCTTTGCGATCCTCCAGCTTGAACAGTTCCTCGATGCCGTAGCGGCCTGTCTTCTCCCAGGGGTCGGAGGGCTGAAGGACCGGCATCGAGACCTCCGCGGCCCCGGCCAGCTCCATCTCCTCGCGGAGGATCTGCTCGACCTTGCGATGCACCCGGAGCCCGGCCGGAAGCCAGGTCCAGAGGCCGGCACCCATCTGGCGGACCATGCCGGCCCGGACCAGAAGCCGGTGGCTGATCGCCTCCGCGTCTGCGGGCGGATCCTTCAGGGTGGGCAGCAGTGTGCGCGAGACACGGGTCATCGGGGTCGCAGCCTATCGGCCGCACCCGATTCCCGGCTCGGTCCCACTCCCGTGTTTCGGCCACCGCTGGCGAGGTCGGGGTACTGCCCCCTCGACCCGAAACGTCGTCGGAGGTATCCCCGGTCACGCTCTTGATCCTGACCACGGTTTCGAGGGTGTTTCGGAATGCTCTACGCTCGAGCCCACTTCAGGCGAGGAGGACTTGACGTATGTTCACGGAGGATGACACCGAGACTCGGCAGTCAGGCGCGATATCGGTGGGCACTGTCCGTTTCGGCTTCTTCCCCTTTGCACCCCTGCTGATCGCCACCGTAGCCGGCGCCGGCTGCAGATCTGACGGACAGGACTCTGTCGATTCAAGCGGGCGGCCCGAAACCGGGAGCATCGCTTTCTCGAGGGCCACCCCCGGCGCGGTTCTCGCTCCTGCTGATGTCTATCTGCCTGCGGACGCGGACATCTTCACGCTGTCGCTCAAGAATCAAGAGGAGCGCTCGCTGACCAGCGGGCCCGGAGTCGATCTCGGTCCGACCTGATCCCCGGATGGAAAACGCATCGCTTTCTCCCGCATGACCATCCTGCAGGATGAACCGCCGGCTTCACGCCTCTGGGTGCTTGGCAGGAACGGCAACGGAGCGAAACCAGTGACCGATTGCATACCGCCCAAATGCGAAGGTGAGCACGGTCCATCCTGGGCTCCGGGCGGTCGCCGTCCGGGATCCCTGAGGGTCTACGAACGTGGTCCGGAGAACGGCACGGAAGTCGTCCTGCCTGATCTCACGAACGGGAAAGAACAGCTTCTCGATTTCCGAAAGGCTTTCAGCCGGCATCCGGACCGACCTGGTCGGCCGATGGCTTGAACATTTTTCTGTCGAACTCCTTTCCGAGCCGGAAAGACGGGATCTTCGAGTTCCGGCAACGCGACCGCACTCTGAACCGGGTCGACTTCTGTCCCGGCTCCCGCTGCGGCCCTCAGGCTGCATTCGGCTGGGTGGCCCGGGACGACCGGTGGGCCGGCGTCGTCGATGCTGGAGAGGGCGGCGAGCTTTTCACGGGGGTAGTGGACGGCTCTCCCGGCGAAGCGGTAGCCGCCTGCGCTGGCGAGGCACCCGACTGCCCCTTCGACCCCACCTGGTCGCCAGACGCTGAGTGGCTCGCCTATTCCATGGGCTCCGTATTCGACGCCGGAGACCTCTATGCGGTGTCTGCAGAAGGCGGTGAAGCGGTCCGACTCACCAGCGGACCAAGGGTCGACTCCCAAACCGACTGGGCACCCGAACCTCAGGTCAGTCACCTACTCCCGTTCGAAAGGGTGTAGATGCGGCTGGCGGCCCTCCTGGCTTCTGGATCAGGTCGAAACCACTCATGAGCCGGCGATCATCACCCGCAACGACCTGTCGGGCGACGAGCCGTGGCAGCAACCGGGTCCCGGTCGCGACGTTCAAGCCACGGTCAGCATTGTCCCGGCCTCCCTGCCGGGGCAGTCAGCGAGGGGAATGGTCACCTGGCGCTCGTATGACGTGTCGACTGTGCTCAACTTGTATCACCGGCCTTACGCCCGCCCGAGCACGAGATCAATGCCGGCCAGAACCAGAAGCAGGTCGTTCGCCGAGAGGCGACCGACGCGCTCTTCGAGCAGGCTCCGGTCAATGCTGAGGATCTGGGAGACGTTCGCCACGGAATCCTTGGACAAACCTGTGCGCACGGTCGGCAGCAAAACATTTCCGGGTGCGTCCGCCAATCGCAGATTGCTCGTCAACGGAACGATCACGGTCGTGGCGATTCGGCTGGCGTTGAATTCATCCCCCTGGACGACCACGACAGGCCGACGGAAACCTGGTCCCGATCCGAGCGGATCCTCCAGCGATGCCCAGCAGACATCGCCCTGGCTTGTCACCATTCGGAATGCCCGAGCGTCCGGCGGGCAGCTTCATCGCTGAAGGCGTCCCGGTCGGCTTCGAGATCCTCAGCGACTTCATCGAGCGCCCTGGTAACCGCCCCCGGCTCACGGCGGGCCACATAGTCGGCCAAAGCCTCGCGGTAGACCTCGCTGCGGCTCTTGCCCAGCCGATCAGCCAGCCGATCCGCCTGGGCGAAGAGATCATCCGGAATCGAGACCGCTGTCTTCATACCAAAAGTATAACCGGGTGCCGAGACCCAGGACCGTCAGACCTATTGTTCTTCCGGCGAACCGACCGTGGTGGCACGCCTGATCAACGTGCCGGCGTAGAACCCGATGCAGACGGGCATGATCCGGATCGGGATCGCGTACTGCCAGTTTTCACCGAAGCCGTTTCCCCACAGGCCTGGAGCGACGCCCAGATACAAAGGAAGTGGAGCGAGAAGTACAACGACTGCGGCCCACACCTTCCCGACAGGGAAGCCGGAAAGCCCACCGAGGGCAAGCCCGGCCAGAGCAAAGATCATGTTCCTATGCGATCGGTCGCGCTGCGAATCACTTGGGAATTCTCACCGTCGTACGCAGCCCCGCGTTCTGCGATGCCTCAGATACAGAAACGCGGGCTTGCCCCGGAACTGGACAGCCTGAGTTGGGCCGGGACCAAACGAACTGCCACTCCACAAGAGCAGCTCTCGCTCGAGGTGTGAGTTCGTGGGATCCAGCAACGCGGCGTGAATCGTCGTCGGAAACAGTCCCTTGACGGCCGGAGCGTTCTGAAGCCAGGTCACCCAGATCCGACTTCCCACTGGATCGAGTCCCCCCTGAGCATTGCCATCACCCGAATTCAAGGGACCTTCACCGGCTGGTGACCAACTCTTGCCGGCCCATTTCTGGAGCGTCAGTTCCCAAGGTCCTTCAGTTTCAGCATCGGTGCCGGCGTTGACGATCTGGAGCCCGTCGCGAACCGGTCCGTTCACCTGCGGACCGAGGCGGACATCTGAGAATGCTCCGGTAAAGGACCAGTGGCGAGACCGATGTTGAGTCGCCACCCAGCGCCTGTCGGTTCTCAGATCCTCGAGTCCTACATCGATCCTGCCCGGACGGGTGTCCCTCGTGGACCCTCCAAGGTTGACCAGAACCTGGCCATTGAAGTTGATCGGCTGGCCGAGCGGCGCGAGGCGCCCCTTCCTGAGCCGCGCGGTCCGGATCTGCGTGCCACCCTTGCCGACCTTTGAGAACAAGGCCCGCAGCGATCCACGCGCGGTGTTCAGCCCGATCAGGTCCAGCCGGCGCAAGTGTCGCGCGATAGTGATCTCTCCCCGGTGACCACGGTGAAAACACCTGCTTCGAGGGGTCCGTTTGGGGTTCGAGAAGCCGACACACGGCTGTTGGCGAGAGCCTGAGGATCCGACAACGGCCAGGGCGAGCGCTGTACCACTGCTGGCCAGCGGTCTTCCGGGGAGTGATACCCACCGACCCTTGCCTCCGGGTGGGACCGGGGGTGCTGCCGACGACGTTTCGGGCCGAGGAGGCAGTACCCCGATCCCACCCGTTTCGGGTCGAGGAGGAGGCGCCCAGTCCCGCCTACGCCCGGGTGAAGCGGCGTCCTGCGGTCGGAGAGATTTTCTCGTCGACCAGGAGCTTGTCGGCCTCGTCGCTGAGAGCGGCCTCCTTCTCCATCGCGGCGATCTTCTCGGGAGTCAGGTCGCCGGCGTTCTCTTCTTCGATCTTCTGCACCCAGGCCTGACCCTCTGCCGACTCCTTTTCGTCGAAGCGGACCTCGCCATCGCGGTCGAGCGACAGGTCAATCTGCTCGAAGAGGGTGTCGACCAGCTTTGCGGTGGGCACCTTCTTCAGAGCCTTTCCGTGGGCGAAGACGACGCCTTCATTCCTGGCTCCGGCGATGCCGAAGTCGGCATGCTTGGCTTCGCCGATTCCGTTGACGGCGCAACCGAGCACGGCGACCTCGATCGCTTCTTCATAGGATTCGAGCCGCTGTTCGACTTCGGCGACGACCGCGTCCATGTCGAACTGGAGGCGGCCGCAGGTCGGGCAGGCGATCAGCACCGGTCCGCGCTCGCGCAATTTGAGCGCCTTGAGGATCTCCCACGCGACTTTGACCTCTTCCTCGGCATGGAAGGTCGACAGGCTGATCCGGATGGTGTCTCCGATGCCGTCGGCCAGGAGCGCTCCCATGCCGACCGCCGACTTGAGCGAGCCGGACCACTTGGTGCCGGCTTCGGTGATGCCGAGGTGTATCGGATAGGGGATCTTTTCCGAGAGCAGCCGGTTGGCGGCGATCGTATCCGGCACATTGGTCGATTTGATCGAAACCTTGAAGTTGGTGAATTCGAGACTCTCCATCAGCGCGACGAATTCGACCGCGGCCGTCACCAGGGCTTCAGTCGGGTTCTCGGCCTCCAGCGCATGAAGGTGCTTTGGCAGCGATCCGGAGTTGACGCCGATCCGCATCGGCACGTCCTTCAGGTTGGCCAGTTCGGCCACCTCTGCGACCTTGTCGCGCCCGCCGATGTTGCCGGGATTCAGACGGATGCAGTCGGCACCGGCATCGATCGCCTTGAGCGCGAGCGTGTGGTTGAAGTGGATGTCGGCGATCACCGGAATCGGCGAACGCTTGACGATCGTCTTCAACGCTTCGACGTCCTTGTCCCGGGGGACGGCGACGCGGACGACGTCGGCACCGGCTTCGGTGACCTTCTCGATCTGCTCCATGGTCGCTTCGAGGTTCGCGGTCTCCGTCTTGGTCATGGTCTGGACCACCACCGGAGCGCCGCCCCCGACCGGAACCCGGCCTACGAATATCTGTCGTTTGGATGCCACAGGTGGAGGGTACCGGAGCCCGGGCTCGTCACCGTCCGGCCCATGCCTCCAACAGCCAGCCGAGATCCTCGCTGGACACGTCCGGATCGAGGATCAAGTCGGATCTCTCCGGTTCGACCGGGTGCCCGCGCAGCCGCCGCGCGGCGGCACTGAAGCCGCGGGAAACGGCTCCTGGAACCCGTTTCGGCATCAGCCCGCGGTCGAGACGGGCTTCCTGCTCGTGGACGAGGTCGAAACCGAGCCGGTTCCTGCCCCGGGCCCAGGCGATCGAGTCAGCCGACGCTTCGCCCAGGTTGCCGTCTACTCCGATTTCACCGGCTTTTCGCAGTGATATCGGCGCCAGGGAGACCTGGGTCACGGTCAGCACCGGATAGAAAGCGGCCGCCTCTCCCCGGTTCGGGTCGACGATGCCGGGCCAGGACCCGTCATCGCGCTGGATTGCAAGCAGGGACCCGGCAAGCCGGCCGGCCAGCTCGCCGGCCTGGCCGTCGTGTCCTGCACGTTCCAGGTGACACAGCGCCGTCAGGCAGTGAAACTGGGCGGACACCGGTGTCAGGTCGCCACCGATCCGGTGGTGGAGGTCATGTGCAAAGCCGCTGCGCGTGTTGAATCTGGCGGAGAGCGCCCGCTCGGCCCGGTCGAGCAGGGAATCCAGTCGGGGACCACCACCGACCCTCACCGAAGCTTCGGCGACTCCGGATACGAGCCAGGCCAGTTGCTCAAGGGGAACCCGTTCGAAACCGGCGGCAGCCACGCGGCCTTCGACAAGCCCGGCAATTTCGCTCACGGCGCCACCGTCGGCCCGGGATTCGGCCCAGAGCGCGATTCCCAGCTCTCCGGGGCCGACCCCCGGCCCCCCGAGGTCGCCCAGCACCCGGGTGCGTAGCGCTCCGGTTGAGAACGGGTGTTTCAACCCGACCTCGTCGGCCCGGAGCAAGCCGAGCAGGACGATTGCGCCGGCCCGGAGGACGCTCGGATCGGGGGCGCCTTCACCGACCGAGTCGACCCTCGTCGCGGCACGGAACATCCCGCCTGCAGTCTGGAGTTCAGGCAGGCGGGTTACCGCTATGTGTTCGAAGATCGCGGCGTCGGCCGACACTGAAACCTTCGTTTCAGTCGGCGTAGAGGGCTTCGACCTCGGCCTGGTATTTCTCCGAGATCGGCTTGCGTTTGAGCTTCATGGTCGGCGTGAGCTCGTCGCCGCCCGGAAGCCACTCGCCGGGAATGATCGTGAACTTCTTGATCTGTTCCACCCTGGCCATCTTGGTTGCTGCCTTGTCGATGCCTTCCTGGATCGCCGCGATCACCTTCTCGTTTTCCGCGAGTTCCTCGAGCGAGAGACCCTCGAGTCCGTTCTGGGCTGCCCAGCCCGGGGTGAAGTCGGGGTCGAGCACGATCAGCGCGACATTGTAAGGACGACCGTCACCGACTGCCACGCACTGATTGACCAGCGGTGAGGCCGCCTTGACGTGAGCCTCGATGTTGGCCGGGGACATGTTCTTGCCGGCCGCATTGATTATGAGCTCTTTCTTGCGGTCGAGAATGGTCACGTAGCCGTCCTCGTCTATGGTGCCGATGTCACCGGTGTGGAGCCATCCGTCGACGATCGTCTCGGCTGTCTTTTCGGGCTGGTTGCGGTATTCGGGCATCACATACGGGCTGCGGCAGAGCAGCTCACCGTCGTCGGCGACCTTTACCTCCGTCCCCGGCACCGGGGGGCCGACGGTGCCGATCCGGATCCGGTCGGGCGGATTGATCGTGATCACTCCGCAGGTTTCCGACATTCCCCAGAGCTCGCCGATCGGTATGCCGATCGCGTGGAAGAACTCGAGCACCTCGACCGGGATCGGGGCGGCGCTGACACTGACCGCGACAAACTGGTCGAAGCCGAGATTCGTGCGCAGGGCCGAAAAGAGCGCTTCGTCTGCGGCGGCCGCGGCGGCCGCGATCTTCTCGGGAACCTCTTCGCCGGCCTGTTCTAGCCGGATCTTCTGGATTGCGGCGTCGAGACCCCCCTGCGCCTGTTCGCGTTGCTCGTCGGGGAGGCCGGCCAGCATGCTTTCGAGTCCCGCCTTGAGCTTCTCCCAGATCCTCGGAACAGCGAAGAACCAGGTGGGCCGGACCTTGGGCAGATACTCGACAATCCGCTTGGGATCCGGGCAGATGTTGATTTCGAAGCCCTTCATGACGGCCGAGTAGTAATTGGCTCCGCGTTCGGCGATGTGGGCGGCAGGAAGCCATGAGATCACCCGCGCGTCGGTATCGGGAAGGTCGATCACGCCCTGCATGACGGAGCTCAGCATTCTCAGCAGGTTGCCGTGGGTCAGGGTCACGCCCTTCGGCGGACCGGTGGTGCCGGAGGTGTAGATCAGGGTCAGCGGGTCTTCCAGCGTAACCCCCGAAGCGATCGGTCCGGGATCGAAGCCGGGATCGAGTCTGATCAGTTCGTCGTAGCTCATCGTGCCGCCCTCGCCGCCGAGCACGATCACGTGCTCGAGGTCGGGCAGGCCGTCCTTGACCTCTCGCAGGCGCGGCAGGAAGCCGGGTTCGATGACGATCGCCTTGGCTGCCGAATCCCTGAGCACATATTCGATCTGCTCCGGCGAAGAGGTCTGATAAATCGAGAAGGGCACCGCCCCGAGCGAGACTGCTGCGAGATCGGTCGGGATGAAGTCCGAACGGTTGTCCATCAGCAAGCTGACGGTGTCGCCGCGCCTCAGGCCGATCGAGTTCAGCCCGCCGGCGATCGCCTTGACCCGCTCCGCCAGTTCGCTCCAGGAGTACCTGACGCCTTCCTCCTCGGCGACGATCGCCGGCGCGTCCCCCTGCCGGGCGACCGTCTCGAGGAATGCTTCGTAAAGGTTCTTCGAATCGGGTTCGTAGCCCGGGCCTCCGGAAAACTCAGTCAGGACCTCAGTCGTCGGCACAGCTCCTCCTTCATTCGTCCCTCTCTACCGGTAACTGCCAGACGAAATCTAGCGGAGATTGAATCCTTCGCCCGTCAGGCGGCCGATGTCGTTGCTCAGCCCGATCAGGAAGAGACCGATAACCAGCGCGAATCCGATGACGCCGGCTCTTTCCATGACCGCGAACGGGACGGGTCTGCCCCGGAATTTCTCAACGAGGCTCCAGAAGATGTGTCCTCCGTCGAGTGGCAGGAAGGGGAAGAGGTTGATCACGCCGAGGGAGAGGCTGATCAGTGCGACCAGAGTGAGTGCCTGGCGGGCGCCGACGTCTATTGCCTGGCGGGTCACCTCGTAGCTGCCGGCGACTCCGGACAGTTCCTCGCGCTTTTCCGACTGGTAGATCTTCGAAAGGGTCGAGACGGTCCGCGAGGTAACCAGCCACATGAAGTCGACGGCGATCCCGGCGGCCTCAGCCGGCCCCGGATTCAGCGGTTCGGAGCCGAACACGAAGCCGAGCCGGTTGCGGTCGGTTTCGGCATCGAACCGTGGTCGGATCTCGATGGTCCTCTCGGCACCGCCGCGGTCTATGACGACGGTCGCAGCGGTTTCGGCGGTGCAGCCGTCGATCGGCTCGCCGGCGCATGAATGAGAGTTGATCTGGTCTGCGATCGCTGTCTGGTCCCCGGTCACTCCGTCGACCGAAAGGATGCGGTCACCGGCGACGAGCTTGCTCGCGGCCGGCGATCCCGCCGCGACTTCGTCGATGGTCTCGCTCGACTCCTGTATCCCGAATGCGAGGAAGAACAGGATCACGAACGCGATCGCGATGTTGACGGCCGGTCCGGCTCCAATCACCACGATCCGCTTCCAGACCGGCTGGTGGTAGTAGCCGCGGGAGGCGACCTCCGGCGGAAGCTCTTCGTCCGGGTTCATGCCGGTGATCTTCACGAAGCCCCCGAGGGGTACGGCTCCCACCCCGTACTCAGTCTCGCCGCGCCTGATCGAGAACAGCTTCGGCGGAAAGAACAGGAAAAAGCGCTCTACCCGCATGCCGGTCGCTTTGGCGGCAACGAAGTGACCGAGCTCGTGGAGCACGATCAGCAGGACGAAGGCGAGGAAGGCGAGAAGAAAGCTCATCCCTGCTTCAACCCCCCGACCAGCTCTTCGGTGCGCTCGCGGGCAGCCTCGTCGATCGCGAACAGTTCACGGAAGTCACGTACGGGACCGGTGCCGACGTCGTCGAGCACACGCTCGATCACCGCGGCGATATCGGTGAAGCCGATCCGTCTGTCGAGGAAGGCCCGGACCGCGACTTCATCCGAGGCATTGAGTACGCATGGCGAGATTCCGCCGGCCAGACCGGCCTGACGGGCGAGCTCCAGACAGCGAAAGGTCTCGGGGTCGGGTGCCTCGAAATCGAGGTTGCCGATCGAGGCGAGGTCGAGCCGTTCCACGGGTGTCCCGATTCGCTCGGGCCAGGCCAGGGCGAAGGCGATCGGTACCCGCATATCCGGCTGGCCGAGATGGGCCAGCGTGGCTCCGTCGACAAGATCCACGAGCGAGTGGACTATCGACTGCGGGTGGACCACGATCTCGATCTTTTCGTAGGCAGCGTCGAAGAGATGGTGGGCTTCGATCATTTCGAAGCCCTTGTTCATCAGGGTGGCGGAATCGATCGTTATCCGGCCGCCCATTCTCCATGTCGGATGATCGAGGGCCTCTTCCACGGTCACCGAGCTGAGGTCGGTGCGACCGCGAAAGGGTCCGCCCGAAGCGGTCAGCACAATGCGCTCGACCGCGTCGCGGGACTCTCCGGCGAGCAGCTGGAAGATCGCCGAGTGCTCCGAGTCGACCGGCAGGATCCTGCTGCCGGTACCACGAGCCAGTTCGGTCACCAGCTCGCCGCCGATCACCAGGCTTTCCTTGTTGGCCAGAGCCAGATCGATGCCGGCGTTGAGCGTCGCGATGGTCGGTCCCAGCCCAGCCGCACCGACGATGCCGTTCAGCACGATGTCAGGCTCACAGGCCGCGATCAGCGTTCTTGCCCCCGCCTCGCCTTCCAGAACCGTTCCGTCGAACGAGTTACGGGCCTCCGTGGCCGCTCCGGCATCGGCGACCGCCACGAACCGGGCACGCGATTCCCGTGCCTGAGTCAGGGCTTCGCGCCAGTTCGAATCAACCGACAGCCCGACTACCTCGAGATCATCGCGCGAGGCCGCGATCTCCATCGCCTGACGGCCGATGGATCCGGTCGATCCGAGTATCGCGATTTTCTTCATCAGGGGGCTTGGGGCTCAGGTCCGGAAGACCGGATCAGTAAACGAGGGCGATCGAAACGTAGTAGCCGATCACCACGGTGAACAGAACCGCGTCGAGGCGGTCGAGCAGACCACCGTGCGGTCCGAACAGATTACTGGTGTCCTTTGTCCCGAGATCGCGCTTCATCAACGACACGAAGAGATCTCCCACCACAGCGAGCGTTGCGACGGCGACACCGAGGATCAGGGCATCGGGTCCGGAGAGCCAGTCCTGGTACAGCCCGGCGCACCAGACACCGAGTGTCCCGATCAGGATCCCGCCGATCAGGCCTTCGACGGTCTTGTTCGGCGAGAGCCGCGGGGCGAGCTTGTGCGAGCCAAACATGCGGCCGACCGCATAGGCGCCCGTATCGGCGACAAAGGTTCCAATCAGGACGTCGGTCACCAGGGCCGCACCGTGATCCGGAAGCTCACGCAGGAGTACCGCATGGACCAGCGGGATGCCGATCCAGAACAGTCCGAAGATCGTGATCGCCATCGAGCGGGTCACGCCTTCGACGCCGGGTCGCCGGATCGCAGCGATGAAGACCAGCAGGAACGGCACCGCCAGGAACATCAGGACGTTGAACGAGGTGCCCAGCCAGGCGGCCGCAACCATGGCGGGAAGGCCGATGTACGCAGCCGTCCGGAGCGGCGCATAGCCGTCCGCCATGGCGAAGAACTCCCGCAGGCCGATGATTCCGAGGATCGTGACCACACCCGCGAACCACGGTCCGCCCGCGATCACGATCGCGATCGCCAGGGCGATAAGCGGCAGGGCGACGAGGACCCGCTTCACGGTCTCGCCCATCAGGCACTCCGTGAACCGAAGCGGCGCTCGCGACGGCCGTACTCGGCCAGTGAGTCGGCAAATGCCTCCCGGTCGAAGTCGGGCCACAACTCATCCCTGAATACGAACTCCGAGTAGGCGCATTGCCAGAGGAGGTAGTTGGAGATGCGTTGTTCGCCGCTGGTCCGGATCAACAGTTCCGGGTCGTGCATCTCCGGCGCGTACAGAAGCCGGCGAAAATCCTCTTCGTCACCACCGGTGAACCTGGAGGCGGCGTCCATGATCTCTGCGCGACCACCGTAGTTGAAGGCGATGAAGAGCGTGATCCGCTCGTTCGCCGCGGTCACTTCCTCGGCTTCGTCCATCTGCACCCCCAGACCGTCGGGTATGCCCTCCCGGCGGCCGATGAAACGCATCCTGACGCCCTCTTCGTGGAGTTCCGGTGTCTCCCGCTCGATTCGCTCCGAGAACATCTGCATGAGGCCGCTCACTTCTTCGGGCGAACGGGACCAGTTCTCAGTCGAGAAGGAAAAGACGGTCAGCTCCCTGATGCCGAACTCGGCGGCATCTCTGAGGCGGGCTTTGACGACGTCGGCGCCGGCCCGGTGCCCTTCCTGTACCGGCAGGCCGCGCTCTGTCGCCCAGCGGCCGTTTCCGTCGGTGATGATGGCAACGTACCGAGGGGTGCTCACACCTCGAGGATTTCCTCTTCCTTGCCCTTCAGCAGGGAATCAATCTCTCCGATGGATTCGTCGGTCAGCTTCTGGAGTGCCGCTTCGGCCCTGTGCTCGTCGTCGGCACCGGCTTCGCCTTCCTTTTTCAGCTCCCGCAGGTCCGTCATGACGTCACGGCGTACGTTTCTCACGGCGATGCGTCCGTCCTCGGCTACGCCGTTGACCACCTTGACCATCTCCCGGCGACGTTCTTCGGTCAGGTCGGGGATGTTGAGCCGGATCACGCTGCCGTCGTTGGAGGGCGTCAAACCGACATCCGACTCGATGATCGCCTTCTCGATGGTGCCGATCGCCGTCTTGTCGTATGGCGTGACGGTCAGCATCCGGGCTTCCGTGGCGGCGATGTTCGCCATCTGTGTCAACGGGGTCTGAGCTCCGTAGTAATCGACGATTATGCGATCGAGCAGGTGTGGAGTAGCCCGGCCCGTCCGGACGGTGGCGAATTCGCCCCGGGTCGAGGCGACGGACTTGTCCATCCGGTCTTTGGCGTCTGAGAGAAGGTCGTCAATCATGATTCGGTGGCCGACGGTACGGGATCAGGTGCCGCTGAGCTGACCAGCGTGCCGACCCTCTCGCCGGAGATGATCCTATCTATATTTCGCTCGTCCGCCATGTTGAAGACGTGAATGGGCAGGTCGTTGTCCATGCAGAGGCTGAGCGCGGTCGAATCCATCACCCTGAGGCCCTGTTCGATCGCTTCCAGGTGACTGATCTCGGGAATGAACCGGGCGTTCGGGTCGACCGACGGATCGGCGTTGTAGACGCCTTCCACCCCGTTCTTGGCCATCAGGATCGTCTCCGCGTGAATCTCCAGGGAGCGCAGTGCGGCGGCGGTGTCGGTCGTGAAGAACGGATTGCCGGTACCGGCCGCGAAGATCACGACACGGCCCTTCTCGAGGTGTCGCATGGCGCGGCGACGGATGTACGGCTCGGCGACCTCGCGCACGTCGATTGCCGACATGACCCGGGTGAACTGACCGTGCTTTTCGAAGGCGTCCTGAAGGGTCAATGCGTTCAGCACGGTCGCCATCATCCCCATGTAATCCCCGGTGGCGCGGTCCATTCCCTGGGCGGCACCGTCGATTCCCCGGTAGATGTTGCCGGCGCCGACGACGATGGCGACCTCCACCCCGCGCCCGCGCACAACGGCGATCTGGCGGGCGATGCGCTCGACCTGTGCCGGATCGGTGCCGAAGTCGAGATCCCCCATCAGGGCTTCGCCCGAAAGCTTCAGCAGGACCCTCTTGAAACGCGGCTCAGGTTTGCTCATCCGGCTCCTGGTCCGTCAGCTCGCCGTCTCGCCTACTCGCCGATCCGGAAGACCGAACACTTTGCGATGACCACGTTCTCGCCCATCTTCGCCGCGATGGCCTCACGCATCTGCTCGATCGTCTGCGAGTCGTGCTTCTCGGTATTGACGTGCTCCTGCTCGAGCAGGACGATGTCCTTTTTCCACTTCGCGATCTGACCATCGACGATGCGCTCGATGACATCGTCGGGCTTGCCTTCTTCGCGGGCCTTCTCCTCGAAGATCCGCCGTTCGGCAGCGACCTCATCCTCGGAGATGTCGTTCCCGGAGATGTGGATCGGAGAGGCGGCCGCCGCGTGCATCGCGACCTCGTAGGCGAACGCGGCGAAGTCGTCGTTGCGGGCGACGAAGTCGGTTTCACACTGGACTTCCACCATCGCGCCGACCTTCTTGTTGGCATGGATGTATGCGGCCACTACTCCTTCGGAGGTGCCGCGGTCCGAGCGCTTGGCGGCAGAGGCCTGACCCTTGACCCGAAGCAGCTCGAGGGCACGCTCCATGTCGCCATCGGCTTCGGTGAGGGCCGCCTTGCTGTCCATCATGCCGGCGCCGCTCTGTTGGCGCAGAGCCTTTACGTCGGCTGCTGTAACGGACTTGCTCACTTGCTTTCCTCCTCGGTACTTTCAGCATCAGGTTCGGCTTTGGCCTCGTCCGGAGTGCTCTCGCCGCCCTTTTCTGCGGGGGCTTCAGTCGCCTTCTCGACGGTTGGCTCGCCGGCGGGTTCGGGATCGGCCGGTACGGCCTGGGGATGATCCGGGACCACCGCCTGCGGATGGTCCGGTTTGACCGCCTGCGGATGGTCCGGTTTGACGGCCTGGGGATGTGGCTTCTCGGCCGGTTTTGCCGCTTCGGCTTCCGCCTTGGCACGTTCCTCGGCTCGGGCTTTGGCTTTCTCCTCCGCCTGCTCCTTCTCGATCGCCTCGCGACGGACGCGCTCCTCCTCTTCGCGCTTGCGCTTCTCTTCCTCTTCCTTCTTACGGCGAGCTTCTTCTTCGACCCGTCGCTTCTCTTCGATCACCGCCCAGGCTCCGGCTCCCTGTTCGATCGCCTCGCCAACGGTGGAAATGACCAGTTCGCACGAACGAATCGCGTCGTCGTTGCCGGGGATCACGAAGTCGATGTTGCCCGGGTCGCAGTTGCTGTCGACCAGTGCGATGACCGGCAGCCTCAGGCGGGTAGCCTCGCGCAGGGCGATCTCCTCGGCCTTGAGGTCGATGATGAAGACCGCGTCGGGGACGCGGTCCATGTCACGAACGCCTCCGAGGGCGAACTCGAGCTTGGCCAGTTCGGCCTGCATGTTCATCCGCTCTTTGGTCGGCAGCAACTCGATCTGCCCAGACTCGGTCAGCTCGGTCAGCTCGTGGAGCCGCTTGATGCGGGCCGAGGCGATGTTGAAGTTGGTCAGCAGCCCGGGCAGCCAGCGCCGGGTCACGTACGGCATGCCGGAGCGTCCGGCCCAGTCCTCGATGACTCCCGATGCCTGCTTCTTGGTGCCTACGAAGAGCACCTTGCCGCCGCCGCTGGTCATCTCGCCGACGAATCGCCGGGACAGCTCGAGCATTTCCTCCGTCTGCAGCAGGTCGATGATGTGGATCCCGTCGATCTCGCCGGCGATGTAGCGCCGCATGTTCGGGTTCCAACGACTGGTCTGGTGGCCGAAATGAACTCCGGCCTCCAGCAAATTCTGGATTCCTACCTGGGACATGCATCTCCTTGAGTCAATGGTGTGCGGATCCGCCCGTGTCCCTTGACGGAGACCCTTTTCAAGGGCAGGAGCCGTTTCGGGAACTTCGGGGGTTAGGGAATACGATCGAACCGGGATTGTAGAGGGATCTGTGCGAGGCTGCGCCCGGCCGGACGCGGGTTCGCAGGGTCACAGTGCATGTGCTTCTTCGAGCGCCCGCTCCAGGTCCGGGGGCAGAGGTGCTGTGAAGGTCAGTTCCTCTCCGGTCACCGGGTGGGGGAAGGCGAGTCGCGAAGAGTGCAGGAACTGGCGTTCGAGGCCGTAGCGCCCGGGACCTCCGTAGGTCTTGTCCCCGACCAGCGGATGGCCGACCGCTGCGAGGTGAACCCGGATCTGGTGGGTGCGGCCGGTCTCCAATCGCACCTCCAGAAGACTCTCACGCCTGTAGGTCTCCTTTACCTCGAAATGGGTTCTCGCCTCGCGCGGCGAAGCCCCGTTTACCGCCATCCGGTGCCGTTTCCGGGAGGCCCGGCCGATCGCAGCATCGATCGTGCCTGTCCTCGAACGAAACCTGCCGTCGGCCAGAGCCAGGTACGTCCGTTCGACCGTACGCTCGCGGATCATCTGCTGAAGCCTGGAGTGGGCCTCGGGGTCGCGGGCGACCACGAGCAACCCGCTGGTGCCGCGGTCCAGCCGGTGGACGATACCGGGTCGTTCGGGGTCTTCTCCCCCGGCCAGCTCGTCCCCGAGCAGCTCGACCAGGGTCACGCCTTCGTACGAGGGGGCCGGATGAATGACCAGGTCTGCGGACTTGTCGACTACGGCGAGGTACTCGTCCCCGTAGACGATCCGGTAGGGGCGCTGATTCTCAGGGGTCATCCGTCCCGGCCCCGCCCTTCGCTCCCGGTTGCCGGACCGGACCGGGGCTCGCGGTGTGCGGGTTCGTCTTCGGAAATGGCTTCTGCTTCTCCGGACGGGCTGCCGGCATGCCGGAACACGGTCCAGGCGAGCAGCACTACGCCGACCGTTATCGCCGAGTCGGCCAGGTTGAAGGCCGGCCAGCTCGGCAACAGGATGAAGTCCGTGACGTGTCCGAGCCGCATCCGATCGATCAGGTTCCCGAGGGCCCCGCCGAGGATGAGCCCCCCGGCCAACCAGGTGCCGGACCGGTCGGGCGCCGTTGCGATGAAGGCACCGAGCGCGATCAGGGCAACCATGCTCAGCAGGATCACGAAGATCCCGCCCCCGCCTGCCAGGCCGAAGGCGACACCGTCGTTATAGGTGAGGGTGAAACGGAGCGGACCGATTATGTCGACCTGTTCTCCCCGGGAGATCGAACCCGTGACGAGTGCCTTGCTCGTCTGGTCGGCCAGCACGACGCCAGAAGCGACCAGCGCCAGGCCGACGATCGTCCTTCTCCGGATCACCCGTTTATGGCGCCGACGACCACCGCCTGCGCGATCAGCAGCAGGAAGAGGCCGATCATCGGGCTGAGGTCGAGGGCCAGGCCGCTCCCGCCGACCGGCGGCAGAACGCGCCGGAAGATGTTCAGATAGGGATCCGTCGTCTGGCCGGCGAATCTGACTACCGCAGCCAGGGGCCCGCTCTGCGGCATCCGGGGAATCCAGGAGGAGAGGATCCGGATGAAGATCAGCACGATGTAGACGGTGAACAGGGCGCTGACGTAGCTGGCGACGTCACCCCTGCTCAGGGCGAGCAGTGGCTCGGTTCCGCTCACTGCTGCCCACGCATTCTGCGAAGCGAAGCCTCGCCCGCTTTGCGAAACGCTTCGGGCCCCCCGGCCGCCTCCAGAGCTTCGAGTCCGGCCTCGGTACTCCCGCCGGGCGAGGC
This sequence comes from Solirubrobacterales bacterium, assembly GCA_030835185.1. Classification (GTDB taxonomy): domain Bacteria; phylum Actinomycetota; class Thermoleophilia; order Solirubrobacterales; family 70-9; genus 67-14. The sequence goes on along the minus strand of JAUQWL010000091.1, from coordinate 6,522 downwards.
GACGGCAACCTGGATCTCGAACGGGGTCCTGTGCCCGAGAAGGGCCGCCGTGCCGGCCAGGGCCTCGGCGACGAGCGTATTCGCGACATCCGCCTGAAGACCTTCGCTCACCCCCACTCCCGAGATCGCCGCCGCCGCCGCCGCAAAGTAGGCCGGGGTGCAGCCCATCGCGGCGGTCGCGGCGTCCATGTGGTCGTCTTCGAGTTCAACCACCCGGCCGAGCGGCTCGAGCAGGGTCTGGGCCCCTGTCAGCACCGTTGAGTCGGCCTCTTCTGCATGTGCGACGCAGATCACCCCCCGGTTGACTTCGACGGCCAGGTTCGGCATGAGGCGGAGGACGGTCGAGTCCGGGAACCGCTCTACGAGGTCCGTGAGCCTGGTCGCCCCGAGCAGGGACAGGATTGCCTTCGGAGGTGGGAGGCTCTCCGCAACCTCGGCCAGGGCCTGTGGCTTCATTGCGAGTACGACGAAGTCGCTGCCTTTGACCAGGTCGGCGTTGGAACGGACAGCCCTTCCTCCGACTTCCGAGGCAAGGGCCGTCGCCCGCCCCGAACCCGAATCCGTGAACAGCATCTGTCCGGGTCCCCCGGAATCGGAAGAAGCCCAGCCGCGAGCCATGGCGGCGGCCATGTTTCCGGAACCGATGAAGCCAACGATCATGTGCCTCAGCTTACGGTAACCCCCTGGTCGCAATCGGCTTGACCGCGAAGAGCGCGAGTCTCCGCGCTGTCGATCGAGTAGGTCCCCGGTGGCCTCACCAGGGCGTTCTCATCTCCTCCGTATTCGATCGCCACGAGATAGACCTCGCGAGCATCCTCGAGGGACACATATCCGTCGATCACGTCGGCGAGCACTGCCTCGGGATTTCGTTCTTTCGGGTCGCCGCGGCCGGCTCCGCCCGGCAGGCTCATCCGTACCACCGCGTCGCCCTCGAGGACGTGCTGCCGCTTGGGCACCAGCGGTCCGCCTCCTTCCAGCACGCATGCTCCGGCGAGGCCATCCTTCCCCCCCTCGAGGCCGGCGGCAGGATAGGTGGTTCGACCGATCATCGGGGACAGCGTCCACGGCATGCCGCTGCGGTTCGAAATCTCGATGACCTGACCGTGGCCGCCCCTGGTCCTTCCGGCACCGGCGGACCCTTCCCGCAGACTGCGTCGGAGCACCTTGAGCGGGGTGATCATCTCGATCACCTCCGTCGGCACCGAAGCGACTCCGGAAGGGAAGCAGGTCGCCGTCAGGCCGTCGTTTTCCTTTCGTGCGCCGGTCCCGCCCGAGTTGAAGAGGGTCTGGCTGAATCCCTCACCGCTATCTCTTGAGCCACCCCAGATGGTGATCCAGAGTGCCTCGGCCCCGCCGGCGAGCACCTTGTCGGGCACTGCGCTGAAAAGTGCCCGCATGACCATCCCCGGAAGAAGGTGACCGATCAGGGACCGGCCGGCGACCGATGCCGGCGGAACGCAGTTCAGGATCGAGCCCTCGGGCGCGACCACGGTAACCGGGCGAAATGAGCCCTCGTTGTGGGGGACTTCAGGTGCGAGCAGCGCCTTGATCCCGAACGAGGTGTACGCGCGTGTGTAGTTGAGCACGACGTTGATCCCCTCGCTGACCTGCTCTGAAGTCCCGGCGTAGTCGACCTTCAGTTCGTCGCCATCGACTGTCAGCTCGACCCGCAATTTGACCGGCATCCCGTCGGCACTCTCAACCGGGCTCGTGTCGGTGTAGGTGCCGTCCGGGAGCCTCGAGATCGCATCCCGCATGGCAGCTTCCGACCTTGCCATGACCTCGTCGGCGATCGGGATCAGCGTGTCCAGATCGAATTCGGCGAGCAGGTCGATCAGGCCCTTCGCCCCGACTTCGTTCGAGGTCATCTGAGCGAAGATGTCGCCGACCGTTTCCTCGGGTGTCCGTACGTTCTCGCGGATGATCGCCAGGAGCGGCTCATTGAGAACGCCGGCCCGGGCAAGCTTCATGATCGGGATTCGCAGGCCTTCTTCGTACACGTCACGCGCCTCGGCAGAGAGCCTGCGGCCACCGATGTCGGGGGAGTGGCAGGTGCTGGCGAACATGCCCACGATCCTCTGACCGACGAAGACCGGGGTCGCGACGGTCAGATCGTTCACCTGTCCTGCGGTGAGCCACGGGTCGTTGGTTATCAGCACGTCCCCTTTCTCCAGCCCTTCTTCTTCGAATGCCTCGAGCAGGTGCCGGACACCGGTCGCCATCGAGTTGATGTGCCCGGGAGTGCCGGCGACGGACTGGGCGACCATCAACCCGCGTGGATCGAAAACGCCACATGCCAGATCTTCGGACTCACGCAGGACCGTGCTGAACCCGGTGTGAATCAGAGCCGCCTGCTGTTCGTTCGCGATCGAGATCAATCGCGACCAGATCATCTGCAGTGCGACTGCGTCCAGTGGTGAAGCGCTCATCGGCCGGCTCCGTTCAGATCGATGACAAGGGAGAGGTCGTCGCAGACCACGCAGCTCGTACCGTGGGGCACCAACGTCGTCGATTCGCGCTCCTGAACGACGGCCGGACCGTTCACCGTGTCGCCGGGTGCAAGCAGGTACCGGTCGTAGATCGAGCTTTCCGTCATCTGCGAGTCCGGACCGAGTGCGGCCGTTCTGACCGCCCCGGCGGCGACCTGCCCTCCGGTTCTGCGCTCCGGTCGGAGCGTCAACCCGGGCCTGGGGCCGCTTGAGATCACCCGCCAGCGCAAGACCTCGATTTCAACCGGCGGACCGGACCGGCCGAACAGGTGCGTATACGCCGCGTCGAAGGATTCGCGTGCGGACTGTGGCCAGTTGGTCAGGTCGTCCAGCTTCACGTTGATTTCATGCCCCTGGCCGATGAGCCGGGCGTCAATCGACCGCTCGTGGTTCACGTCGGACGCCGCCACCCCGGCCGAGCCGAGAAGCTCCTCGCCTTCAGTCTCCATCGGAGCGAAGATTTCGCTCACCGCTCCGGGGCTCAGGTCGGGAGGGAACGCACGGCGGGATCTCACGAAGTCGAAGGCAAGCGGAGCCGAGAGCAGGCCGGCCGTGCTCATCACCCCGGCATAGGGCGGAACGACCACCTTCGAGGAGCCGAGCCTCCGCGCAACGCCTGAGGCGTGCACGGCGCCGGCACCGCCGAAAGCGAACAGCGGCAGTTTGGTCGGGTCTTTTCCGCGCTCGACGGCGTGAACCCGGGCGGCATTGGCCATGCTCTCGTTCACCACCTGGTGGATTCCGAGGGCGGCCTTCTCCAGCGAAAGGCCGAGCGGTTCCGCGATGTGGGTTTCGATCGCCGCCTTTGCTGCACCGGGGTCGAGCGCCATCGAGCCTCCGAGGAAGTACTCGGGATCGAGGTAGCCGAGCACGAGGTCGGCGTCGGTGACAGTCGGTAGCTCCCCTCCCCGGCCGTAACAGGCCGGCCCCGGATGGGCTCCGGCCGACTGTGGCCCCGCCTTGAGCAGCCCGAGGGAGTCGACCCGGGCGATCGAGCCGCCGCCGACACCTATCTCCACCATGTCGATGGTCGAGAGCTTCAGCGGCAGCCCGGATCCGGGATGCATCCGGTCCTGCCGGTCGACCTCGAAGGACTGGGCCTTCAGCGGCGACCCGTCTTCTACCAGGCAGAGCTTTGCGGTCGTTCCGCCCATGTCGAAGGAGACGAGATCCGGCTCTTCTGCGGAAGCCCCGAAAGCTGCGGCAGCCAATGCGCCGGCCGCCGGGCCGGACTCGAGGAGTTTCACGGGGTGATGCCTGGCGGTATCGACGGTGGCCACTCCGCCGTGTGAGAGCATCAGAAGGAGCCCGCGGTCGTATCCGATCCGTGTGAGCCTCTGCTCGAGGTCGTCGAGGTACCGCCCGACGACGTCCTGGACGTAGACGCTGGCGGCGGTCGTGCTCGCCCGCTCGTACTCGCGGACTTCGGGGCTCACGTCGCTGGAAAGTGCGACTCGCAGCGACGGTGCCACATCCTGGATCGCCCGTCTGGCCGCGAGCTCGTTTTCCGGATTGGTGAAACTGTGGAGGAAGCAGATCGCGACCGCGTGGACTCCTGCTTCCTGGAGCTCGAGAGCGAGCCGCCGGACGTGATCGAGATCGACTTCTTTCGCGATCGACCCGTCGGAGTGCGTCCGCTCGGGGATGTCAAAACAGAGCCAGCGCGGAACCAGAGGTACCGGCAGCTGGAGGTTGAGGTCGTAGAGGTCGTACCGCTTCTCGGTAGCGAGGCCGAGCGTATCCCTGAACCCTTCGGTCATCAACAACGCCGTGGTTTCGCCCTTTCGCTCGAGGATCGCATTGGTCACGAGCGTGGTCGCGTGGATGATCTCGCCGACCTGATCCGGCCGTACCTCGACCCGGCCGAGCGCCTCGTTGATCACCTCTTCGACCGCACGGGCGGGCTCGTCGGGTGTGGTCAGTGCCTTGCCGACGGCGATGATCCCGGACTCACTGGAAATCGAGAGATCGGTGAAGGTGCCACCGATATCGACACCAATCCGGATCCGCGCGTCGTCGAGACTCATCGGACCACCCTATTTCTCCCGGTCGGCTGCGGTCTCCACAGTGCGGAAACCGGGTCGAAGGATCGCCCCTCGAACAGGTCGACGTACCGACAGGTCAGTAATGCCACGGGCGCCCGTCAGCCCCTTCGCAAACGCCGCGGGCAGTCAGGACTGGTTGAAGAAGCCCTTGTCGATCAAGCGGGCTTTTTCCTCAGCCGAGACTTCGACGTTGCGCGGGGTCAGCAGGAAGACCTTTTCTGCGATCCGCTGCATGCCACCGTCCAGCGCGTATGTGAGGCCCGAGGCGAAGTCGATGAGGCGTTTCGAAAGCTCGTGATCGGTGGTCTGCAGGTTGAGAATGACCGGGACTTTGCGTTTGAACTGGTCGGCGACCTGTTGGGCGTCGTTGAAGTTGCGCGGAATCACCAGGTGGACCTGGACGTCATCGTCAGCGTCTTCGTCGTCAACCGGCCTGAGGGTGCGGGTGCGCGAACGCGGTGCCGGCGCGTCGTCGGAGAAAATGTCGTCGATCTCATCGTGGCTGCGGCGCCGGCTGGTGGGAAGGCGGCGAACGTTGGCCTCGCGACTCCGTCCCCTGTCGCGCCGGGGTTCGTAGTCATCGTCCTCGTCGAGGTAGTCGTCCTCATACTCGTCGTAGTCCGCGTGGTGGTCACTTTCTTCGGCGAGGCCGAAGTAGACGAGTGTGCGGTGCCATGAGTCTCTTAGTGCCATAGGTAAACGGTGTTTCGTGCCATCCGGGACGAATCCTCCCGGATTATGCTCAATTACGGGCATTTCGTGGGGTTCGTGCGATCCGTTGCATCGTTCCGGCCAGGGCGTCGGCCGCACCACACCGCGGGCGCGGGCTCATCCGAGCCAGGCGATTCCGGCCTGTCTGCCGGTGATCCCGCCGTCGCGTCGGTGCGAGAAGAAGTCATCCGATTCGCAGCAGGTGCAGTGCCCGGCTGTCTGAATGCGATCGACGCCGGCCCGGCGCAGGAGCCTTTCGGCGACGCCCGGAAGGTCACACTGGCGCCCGTCGAACAGCCCGTCGCCCAGGCCGGAGAAAGCTTCAACGACTTCCGGCCCGACCTCGAAACAGCAGGGACCGATGCCGGGGCCGATCACCGCTTCGCCTCCGCCCACTGCCGCGACCGCATCGGCTACCAGCGACCCGGCAAGTCCGCGCCAGCCGCAGTGCAGCATCGCCAGCCCGCCGGGGCCGCTGACCGCCACCGGCAGGCAGTCTGCGGTCAGAACGAGCAGGGGCAGGCGTGACAACCCGGTTACATGTCCATCGGCTTCCGGGGGGTCGGTCACGGGGTCGAGAAAATGACCCGTTGCGTCGGGATCATTGTGTGGCAGGATTTTCGACCCGTGAACCTGGAGTCCCATCCGCAGCCGGTCGCCGTCGATGCCCAGTGCCGCCGCGGTGCGCGCCCTGTTTCGCAGGACAGTGCCACGATCGTCGCCGGTAAGGATTCCGAGGTTCAGGCTCTCGTACGGCGGCGAGCTGAAGCCGCCGCGACGCGTGGTGAAGCAGACGGTCGCGCCGGGAAGTCCGGCCTCCAGCCACTCCACCCCGTCTCTCGATCGCCTTTTCACCGCGCTGTGGCTTTCAGTTCCCGCTCTCACGGGGGTCCGGGTGTCGCGAAGCCGAGTGCGCTGCGTTGACTGCGATTTCAAGCTGGGCAGCGCGATCGAGTACCCCCTCGTCGAGGGCCGCGTCGAGCGCTGCGGCGAGTCCGGCGCCGACCCCTTCACCTCTCGGAACCCCGGCGTCGAGCAGGTCGTCGCCGGTTATCTCAAGGGTGAAGTCGCGCCACTCGGAGATCCAGCGGTCCAGCCACATGGCACCTGCCGCCCTCGCCAGCAGCAGTGCAACCGGATCCCTCCCGTCGGCGAGCTTGCTGGCCCGGCTCGGCGATCCAGGGTATTCGAGGAGGGGGCGGCTTTTCTCGATTGCGGCGGGGAAGACTGCCGCCTCGAAGATCTCGGCCCTGGAGCAGCAACCGGTCCATGGTGGA
>JAUQWL010000090.1 GCA_030835185.1 Solirubrobacterales bacterium | reverse complement strand
TTATTGCTCTTGTCCGCTGATTTCAACTACTACCTTCAGGCGATTGTCGGCGTCCTCGTGATCACCGATCCGATCACCCGCGGGTTCTATTTCAAGACGCTCACCGAGAACGAGCCTGAACGCCGCCGCGAGTATGCCTTCAAGATCGCCACCGCGGTTGCGATAATTCTGGGGGTATCCGCAATCGCCGGGCGTGAGATCCTCGACCTCATGGGCATCGACCTCGGCGCTTTCGGTGTGGCCGGCGGCCTGGTGGTAGCGCTGATGGGGTTCGAGATGCTCTTCGGAGGCGAACCGAGCCGGGCCCAGGGGGGTGAAGAGGCCCACGAGGAACCCGATCCGGAGAGCTTCGAGGGCCAGGTCATCGTCCCGTATGCGATGCCGTTCGTGGCCGGCCCGGGCGCCATCACGCTGGTGATCACCATCGCTTCAGGGACGTCTGACGGATCCGGCGCGATCGCGGCTCTGGTTGCAGTCGCGATAGCGGTGATTCTCCTGCCGATCGGGCACCTGCTGGTTTCGCAGAAGCTCTCGCTGTCCGACAACGCGATGAAGATCGCGACAAAGTTGGGCGGTCTCCTGGTCGCCACCATCGGGATCCAGCTCATGCTCAGCGGAATCCAGAATTTCTTTGCCACATAGCCTGGCGTCTGCGAGAACTGATTCCGGCTGCGTTGACGGATGCCCGCCGCCTTGCGGCGAAGCCGTGGCAGTCGCCGCAGTAAGGTCACCGGATGTCAGAAGATGAGGCTGTGCTGAAGGCTGAACGGGAATTCGACCTTGTCCTCTTCGGCGCTTCGAGTTTTGTCGGCGAGTTGACTGCGGCCCACCTGGCCGAATCCGCACCGCCGGGTCTCAGGGTGGCGCTTGCCGGACGATCGCGGAAAAAGCTGGAGAGGACGCGCTCGGGACTCGCCGGAACGGCCCGGGAGTGGCCGATCGTCCTGGCCGACAGCAACGACGATGAGTCTCTTGCGGCGATGGCCGGTTCGACCCGTGTCGTCGTGACCACGGTCGGCCCCTACGTCAAGTACGGCCTGCCGCTGGTGCTCGCCTGTGCCGGGGCCGGCACCGACTACGCCGACCTGACCGGGGAGCCCCCGTTCATGCGTCGCTCGATCGATGCCGCGGACGCGATCGCGAAAGACAGTGGTGCCCGCATCGTCCACACCTGTGGATTCGATTCGATCCCCTCCGACCTCGGGGTGCTGGCCCTGTACGAGGCAGCACGGGAAGCCGGTGCCGGCAGTCTCGGAGAGACGACGCTCGTCGTGACCGCGCTGAAAGGCGGCGTCAGCGGGGGGACGATCGATTCGATGAAAGTCCAGGTCGATCGGAGCAAGAGCGACCCCGCGGTCCGTCGGCTGGCGGCCGACCCGTACGCACTCTCCCCGAATCGCGAGGCAGAACCGGATGGGGAATCCGAGCGTGATTCGACGTGGGTCGGCCAGGATCCCGATACCGGCGACTTCGTCGCTCCCTTCGTGATGGCCGGGGTCAATACCCGCGTGGTCCGGCGCAGCAACGCGCTGATGGATTGGGCGTACGGCAAGAACCTGCGCTACCGCGAACTGATGAAGACCGGAAGCGGTCCGGTCGGAGCGGTCAAAGCGGGGCTGGTCGTCGGCGGTCTCGGCGGCCTGGTCGGCGGCCTGGCTTTTCCCCCGACCAGAATGCTCCTGGACCGGGTACTGCCCGCCCCGGGCGAAGGCCCGAGCGAAGAAAGCCGCAACAAGGGTTACTTCAGAATCCGGATCACCACAACCACCAGTTCCGGTCGCAGGTTCCGGTGCCACATCGAAGCGAAGGGAGATCCCGGCTACAACGCCACGGCGGTCATGCTCGGACAAGCGGGCCTCTGCCTCGCTCTGGACAACCAGGAGACGCCGGGCGTCGCCGGAGTCCTGACGCCCGCGACTGCGATGGGGGGAGTCCTGACCGACCGGCTGCGCGCCGCCGGCCAGGTCTACGAGGTCAGTGAAATCGAGCGGTGAGGATCGCCCGGCGATGAGCGATCGCGAAGCGGACGAGGCGCCGCGGTCGCACTTCGACCAGCGCGCGGCCGGGTACGACGCAGCGCGGGGGTCGGCGCAGCGTGCGGACGGCTGCGACGATTGGTGCCGCGGTACAGGGACATTCGCCGGGCGTGAGCGGCCCGGCTGCCCCGGGGGAACACTTGAGGTGGAGCTAGCCGGAGTCGAACCGGCGACCTCTTGGGTGCGATCCAAGCGCTCTGCCAACTGAGCTATAGCCCCGCGGGGGCAAAGGATACGGACTCTTCGTGTGCAAAAGGAGAGAGGTCATGCCAAGCGTCCGCCAAAACCGCATAGTCTTTGTCTCAAGCGTTCGCTACTGAGGCAACATGGGAATCCTCGACGAAGCAATCCGAGAACATCTGGATCTGAAGCGCCAGCATGGGGCGGAGGAATCCGAAGTCAAAGGCCTCGAGGCCGAAGCCTTCGGCCCCGCCGACCGCCCTGACGCTACGGGGCCGCCCGATGCCGCACGAACCGAACCAGCCGATCCGGACGCGCTCACCCGGGTAATAAGCCCGGGTTCTTCGGTGACCGCACCGGCCGGCGAAGGCGACCAGCTGGACAAGGTGTTCGAAGCTTCACGCATCGAACAGGAAGCCTCCGGGAAGGAGAAGCCGGCCGAGCCGGCCGTCCAGGAGCCCGAGTTGCAGCCGCCGCCGGAAGGCGACACCGGAACCGAAGCGGCACCGGCGCCGGACGCGACGGGCGGGGCCGGCTCCGAGAGTCCCGATCCCGGACCCGTGCAGGCCGAGACCCCGGAGGACCCTGTGGTCGAGGCGCCGGGGATCTCCCCCGAAGTGGCCGAACGGGAAGACGATGGCACGGGTGACGCCGGTGACGCCCTCGAGGCCGAGCGCCGGCATCTGGCCGGTCAGCCGACCGAGCACTACGACGTCGATGCGGCGATCGCCGAGGAGAATCAGAACGATCTGCTGAGCGAAAGCCGTCTGGCCGACGAGCTCGACCGTGCGCTCGAAGGTCCGGACGACGAGGCCGGCGTGGAGCCGACCGAGCCGGGACACGAGTTCGAGCCGGAGACCGCGGCGGCTCCTGAGCCCGAGGCGCAGCGGGAGCCGCCTGAGGTCGAAGGACCCGGCGACGAAGGCGACGGCGATCCGGATGTCGTCACGGGCGAAGTCGTCGAGGAAGAACAGCGCGATCTCGACGATGCCGAATTCTTCGACCAGGACGACCCGCTCGAAGGCACTCCCGACTTCCTCGAAGAAACACCCGAGCACGACCGTCTCTGGTTCGAACAGAAAGAACCGAAGGACTTCGACTTCGGCGATTGACCGGGCCGCGGCCTGCCCCTTCGTTTACGGCTCAACCCATACAATCCCCGGACGGCCGTGAGGCTGCGCGGGGCCATAGCTCAGTTGGCAGAGCGCCTGCTTTGCAAGCAGGAGGTCGCCGGTTCGATCCCGGCTGGCTCCACTCCCTCCAGGGCGAGCCGAAGATCCCGTGGCTGCCGATCCGGCTCGCATGAGCCGGCTCGCATGAGCCGGCTCTCACGGCCGCGGCATGGAACTGCGGCCAGACTCTGCTGCGCCACTTTCGACGGGCGCGCCCGGCCAGAGACCGGAAATGCACAGACACCTGCCGCAAAGGGCGAACCTGCGGCGAAGGGCGAACTTGCGGCGAAGGGCGAAAGCTAGCCCGCGAGCGAGTAGACGGCACCCTGGGCGAGCAGGTTCGAGGCCAGCCGGGCCGGACCGCGATCGGCCTCGCCGTTGCCGTTCAGTAGCACGCGCCGCTCGATATTCATCTGCGTATCGGCGGCGAGGCTTTCGAAATCACGCAGCGTGCAGAGGCGGATGTTGGGAGTGTCGTACCACTGGTAGGGCAGGATCGGAGTGACTGGCATGCGGCCACGTAAGGCCAGGCCGGCCCGCAACCGCCAGTGGCCGAAGTTGGGTAGCGAGACGATCTGCCGGGGTGCGACCCGTTTCATCTCGGCCAGCACGCGGTCAGGGTGGCGCACCGCCTGGAGGGTCAGCGAGAGGATCGCGACGTCGAAGGCGTCGGAGTCGATCTCGCGCAACTCGGCTTCGAGGTCGCCCTGCGTGACCGGCACGCCCCTGGCGATGCAGGCGTGGAAGCCGTCAGGGTCACGTTCGATGCCGAGGACCTGACAGCTCTTCCGGTGCATGAGGGTTTCGAGCAGCGCGCCGTCACCGCAGCCGAGGTCGAGCACCCGGCTGCCGGGATCGATCATCCCGGCGACGATGTCGAGGTCCGGCCGCATCAGCTTCCGGCGATCCCTCGCTGGCGGGCCAGGCGGCCCATGAACCCGGTCACCGTTTCGTGGTAATCGGGGATCGGGAAAAGGAAGGAGTCGTGACCGTGCGGCGAAGCGATCTCACGGAACGTGACCGGCGCTCCGGCCAGCCGTAGTTCGGCTGCGATCTCACGGGCGTGCGACGTCGAAAAGCGCCAGTCGGAGTCGAAGGAGAGCACGAGGAACGAGGTGTCACCGGCCTCGATCTGGTGCTGCACGTGGATCGGGTCCTCAAACGGGTTGAAGTAGTCCATGACCCGCCCGAGGTAAAGGTAGGTGTTGGCGTCGAAGCGTTCGACGAAGGACTGTCCCTGGTAGTGGAGGTAGCTCTCGACCTGGAAGTCGACGTCGAAGCCGTAACGCGGCAGCTCGGCGTCCTGGATCCTGCGTCCGAACTTTTCCCGCATCGACTCCTCGGAAAGGTAGGTGATGTGACCGATCATCCGGGCGAGACCGAGTCCGCGATCGGGCCGTTTGCCGGTTTCGTAGTAGTCGCCGCCGTTGAAGTCGGGATCGCGCATGATCGCTTCACGGGCGACCGCCGAGAACGCGATGTTCTGCGCCGAGAGGCGGGCCGAGGCGGCGATCACCAGCGCTCCGTCGAGCTCGCCGGGGTGGTCGATCGCCCACTGCATGGCCTGCATGCCACCGAGCGAGCCGCCGACCGCGGCGAGCAGCCGCTCGATCCCGAGTTCGGCCAGCAGCGCCCGGTGGACGGTGACCAGGTCGCGCACCTGGATCAATGGGAAGCGCAATCCGTAGGGTTTGCCGGTGGCCGGGTCGATCGAGGAAGGTCCGGTCGTGCCTTTGCAGCCGCCGAGCACGTTGGCGCAGATCACAAAGAAGTGGTCGGTGTCGAACGGGCGACCCGGACCGATGATGTTGTCCCACCAGCCGGGCCGGTCGGGATCCCCGTCTTCGTGGTGACCGGCTGCGTTTGCGTCCCCGGACAGTGCGTGGCAGATGAAGACCGCGTTCGAACGGTCGGCGTTCAGTTCGCCGTAGGTCTCGTAGGCGACTTCAACCTTCGGGACCTCCCCGCCGGAGGCGAGCCTCAGCGGACGATCGCCGTCGAAGACGACCGTCCGCCGGGTTTCAACGAGGCCGACGCCCGAAGGCAAGTTGCCTCCGCTAGTTGGCCTTGGCCAGGGCCTGGTCGATGTCGGCCAGGATGTCGTCGATGTTCTCGATGCCGACCGAGAGGCGCACCATGTCATCGGTCACTCCGGCATCGGCGAGCTCGCCTTCGTCGAGCTGCGAGTGGGTGGTGGTCGCCGGGTGGATCGCCAGCGACTTGGCGTCGCCGATGTTGGCCAGGTGGCTGAACAGCTCGAGCGAGTCGATGAACTTGCGTCCGGCCTCGCGGCCGCCCTCGATGCCGAAGGCGATCAGTGCGCTGGCGCCACCGGGCAGCACGCGCGAGGCGATCTCTGCATAGCTGGAATCCGGCAGACCCGGGTACGCGACCCAACCGACTCCGTCGTGTTCCTTCAGGTGCCCGGCCACGGCCATTGCGTTTTCGCAGTGCCGCTCCATGCGCAGCGGCAACGTCTCGATGCCCTGCAGCAGCAGGAAAGCGTTGAACGGCGAGAGCGCGGCACCGGTGTTCCTGAGCAAGACGGTCCGGGCACGACCGACGTAGGCGGCCGGGCCCATCGCATCGGTCCAGACGACTCCGTGGTAAGACGGGTCGGGTCTGGTGAGGCCGGGGTAGCGGTCGGCGTGGGCGGACCAGTCAAAATTGCCGGAGTCGACGATCACGCCACCGAGCGAAGTGCCGTGGCCGCCGATGAACTTGGTCGCCGAGTGGACGGCGATGTCTGCCCCGAGCTCGAAGATCCGGGCCAGGACCGGGGTCGCGACGGTGTTGTCGACGACGAGCGGCAGACCCTCGGCGTGGGCGGCGTTCGCCCAGGCCTCGACATCGACCACGTTCAGCCGCGGGTTGCCGATCGTCTCGGCGAAGACCATCTTCGTATTGCCGTCGACTTTGGCGGCCAGATCTCCCGGTTTGTCCGGGTCTGCAAAGCGCACCTCGATCCCGTACTGCGGCAGAGTGTGGGCGAACAGGTTGTAGGTGCCCCCGTACAGGGTCGACAGTGCGACGATGTTGTCGCCGGTCCGGCAGATGTTCATCACCGAGTAGGTGACCGCAGCCTGTCCCGAGGCCACGGCGAGCGCCGCAACGCCGCCCTCGAGTGCGGTCATGCGCTCTTCGAGCACATTCCAGGTCGGGTTCATGATCCGGGTGTAGATGTTCCCCGGCTCGGCCAGCGCGAACAGATCCTGCGCATGCTGTGTGTCGTTGAAGTTGTACGAGACCGTCTGGTAGATCGGTACCGCGCGGGAGTTCGTGGTCGGGTCGGGCTCCTGGCCGGTATGCAGGGCGATCGTCTCGGGCTTGAAGTTCTTCTCTGCTTCGCTCATCTCTCTCCTGGTCGTCTCAACTGGAAGTGGACCAGCACTCTATATCCGACCGCCATACTCAGGAAACCGGCCCCGCGTCGACGTCTCGCCCGAGTCTGTTCAGGGCACGACCTGGACGTTGAAATTGACGCTGCCGGAGTCAGAGTCGGTCTCGGTGATCTCACCCTCGATGTTGACTGTGTTTCCATTCGGTTCGGTGGCTTCGCAGGAGAACGTCTCCCCCGTCTCGGCCTTGACTTCAGGGCAGTCGACCGATTCCAGGGGTGCCCCCACCGACTGTTCGAGCGAAGACTTGACTTGGGTGGAGAGCTCGTCGGACGAGACGGTGCTTTCGCCGCAGGCGGCGAGAACGACGGTGGCGAGCAGGGCGGTGCCGATCAAGGCGAGGCGACTGGGGTTCATTCAGGGCTTCCTTTGGGACGAGTTCAGGGCGGCATGATGCCGTTCAGCGAGTATAAGCCCGCTGAAACCGTCGTGGCGCTCGATCTTCGTGCGCCGTCAGGAATTTCACGCTCGAAGCGTCGCGTCCGTCGCGCCGTCCCGCTCCCGGATGTCGCATGGCCCCCGGACGCCGCCCCGCCCCGCCCGCGTGCCTCGACCCGCGAGGCGGGTCCCACTGTTCCCGCGAGGCAGGCCCCTCTGTGCCCGGTCAGCTGGTCGAGTCCTGTGGCGTCGCGTCGAGCGGCTTGAGGTTGACGTCGAAGCCGCCCTCTTCGTCGGTCAGGGTCAGGACGACATCCCGGTCGTTGCCCTGGACGTCAACCGCGGTGCAGTCAACCTCGTTGCCGATTTTCAGTTCGATTCTCTCCGGGCAGGTCACGTCGTTGATCAGAACGTTCGACTGCCGGGCGAGCGAGCGCCGCGCGGCGATCTCGAAACTCTCACCGGGAGCCGCGGCCGAGACGACTTCCCAGTCGAACCTGATCTTGTCGGTATCCGAGTTGTACTCGGTGACTTCGCCCTCGATCGTGAGTTCGACGTCGTTCTGATTGATTGCGATGCAGTTGATTTCCGAGCCGACGTCGGCGTCGCTTTCGTCGCAGTCGATCGAGGTCAGCAGCACGCCCGACTGATCCTCG
>JAUQWL010000089.1 GCA_030835185.1 Solirubrobacterales bacterium | reverse complement strand
TCTTCGGACTCTGCCAGCTCCGGGACCAGAGGTTCGCCGCGCGGGTCCCTGTTCTCGACGAGATGTCCCTCGAGCGAGACGTTCGGGATGACCCGGTCCATCCAGCTCGGCAGCCACCAGGCCTTGTCTCCGAGGAGGTAGACGACCGCCGGGGAGACCAGCAACCGGACGAACAACACGTCGATGAGCACCGCAACGCCGAGACCGAGCCCGAACATCTTTCCGGTCACATCGGGCTGGGATACGAAGGCGATGAATACCGACGACATGATCAGGCCTGCGAACAGGACTATCTTGCCGATCCTCGATACGCCGTGGATCACGCTGTCGCGGGGTCCGTCACCCTCGTTGTAGGCCTCATGTATCCGGGAGAGCAGGAAGACGTTGTAGTCCATGCTCAGCCCGAAAAGGATCGCGAAGACCATCACCGGGATGAAGGAGATGATCGGGATACCGCTGTCAACCCCGAGCAGGCTCGCACCGATCCCGTCCTGAAACACCGCGACGATCACGCCGTAGGCTGCCGCCACCGACAGAAGGTTGAACAGGGCGGAGACGAGCGGAATCCAGAAAGACCGGAAGGCCGCCATCAGCAACAGGACCGAAAGACCGATGACGACAGCGATGAATACCGGCAGGCGCTCGGAGACCTTGGCCGAGAAATCCTCGAAGCCCGCCGTATTTCCGCCGACGTAGACATCGAGTCCGGTGCCGGAAGTAGCAGCCGGAATCGTTTCCTCTCGCAAACGGTGCAGCAGATCGCTGGTTTCCTGGTCCTGTGGCGCGGTCGTGGGAACCACGAAGATGCTGGCGATCTCGCCGTCTTCACTGGTCATCGCCGGGGTGACTGACGCCACGCCGGGCAGGGAGGCCATGTCCGACTCGAGCCGGGTCAGGTCCCTCTTGGTCTGGGCGCTCGTGTCGGGGATGTCGACGGCGATCAGGAAAGGTCCGTTCGACCCCGGGCCGAAAGCCTCGCTCAACCGGTCATAGGCGATGCGCTGGGTCGTGTCTTCGGGCTGGTTGCCGTCATCCGGCTGACCGAGCCTCATGTCGAGCATCGGGAAGGCAAAGATCAGCAGGATCAGGACTCCGGCGCCGATCGCCAGCCATGGCCGTTTCGTGACCAGGCCCGCCCATTTCTCGAAACCGGGGGAGGGGAGCACGTGTTCGGCCTTCTTCGGGCGAAGCCGCTTCGACAGCGCCCCGATCATGATCGGCAGGACGGTCAGGGCGGAGACGACTACTGCGGCGACACCGATCGCCGCCCCGATCCCCATCTTGCCGACCAGCGGGATGCCGATGACCAGCAGTCCCGCGATTGCGACGATGACGATCAGACCGGCGGCGACGACCGAAGAGCCGGCTGTCGCCGCTGATTTCGCGGCTGCGTCCCGTACCGAGTCACCGATCGCCGACTGCTCGCGGAACCGGCCGAGGATCAGTAACGAGTAGTCGATCCCGGCGCCGAGCCCGAGCATGATCGCGATGGTGGAGGCGAAGTCCGGCATCGCGAGCGGGCTGGCCAGGATGGTCAGGAGAACCTGGCCGACCATGACGCCGAAGAGCGCGCCGACGAGGGTGGCAACCATTGCCGCCATCGACCGGAAAAGCAGCGAGAGCAGCACGATCGCGATCAGAACGCCGACCAGCTCGCCGATCGGGGCTTCCGGCTGGGAGGACGCATCAATCACGACGCCACGCAGTGCCACTTCGACTCCGCCCGTCTCGGCCGTCCTCGCGGCTTCTTCGAGAGCCTCACCGGTCTTGCTGGTCACGTCTCCGAATTCGAGGTCGTAGCGGACGTCGCTCGCGCCGATCCTTCCGTCCCGGGAGACCCTCGGCATGTTCGGGTCGAACGGATCGGTGACCGAGACCACGTCCGGCAGCGCCTTGAGATCGGCGAGAGCGGCCTCGATCGCGCGCTTGTGACGAGGCTGGGTGAGCTTGCCCTCCCCGACGCTGTAGACGACCGTGGCGTCGACGCCGGCAAGGGCCGGCACATGTTCGGTGAAGAGGTCGAGTGCCTTCTGTGATTCGGCGCCGGGGACGTCGAAGTTGTCCGGCGGCGGTTCGGCGGCGGTTGCCGCAAGGCCGATCAGGCCGGCAAGCACCAGAGCGGCAACGAGCAGTGATCGTTTCCAGTGGCCCGTCAGGACACGGGTGAATCTCGCGAGATAGTCAGACATCAAGTTCCATTTCTTTGCTCGTTTCGAAGCCGCTTCGAGGGGCTCTCGGTGAATCGCTGGGAGAAAGTAGCACAGTCGGGCCATATCTGCAGACAGTGCAGTTTCACTGAATACGCAATGCTGCAGGTTGTGCACAATATGCTATGTTCGCGCCATGAGCGACCAGGAACGCCCCGGATTGCGAGAGATGAAGAAGCGCCGGACGCGGGAGACGATCGCGCGGGTGGCGATGAACCTGTTCGATGAGAACGGCTACGCGGGGACGACCATCGCCCAGATCGCCGAGGCTGCCGAAGTCTCCCCGAGGACCGTTTCCACCTACTTTCCGCTGAAGGAGGAACTCGTCTTCGAAAGCTGGGGTGAGCAGGGGACTTCGATCGAGGCTTCGCTCCGACTTCGTGACCCCGGTGAAACCACGCTGCATGCCTTCCGTTCCTGGCTCCTGGGCGAGCGCGAGCTCTGGGAGCGGCGGGAGCCGGAGATGCGGCGTCAGAGGCGGATCATCGATTCCAGCGAAGAGCTTCAGAGGTTCGAGCACAGCCGCCACCACGACTTCGAGAAGCTGCTGGCGGCCAACTTCGCCGACGATCTCGGGCAGTCGCCGGATGACCTCGAACCTCGCCTGGCGGCAGCGGCGACCGTCGCGGTCTTTGCGGTGCTGAGCGAAGAGAGATTCAGGGTGTCGACCAGCGAGATCCCTTCGCTGAGTCATCAATTGACGATTCTTGACAAGGCACTCTCCTTCATCGGAGCCGGGGTTTCTGCCGTCCACGGATCGCAGTGGCCCGACCGGGCCCGCTGGGGTGTCGGAGCGTCGGTCGCTCCCGGAACGAAGACCTCGGACGAACTGGAGGAGAACGGGACATGAGCAACGCAGCGCCGATCAAGGCAGAGAACCTGAGCAAGCACTACGGCGATGTCAAGGCCCTGCAGAGGCTGGACCTGACGCTCGAGACGGGTGAGATTTTCGGCTTCCTCGGCCCGAACGGGGCCGGCAAGACGACCATGATCCGGACGATCCTCGACGAGATAAGGCCGACCGAGGGACGATCCTCGATCCTGGGTTTCGACAGCCGCGCGGACTCGGTCGAGATCCGTCGCCACATCGGATATCTGCCCAGCGGCACCGTCCTCTACCCGAACCTGACCGGCCGGGACACCCTGACCTACTTCGCCAATCTCCGGGGAGGAGTCGACTGGTCCTATGTCGGTGAACTGGCCGAGCGGCTCAACGCCGACCTCACGAAGAAGATCGGAAACCTTTCGTCCGGCAACCGCCAGAAGGTCGGTCTGATCCAGGCCTTCATGAACAGGCCGGAGCTGCTGATCATGGACGAACCGAGCGCCGGTCTCGATCCGCTGATGCAGAGCGAGTTCCACGCCATCCTCCAGGAGCTCGCCGCCGAGGGCCGGACGGTCTTCCTTTCGAGCCACACGCTTTCGGAGGTGCAGCTGGTGGCAGACCGGGTCGGCATCATCCGCCACGGCAGACTGGTTGCGCTCGAGTCACTGGCCGAGATGCGATCCAAGGCGATGCGCAAGATCGACGTTCAGTTCGACGGTCCGGCCCGGGAGTCCGGGCTCGCGGGAGTTGCCGGCATACGCGACATCAAAGTCGACCGGGACCGGGCGACGCTTTCTTTTGACGGGCGCATGGCAGACCTGCTGAAGACGCTGGCGGAAGGCAACAACGTGCTCGACATCCGCACGCGCGAGGCCGACCTCGACGAGATCTTCCTCACCTACTACCGCGACGACGAGACGGACCGGACTGAAGCTTCCTGATGCTGGCGAGCGTCTTCACCAAGTCGATCAGCGATCGCTGGACGTCGATGACGGTCGCAACCGTGAGCATCGGCCTGCTGCTGACCGGCGCCGCCGCGGTGTACAAGGGCATCGACCTTTCCATCTACCAGGACATGCCCGAGGCGCTCAAGAACCTCTACGGGTTCAGCTCTGAAGGGGGAGTCAGCCAGCTCGCATACGGAGCGATCTACAGCTTCATGGCTGCGCTGGCCTATGCAGGGGTGGCAGTCTCGATAGGCACTTCTTCGATAGCCGGCGAGGAGCGCGATGGCACGATGGGCATCCTGCTGGGCAACCCCAGGAGCCGCGGATACGTACTCGCCCACAAGACCGCCGGCCTGATCTGCCTGGTCGTCCTCGGTGGCCTGGTGCTGCTCGGGGCGGGCCTTCTCGCCCCCGGGATCGTGGGCATATCCACCGCGGGAACGCATATCGACGCGCTGATGCTCCACATGTTCGCCAACGCGCTCGTCTTCGGCCTGCTGGCACTTGCGGTCGGAGGCTGGACCGGCAACCCGTCGCTTTCGTCGGGTATCGCCGCCGGACTCATGGTCGTCTCGTATCTGGCCGTCAGCCTGCTTCCGATGGTCTCCGGACTGGCTGATCTCGCGAAGATCTTCCCCTGGTACTACTACAACGGCAGCGATCCCCTCAGGAACGGCGTCGACGGTGCCCATCTGGCGGTCCAGCTCGGCCTCTCGGCGCTCTTCATCGGGGTCGCGGCGGTCGGGTTCCAGCGCCGGGACCTGCGCGAAAGAACGGTCGGCACCTCGCTGCTCGACCGGCTCCGGGACAACCCGCTCACGCATCGCGCGATGGAGAAGCTCGCCGGAACCGCGAGGGTGTCGGGAGTCGTCACCAAGACCGCCTCCGAGCAGCAGGGCATGCTGGCCGTCATCAGCCTCGCGATCGTCCTCCTCGGCATCCTGATCGGGCTGATGTTCAATGGTTTGCAGGCAGACCTCGCAACGATCAGCGAAGACCTGCCCGAAGGCGTCATGGCCCTGGTCGGAAACGTGGATATGGGGACACCCGAAGGCTGGCTGACCGGTGAGTTGTACAGCCTGGTGGTGCCGATCGCCCTGATCGCGCTCGCAGCGACCATGGGCTCGAGAGCCCTCGGCAGTGAGGAGAAGACCGGCACCATGGGCCTGCTGCTGGCGAGGCCGATCAGCCGCAGCAGGATAGTGCTCGGCAAGTCGGCTGCGATGCTGATCAACGTCGGGATCGCCGTGGTGCTCACCTCGATCGGCGTCGCGCTCGGCTCCTGGCTCGGTGACCTCGGGGTCGGGACCACGGAGATCCTCGCCACCTCGCTCATGGCCGGACTGCTCGCTTCCGTCTTCGGCGCGCTGGCGCTCGCCCTCGGGGCGGCTACGGGCCGGGTGCCGCTGGCCGCGTTCGGTTCGGCCGGGGCGGCTTTCGTGGCTTACCTGGCCAATTCAATGCTTCCCCTGAGCGACAACCTTTCCGATTTCGCCAAGCTCTCGCCGTTCTGCTACTACCTGACCGGGGACCCGCTGGTCAACGGCATCGACTGGAGCCATGCACTGATCCTGGGCGGGCTGACCGCCGGCCTGATCGCGCTGTCGCTTGTCCTGTTCAACCGTCGCGACCTGAGATGACGACGACCGGCATGCGATCGTAGCTCGAGCGGGTTCGAGCGCTGCAGCGGACTGTTCATCCCCTCGGTCAAGACGTCGGTTCTCTCGAAAAGACGCAGATTTCGCAGGCTGTGTGCAGGAGCTTGTCTGCGCCGAAGGGCAGCGGGTTCGTCAGTAGGCCGGGTCGCGTTCAATCGGACAGGTCATGCAGTGGGCGCCGCCGCGGCCGCGGCCGAGTTCGAAGCCTTCGACCGTGATTACTTCGATTCCCTCTCTGCGAAGGCGTGTGTTCGTGTCGACGTTTCGTTCATAGGCGACCACGACGCCGGGTTCGAGGCAGAACACGTTGTTGCCGTCGTCCCACTGTTCGCGCCGGGTTTCGAAAGTGTCGCCGCCGGTGGGGATGACCTTGATCGAGTCGATCTCCAGTGCAGATTCGAGCGCTGCGATCACGCCGCCGTCGAACTCTTCGACATTGGGCAGATCCGGGTCCTCCCCGGGCGTGAGTCTCCATACCCGCGCACCGTCGATCACATCTGGAAACAGAGTTGCGGCGTCGCGATCCACCATGGTGAAGACGGTGTCCAGGTGCATGTACGAGCGGCCCGACGGAAGCATCACGGCGAGAAACAGCGAAGCCGATCCGGCCTTGAACATCTCCCGGGCTATCATCGCGACCGCCTGCGGACTGGTCCGCTCGCCCATGCCGGCCATCACGACGCCTTTGCCCAGTGGCATCACGTCGCCGCCCTCCACGGTGGCCGGTCCCCAGTCCTGTTCGACCCCGCCGTACCAGGTATGGAATGCCCGGCCGGCGAAGACCGGGTGGTGGTTGTAGATCGCCTCCATGAAGACCGTCTCCGGACGCCGGGCCGGCATGGCCATCGGGTTCAGCGTCACTCCGTCGAAGATCCAGGAGGAGCAGTCGCGCTGGAACATGAAGTTGGGCAGCGGGGGCAGGAGCATCCCTTCGGCATAGGACGAGTCGTACTTGAGGCCGGCCCCTTCGATGTCGCCTTTGACGATTCCGCCGATCAGAAAGTCGGCTACCTCGGCCGGGTCGGCCGACTCGGCCCACTTTCTGCGGGAGCGCGAGAGGCTGAGGCCGACGTGACGTTCGGAGAGGACCTTCCCGACGATCCAGTCCCGGGCGTCTTCGATCGCCAGGACATCGGTCAACAGTCGCTCGGCGTAGAGCACCTCGACACCCCGGTCCCGCATCACTTCGACGAATCCGTCGTGCTCCTTCTTGGCCTGCCTGACCCAGATCACGTCGTCGAAGAGCAGGTCGGCGGCATTCCCGGGAGTGAGGCGCGTGTGTTCGAGTCCCGGCCGGTGCACGATCACCCGGCGCAGCTTGCCGACTTCGGATGCGGCGTTCAGGGGCATGTCGGCTTCTTCGCCCGGTGGCTCGGATCGAGGTCACCAGCTTCGCCGGCGTCCTCGTCCTCGGCATGGCGTTCCCGGTTCTCGTCGCTCATGATCCCGCTTCCTTTGCGATCACCTGTGTTCCCGCGGTTCCGTCGAGCAGCTCCGGAAGGTCCTCCAGCGAGCCGATCGCGGCACGGCCACCGGTCTCTTCAACCATCCGGCAGGCAGCTTCGACCTTCGGCCCCATCGACCCGTCGGGGAAGTCGTGGTTTCTCAACTCTGCCGCGCTCACCCGGCCGATGGCCCGCTCGCCGGGACCGTTGAAGTCGAAATAGACCGCGTCGACATCGGTCGCCAGAACCAGCACTTCGGCCTCGAGGTCGGCCGCGAGACGGGCCGAGCAGAGATCCTTGTCGATCACCGCCTCCACGCCGCGGTGGCCACCGTCTTCCTCGACCACCGGGATGCCGCCGCCGCCCGCACAGACCACGAGGAAGCCGGAGTCGACCAGCTCGCTGATCGCCGGCAGCTGGACGATTGCCTGAGGTTCGGGAGAGGGCACGACACGGCGCCACCCTTCGCCGTCCTGTTTGACCGGCCAGCCGCGTTTCGCGGCGAGGTCTTTCGCCGTCTCTTCGTCGTAAACCGGCCCGATGAACTTGGTCGGCTCGTTGAAGGCCGGATCGGCCTCGTCGACTACGACCCTGGTGATCAACGCCACGGTGTCGCAGGCATCGGTGGCGTTGTCGATCTCCATCTCGATCACGTAGCCGATCTGACCTTCGCTTTCGGCGTCGAGCACGTCGAGCGGGTATGGATCCACCCCCGTGTAGGCGTCGTTCATCAGGGCGAGCAGTCCGACCTGGGGACCGTTGCCGTGGGTGATCACGAGGCGATGGGAGCCGAGCGCTCCGGCCAGCGACCTGGCGGCTTCGCGGGCCGCCCGGAACTGAAGCGCGGCTTCGGGGGACTCGCCGCGGGGGAGGAGGGCGTTGCCGCCGAGCGCGACCACGGC
>JAUQWL010000088.1 GCA_030835185.1 Solirubrobacterales bacterium | reverse complement strand
GGTGCCCAGCCGGGCTCCAGGGTCGACGGGAAGGCGATCATCAGCGGCGGCCGCTCTGGCAGCTCGCCCAGTGCGATCGAGGAGAACGCCCGCTGGATGTCGGTGCCGGTATTCGGCGAGAGCATGAAGGTCCGCTCCATGCCTGCCGGTCCGTTGATCCCGGGCAACCGGTCGATGATCGCATCGACCTTGAGTTCGCTGACGTTGTGCGAGGTGACGTGGATGCGCTCGACCTCTGCCCTGAGCCTGCTCGAAACCGCATCGGGCTGAACCAGCCCGAGGAAGAGCCGCCTGGCATCGATGGCGGAGACGACCGCGCGCCCGGCGGGGTGACGCTCGCCATTGGCGATCACGGCAACAGCACGACCGCCCGAGACCTCGACCCGTTCGGCCGGCGCGGAGCAGATCAGCTTTCCACCGGCGTCCTCGAGGCAGCGGACCAGTGCGTCGACCGTGCCGCGGGAGCCACCGGCCGGGCGGATCGCCGGCGAGCCGTGGGCGGCCGCGAGGAAGAGCGCTCCGGCTCCGGTGCCGGGCACCTGCGGCGGTTGCTGGGAATGGGCCGCCCAGTGGTCGAGCGGGCCGCGCAGGCGGTCGTCTTCGAAGGCGGCATCGGTGATCGCCGTAGCCGGGGCGAGCAGCGCCTGGATCAGGCGAGCGCCCTCGGCCCCGAGGCCGGCTTCAGCCAGCGCGGCCAGCGAACGCAGGGTCGGAGGCGGGCCGCTCTCGGCCTGGGCGAGTACGCCCATCGCGGCCGACGACCAGTCGGCGAAAGCACGGTAGCGCTCGGCGTCGTCGCGGCCGACCACTTCGGCCAGCCCCTCGACGGTCCGGTCGAGCGAGTTCCAGAAAGGCAGGCCGGTGCCATCGTCGCAGGGCGAGAACAGGATCTCGTCGCGCTCGTGGAAGTGGAGTCCGTAGCGGGTCTCGAGTTCGAGATCGGCCGCGACGCCGCTGCCGCGGATGCCACCGTGCTCATAACCACCGAGTTCCAGCCGGCCCTCGCCGTCGGGAAGGTCCTTCGTGTAGATGCAGCCGCCCGGTGTTTCGGACGACTCGAGCACCGTGACGCCGAGGCCGGCACGGGCCAGATAGGCGGCGCAGGCCAGCCCGTTGTGACCGGCGCCGATCAGCACCACGTCAGTGGATTCAGTCATGGTCACCCTTCTCTTTCAAATGGCAGCGGGCCGGCGTAGGCCGACTCGCCCAACATCTCACCGCGCTGCGCCAGGTCTGCGGCGGCGGTCCGGGCCTCCGACGCAAGCGCCGGGCGGTCCACGCCGATGGTCTTCGAATCCTCGACCCGTTTCACTCCATCCACCCAGACAGCGGAAACGCTGCGCGGTGTCGCCCCGTAGACCACCTGCTGGAACGGATCGTGGAGCACGGCCAACTCGGCGCCGTTGCCTTCGAGCAACTGTACGTCGGCCCGCTTGCCGGGCTCGAGGCTGCCGATCTCTTTCTCCATCCCGAGCGCCTCGGCCCCGCCGATCGTCGCCATGCGCAGGACCTCGGGCGCAGCTATCGCGGCCGGGTCGAGATGGTGGACCTTCTGCAGCAGCGCCGCGGACTTGATCGCTCCGAACATGTCCTGGCTGTCATTGGAAGCGGCGCCGTCGGTGCCGATACCCACCCGCACGCCTTCGCGGCGAAACCTCGGCACCTTGCAGACACCGGAGGCGAGAATCATGTTGGCGACCGGGTTGTGAGCGACGGCGACGTCGCGGCTGGCCAGCAGGCCGATGTCGTTCTCGGAGCACCAGATGCAGTGGCCGGCGATCACCTCATGTTCGAGCAGCCCTACCCGCTCGGAATGCTCGATCGTGGAACAGCCGTGTTCGATTCGCGACTCGGTCAGCTCCTCGCGGACCTCGGCCAGGTGGGTGTGCACCGCCCATCCGTGTTCCGAGCAGGCATCGATCGTGCGGCGGAACAGCTCTTCGGTGATGCCGAGCACCGTGCCGATGCCGGCCCGGAAACCGATCATCGCCTCCGCGTCGATCCGCGTGGCCAGTGCCTCGTGCTCGGCCATGAATACCTCCGGCCCGGGCGCCTCGGCGTATCTGTCCTCGGCACCGAAGCAGACGATTCCGCGCATCCCCATCTCGGAGAGGCCGTCGACTGCACCGAGCGAGGCCTCTGAGCCGAGGTTGCGATGGCAGCTCATGTCGTTGACCGTGGTGATGCCGGACTCGAGCATCTCCACCGCCTTCAGCCTGGTGCCGAGCGCGACCTCGTCGCGACTTATGACCCGGCCCGACGGGTTGACCACGCGGACGAACCACTGCCACAGGATCGCGTC
>JAUQWL010000087.1 GCA_030835185.1 Solirubrobacterales bacterium | reverse complement strand
ACGGACCTGTGGACCGGCGAGACCGGTGGCCCCGACGGGTTCACCCCGCTCGCCCTCAGCGCCGCCTGGACGGAGAGTATCCGCCTCGGAACCGGCATCGTCGGGGTCTTCCAACGCGGCCCCGCACTGCTGGCCCAGCAGGCCGCAGCGATGACCGACGCATCGTCGGGACGGTTCGTGCTCGGCATCGGAGCCTCTTCGGACCGGATGGTCGCCGGCTGGAACGAGATCCCCTTCGAGAAACCGCTCGGCAAGATCGAGAAGACCATCGACTTCCTGCGCGTCGCGCTCGAAGGTGAGAGAACCGAGACCGGCTTCAAGCTCGAAACGGCACCGGCCGACCCGACCCCTATCGTGCTCGCCGCCCTGCGCGACAGGATGCTCAAGCTGGCCGTGGAAAAAGCCGATGGCGCCTTCACAAATTTCCTGCCCCTCGGCGGCCTTCCGCGAGTGATCGAGGGGATCGAAGGAGCCGCTCCGGACTTCGAGCTCCTCTGCCGCTTCTTCTGCATCCCCGGTGAGCGCGAACAGGTCGAGCCGCTGGCCCGCTTCATGTTCTCTTCATACGTGACCGTGCCCGTATACGCGGGCTTCTTCCGCTGGCTGGGCTACGGCGACCAGATCGCAGCGATGGTCGAGGCCTGGGAAGATCGTGACCGGGCCGGCGCGGCGGCGGCGGCACCGTGGGACCTGATCGAAGACACCTTCCTGCTCGGCTCACCCGAACGGATCCGGGAACGGCTCGATTCTTTTGTCGAAGGTGGCATCACCCTGCCGGTAGTCACCCCGATCACCGGCCCCGACGATATGGCCGCGCTGATCACCGCTCTGGCTCCCTGAATACAGCCGGTACCGCGGAGCGGGCCACGGCGAACTCTTCCTGCCGGGGCGGGGCCGGCCTGAATCTGCCGTTCCGCCGGGCTCGTTCGGCAGAACGACCTCCGGGGAGGGCTTTACAGCGACGGACAGCGGCCATCGAAGGGGGCCGGACCCGGATCGCTGCGTGCAGGATCCACCGCTCCCGGATTGTCCCTCCCCTCGATCGGGTAACGAGCAGTAACGAGCCAATCAGATTAAGGAGACTGACATGCAGCATGACGAGTTCATCGGGCAAGTGGCGAACAGGGCCCGGCTCCCTTCAAGGGGAGATGCCGAGCGGGCTACGAGGGTGGTCCTTGAAACCCTTCGTGACCGACTCGCCGGCGGGCAGCCGGAAAATCTCGGCGCCGAACTCCCTCAGGAGATCGCCATTCACCTGCAAGGTGGCGGCGGTGAGGAACCGCTGGCGCTGCATGACTTTTTCGTTCGGGTCAGCGACGGCATCGGCGTCGATCTGCCGGAGGGGATTCATCAGGCGCGTGCCGTGATCTCAGTCGTGACGGATGCGGTCTCGGAAGGACAGATCGCGAATGTTCGCCAGCAGCTGCCCGAAGAGTACGCGCCGCTGTTCGATGCCGGCTCCGAGGGCGAGATGGATCTGTGAGCAGGTAGACGCGAGACTCCCGGGAGTACCCCTGGCCGAGCGGGAGCCGGTCCCAGGCGGGGGACGGCCAAAAGACGCGCTTGCACCTCTGCTCGTAGCCGGCCTTGCCGGCTTCTTCCTGCTTAACCGTCGGTTTCGATGGATTCAGCTTCAGCCGGTCCCCTCGGCCTCGGGTGCCCTCCAGACCTGCTTCTTCCAGGGCGGGGTGATCGGATCGAAATCCGCCGGCCGGGCCAACGGTCCTGACTGCACCTCCTCCAGCGGTATCAACCGGACCTTGCGAGCCGGCGTACGGGTCGGGTAGCTCCGACCGTCGACCGGGCCTTCGACATTGCCCGCATGGCTGCCGCCGGCAACCAGTAGCCGGCCGCTGGCAGGCCCCCAGCCGCCGCGTTCCCGAAGACCGACCGCTTCGGTCACCTCTCGAAGCAGCCCCCAGCCCATGTCCGAACCCCAGTTGACCACCGAGCGGTCGTGGTTGTAGCCGGCGTGGGACGAGGCCCGCTGGTCGACCTCGCCGTCAGGGCCGATTCGCACCTGGGCGGACTCCCAGTCGTGCCGGTGATATCCCTTCTCTTCCAGCACCGGCAGTCCGCGCAAGGAAGCGCTCTCGGGGTAGTAGGCCCAGTACTGGATGAATAGCCCGCCCGCGGCGGCGCCGCTGCATTGTGCCCCGGTTCCGCCTTCGTCCGGAGCCGCGGGCCGTGCTCCGTCCGGCGTCCCCTCCGACCGGTCGCGGCAATCGACGACCCGCGTGAAGAGCGTGACCGGCTCACCTGCCGACGACTGCGAAACGACCCCCTCGCCCGGTGGGTCGGCGCAGGCCGGGGACCGGCAGGAGCGGAAGTCGACCGGGAGCCCGAGCAGACCGGAGCCGAAGAACAGATCCGGCGCGTTCGCCTCAACGACCTCGGCAACCTCTGCCCCGTATGCCTGCTCGAGAGAGCCTTCGTCCAGGCATCCTTCCGAGAGCGAAACCGCACAGAGCATCGAACGGCTTATCGAATGGACGACCGCGATGCCCGGAACGGAGAGTCCCGTCTGGGCGAATGCGAGAACCAGGAGCGCGATCAGTGCGGTCAGCCCGGCCCATTCGACGCTCGCCTGCCCGCTTTCTCCGTGCGTTTCGGCCATGGATTCGAGGCTACGAGCCTCACGCTCAAGAAGGTGAGACGGGATGCATCCCTACGGCGACAACAGTGCATCGTCTCCCCTGCCGCTCGGCCCGAGGGTCCGCCGTCATGCCCGCTCAGCTGCCGGCTCCGTATAGGTTCGGCCTCCGGGCGGGACTGTAAGGTTGCCTCATGTCGAGCCGAAACCGTCCCACCGAGCCCGCCCGGGAATCCGGAACCTCGTGGAAGCGATGGGCGCTGCTGGTCGTGGCGGCACTCCTGCTGATCGTCATCCTCCAGAATTCCCAGACGGTCGAGTTCCATCTGCTTTTCATCAACACGTCGTCACCGCTGATCCTGCTGCTTCTGGGCGCGGCCGTGGTCGGTGGGGCCATCGGCTACCTGACTCCGATCGTCAGGCGCGACCGCAGTCGAGACTGATCGACGTCAGCCCGGGTCTGCGGTCGGGGTCTCGATCGCCT
>JAUQWL010000086.1 GCA_030835185.1 Solirubrobacterales bacterium | reverse complement strand
GACCTCCGACCCGATCTTCAGGGGCGACCGCACCGTCGGGGCCGTGCGCATCACCCAGAGCGTTGACGCCGTGCAGTCCGCAGTCAGGCGTTCCCTGCTCGGCATCGGACTGCTGGCGCTGCTGGTCATCGCTTTTTCGCTGCTGGTCGGCGCGGTCATCGCGAATCAGATCGCCCGTCCGATCAGGAGGCTCGAAGCCAGCGCGCGCGACTTCGCGACGGGCGAAGGCGATCCGGATACGGAGGCGATGGCCGAGATCCGGGGCAGTACCGAGCAGAGGTCGCTGGCCCGCTCCTTCAACGAGATGACCGCCCGCGTGGGCAGGCTCCTTCACAGCCAGAAGAACTTCGTGGCGAGTGCCTCCCATCAGCTGCGGACCCCGCTGACCGGGCTGAGGCTCAGGCTGGAAGGACTCAGCGATGAACTCGACGACCCCGCCGACAGAGCCGAAGCCGAGGCAGGCCTCGTCGAGGTTGACCGGCTCTCGAAGATGGTCGACGAACTGCTGGTCCTCAGCCGGGCGGGGGAGAGGGATGCTCCCGGAGAGAGCATCGACCTCGAGGAGCTGGCCGGCGAAGCCCGCGACCGATGGGTGGCGGCCGCCGGCAGCAGGTCGATTGTGCTCAGGCTGCTGGAAGGTGAACGTGTGGGCCCGGTGTTCTGCGCCCGCCCGGATCTCGAGCGGGTGCTCGACGTTCTGATCGAAAACTCCATCAACTACTCGCCCATCGAAAGCGAGATCGTGATCGAGGTCGCACCCGGCCGGGTCAGCGTCACGGATGAAGGCGAAGGCCTTGAGCCAGGTGAGGAGGAGGCCGTATTCGAACGCTTCGCCCGGGGCAGGGCCGGCCGGCAGGGGGTAAGGGGGACCGGCCTCGGACTGGCTATCGCCCGGGAGCTGATCGGCCAATGGGGCGGAACGGTTACGATTTCCTCGGCACAATCGACGGGAACGCAGGCAGTCGTGACGCTCCCCACCGCCGGGCCGGACAGCCTGTGAAGCGGCCCGGGTTTTGCCTGCTGCTAACCCGCTGTTTTCTAGTCTTCTCTCAATGAACCGGCAAGAGCCACCACCTTTCACCCTGAGGAGCCTTGCGATCTGGCTGGCGCTCGGCCTCCTCGGCATCGGGCTCGCCGTCGCGATCGCCCTGGTCGCGCGCAACCTCGCCGATCAGCCGGTCGGCATCGCGGGCGAACCGGTCTCTGCCGGCAGGGCACTGGACCCGCCCCGGAAACCCGCCTCCGGGACGAACCCGGGAGGGACGAAGGCCGGTCAGGGATCGAATGACCGCAAGACGGAGAAGGCGGACGGAGGGCATTCTCAGGACGATGCTCGGTACGCGCCCCCCGTCAGTAAGGGCGCGCCGGGCACCGGGTCCGGCTCGGGTGACGATTCGGGTTCCGGCGGATCTGGCGATAGTCATGGTGACGAGGGCGACGGCCACGACGACGATGACGACTGAGTGAAACGGTCGCCCGCCCGTACAGGTGTGCGGAATACGATCGCCGCAGCGGGCCGGTGGCTCAGTTGGTTAGAGCGGACCCACGATCCGGAGGTCGAAGGTTCGGGTCCTTCCCGGCCCATCCGCTGGGGGCGGTGAAGTGGTCGACATTTGTATCCGGTGTGAGACAGTCGCCTCA
>JAUQWL010000085.1 GCA_030835185.1 Solirubrobacterales bacterium | reverse complement strand
ATCCAGGCTCTATTTCAATAATGTACTACGCCACCGCGCCCGTTAGCTGAGTCCGCCGGGAAGGGTGCAAACAGAAACAAAGGGAGCCCAGTGTCCGTCGATGCACCCGTCACGACTCGTCCGCACTCCGGAGCCGCGAAGCTCGACCGTCGGCTCGGACAACGGACCCTCGTCCTCTTTGCCGCACTCACCGCCGCCTTCTGCGCCTGGCGATGAGCTCGGCCGCCGCTCTCGCGGCGCCCCCCGAGCCATACCTGGTCAAGGACATCAACCCCGGCGGCGATGGCTCGTCCCCGAGCAACCTCACCGACGTCGGCGACACCCTGTACTTCAGCGCCACCGACCCCACCAACGGCGAAGACCTATGGGCATTGAACACCGACACGACCCCGCCCGACACCACCATCGCCACCGGCCCCGTCGGCACGATCACCACCAACCAGGCGACCTTCACCTTCGCCGGCAACCCGGCCGAAGACACGGCCAAGGTCCAGTTCTGGATCGACGGCGAGCCGTACGCCGACTGCGCCAGCCCGAAGACCTTCACCGGCCTTTCCGATGGCAGCCACACCGCCTCCTTCAGGGCCGAGGACGCGACCGGAAACCAGGATCCGACCCCGGTGACCCGGATCTTCACGGTCGATACGTCGGTCGACCCCACCGTCGATCCCCCGGTCGGCAAGGCCGAGATCGGCACAGTCAAGGTCAAGGGACCGGCCAAGGTAAAGAAGGGCAAGAAGGTCACATACAGGGTCAAGACCTCGAATACAGGAAACGCCGAGGCAACCGACGTAAGGCTCAAGGTCAGCGGCAAGGGCGTGAGCTTCAAGAGGTCGGCAGGGAGCATAGCCGCGGCAACAACCAAGACAATCAAGCTCGAGCTCAAGCCGAAGAAGTCCGGCAAGGTCAAGATCGCCTTCAAGGTGACTTCCGAGAACGCCGGCGGCAAGACCGTCAAGAAGAAGATCGAGATCAGGAAGTAGGTCGGTTCGGCTGCCGGTTTACCTGGGTCGGGGCCTCGGGCTCAGGCGGTCACCCGCCCCTTTGTCCGGGAATCTCTTCGAGACCCGTGATGCTTCGCCAGGGCGTTTCAGGTCGTAGGGCTCGCGTCCGGACGTTCAGATGCTTCTGGCGGATCTTCGCGGACGAGGGCGGTTGTGGCGGTATCTACCATCGATCTGTGATGATGCCTGGCATGAAGGTCCTGGCACTGTGCGGCAGCGCTCGACGTGGTGGAAACTCAGAGACCCTGGCTCGAGCGCTCCTGGACGGTGCCTCTCAGGCCGGCCATGACACCGAGCTGATCTTCCTCTCGGATCGGATCAAGGAGCTGCTGGCGGACTGTCGATCCTGTCGCGACGCCGATGGTCGATGCACCATCGATGACGGATACGAGGACCTGATTCTGAACCACGTCGTGAAGGCTGACGCACTTGTTTACGCAACGCCCGTCTACTGGTACGGAGTGTCCGGGCAGCTCAAGGTTTTCCTGGACCGGTTGTTCTGCCTGACGTCAACGGAACACCCGGACTCCGAACGAGTCATCGCTGGCCTGGCCGGCAAGCCGGCAGCCCTGTTGATCAGCGCCGAGGAAAGCTACCCCGGTGCAACCCTCGGGATCATCCACGAACTCCAGGAGTTCACGCGATACGTAGGCCAGAAGCTGGAAGCACCCGTCGTCGGCATCGGCAACAGCCGGGGAGAAGTCGGTCGCGATCCCCAGAGCCCGGTCGACCGGGCCATGGAGCTCGGCTCAAGGCTGTTTGATCTCCGGGCGACCGACTACCGCATTGACACGGTACGACCGTCGGCTGTGTGGCCGTCCGGGTAGCAGGGTGGCCGTCTACATCGCGTCTGCCTCGATGGTCTTCTCGATGCTCATTGCGACGTAGAGATCGGTCACGATCGCAGGATCGTGGGGCGGGCCGCCGATAGGGGCCTCGACGTTTTCCGGGGATCCGTCAACGACCATTCCCGGCGGCGGCCGATGAACCCCGCCGACGGCGACGCTTCGACTTCAGCTTCGCCACCGCCCTCCTGCCCGGTTTCGCGTCGGCCCCGATCCCCGCGACGGTGATCCGGCCCCGGTCGGTGCTCTCGATCCCGCCCACCATGAGCCGGGTCTGGCGACTCCGCGGGTAGAAGATCAGCCGGCGGCCGTCCCGAGGCAGGTTGACCCTGACCTCGTAGCCGTGAACTCCGCGCAGCCGCGACCACTTGACCAGCAGCTTGCGGCCCCTGCGCAGGGCCCGCGTCTGCTTCGGGCGGCGCGGCCTGGCGATCCCCGGGGCGCGGTAGCGGCTCACCTGGATCTGCGCCCGGGGAACACCGTCTTGCTCGACCAGGGCGACGATCCGGCGCCGGCCACGAGGACCGGGGGCCGGCGAGAAGCGGATCCGGCCTTTGACCCTCTTGGCGATGCCGATCTGACGACCGGTGCCCTTTCCCTCTTCGCTGAAGGTAACCCGCTGTCCGTCTATTTGCCTGACCCGGTAAATGAGGCGGCGCTTGCGACCCTTGCCGCGTACCTTGGCGGTGACCTTCGGCTGCGGCAGGCCGCGGGCGGTCAGGATCCGGGAGATCGGCACCGAACCCGGCTGGGCTTCGACCGAGTAGTTCCCGCCGACCGGATCACCGATCTGGATGATCGTCCGGGACTCACCGGGGACCGGGACGATTCGGTAGCGCCCCTGCTCGATCGTCTCCGGGCCGCTCGATACGACTTCGCCATCGGGCCCGGTGACCACTATCAGGGGTGCCCCGCCCGAACCGAGCACGGCGATCGCCGCCTCGTTCAGGCCGGACGGCAGGCTGACCCCATCGGCCGGGATCACGGCCGGCGTCCCGGCGCCGGCCCGCGTTCCCGCAACTGGCGCTGAGCTGCCCTTGGGCGGCGAGATCTTGAACGAACCGATGTCAGGACAGAGGAACGAAGGGGGGCCACCCCATTTCCAGGCGAAACCGACGTCCGGCGGTGGGCCGGGAACGCTGACGCAGGCCGCGATACCTTTGCTCGAGACCGCCGCTTCGCCTCCGAAAGGGCCACTGTGGGCGCTGCCCGACGCGCTGAACTTCCCGCTGGAGAGATCGAGGAACCCCTCGAGGCCGCCGGTGAATCCGAACAGCGAAAACCCTGCGTTGAATTTGAAACTGCCGGGGAATCCGACGGTGTATGTCGTCTCTCCTCCCCCCAGGGGTACCTTGACCACCGTCAGCGTGCCTCCGGCGCTGAGTATGGTCGGCCCCTTTGACGGGAACTCGAGACTGACCGCGCCGTCGACCGACAGCCCCAGCGCTTTCGGTCCGCCGATCAGGTAGATACCACCCGTGAAGAGGCGGGAGCCGGGCTTCCGGACGTAGGTGAAGTCGATGCGGTCGAGTCCGACCATCGGCGAGGGCGGCGAGCCGATGATCGGCAGGGCCGGGGTGAAGGGAGGTGGCTCGACCCTGAGCAGGCTGAGCTCACCGTCCTCGATGCCGAAGGTGACCTCGGTGATCGACTTCGAATACTGGGGCGGCAGGGCGACCCGGGCGGTTCCGGTGAAGCGGTCCGCCCCGTCGTACTTGATGTCGATGCCGACCAGATGGAGCAGGCCGATACCCGCCTTGGGCACCTCGATCTCGAGACCGTCGAAGCTGATCCCGCCCTGGCCGGTTTCGAAGGTGGTGTTCCCGGTGACCGATCCGAGGATGCCCGGCATCCTGAAGTGCGAAGGGATCTCGGTGCCGCTGCCTTTGATCCTGAGTTCGGCGTCGCCGACCACGGGCAGATCGAACAACTCCTTGGTGTACTTGCCGAGGTCCTTGAAAACCGAACCGTCGTTTCCGGCCAGCTTGATCACCTTGCCGTTCTTGGCCGGCAGCTTCCAGTTGACCGTGCCGACGTCGAGCTGAACCGCACCGGCGTGAACCCGGGCCGTCCCGTTTGTCTTCAGGGTCCGGTTGCCCGGGATCGCCGTCACCTTGAATCCGGATGAGGCCCCGGCCCCGGCTGAGTCGGACCCGGAGCCACCCTTCGGATCGATGTCGATTCCATTCACCTTCACCGGGCCGGCTGCGACCCATGCATTCTTCTTTCCCGCCTTCTCGAAGCAGCCTTTGAGCGCCCGGACCTTGGTCGTGCCCAGCTTCACGAATGGCTTGCAGGTGCCGGGCGGCGGCCCCAGCGGTCCGAACGGGGCGAACCAGACCCGGCCGCCGCTGTTGTTGTCGCCGACCACTCCGCCACCGCCGTCGGGAGCCGCACCGACCCGCATGTGGTACAGATCGTCGGCTGCTCCCCCCCGGGCAAGGACCGCCGGCTCCTGCCAGGTCTGGTTGCCGTCCCGGGAGACCCGGTGGCTGAGCAGCCATTCGCCGGCTTTGGTGCGCTGACGGAATATGGCGTGGAGGTTGCCTTCGCCGTCCTCGTGGAAGTCGCGGAAGATCGCGGATCGCCCGGACTCCGGGTCGCTGATCACTTGCTTGGTGGAGGCCGGAAAGCCCGACCCGTCGTAACTCCTCACGTAGTACTGATACGGCGGTGTCGAATCGAGGTAGATCAGATAGAGACCGCGAACGCCGCCGGCCAACTTCGGCTCGGCGCCGCTGGTGACGGGCGGGCCCTCCGGTAGCCAGTTGCCGATGCTGTTGTAGTCACCGGTGCCGTCCCAACTGCGGAAGTAGATGTCCTGCAAGTCGGAATAGGCGACGATAGGGCTGGTCGGGTCGGGGAAGCCGGTGCTGACGCTGTAGGCCTTGGGAAACGGCGAAAGCAGAACCTTGGGATCCGGGCTGGAGCCATCGAGCGGTGCCGCCCGCCAGATCGAAGAGAAGTCAGGCCCGCTGTTTCCGCCGCTCAGCGCAAGCGAGAAGTCTCCCGGGCCGACCGTGACTTCCCCTACCGGCCCGAACTCCGAAGCGATCGCCACCGGTGGTCCGAAGCTGCCGCCGCCGTCGACAGAAATCAGGGCCAGCACCGGCGAGGCGGGGTAGCAGCAGCGTCCGGTGACCAGCACGATGTCGCCACTGCTCGCAATCACGATCTTGGGTCCGGAGAAGTCGTCCTTCGGCAGGTTGAACCGATGCACCAGATCGCAGCCGGTGGCGCCGCGTGGGATCCGGCAGTAGACCAGGTCATCGTCGGCGCCGATGGTCGAGACGTTCCAGACGATGTGCGATGTGCCCTGCTCGTCGACCGCTATCGCGGGATCGCGGACCCGGTTTTCGTCAGACAGCGTGAAGACGGCGCCGGCAGCCGAGGGTGCCACCCAGAACAGGAGAGCGACCAGCACGACGGACCCGGTCACAACGAATCTTGTGAGAAACCGGACGATAGATCCAGGTTGA